>CAXTQD010000026.1:0-20620 GCA_964246175.1 uncultured Chthoniobacterales bacterium | reverse complement strand
GGGCAGGAGCCCCGCCGGCCGCACGGACGCGGGTAGGGGCGAGTCGAACGTGATCAGCGCCAGATCGGTCCCACCGACCGGCGCACCCGCGACGATCCGACGAGCGTGGACGGTGTTCGTGCGGTCCACGAAGGAGTGGACGACCCCATAGCCGTTGGGCTGCCCGAAGTGGGCGTTCGTGACACCGTGGAGCGGGGTGATCATCGTCACGCAGCCGCGGTTGCCGCCGGTGCCGTCGGCGTTGGCGGAGTTGGCGACCGAGACGCACGTGAGGTCGAGCCCGGCGGCGACGCACTCCGGGTTGCGCACGTAGGTGTGGGTGGCGTTGTCGTAGGTCTTGAAGAGGTTGAACGTGGTGGGCGAGGGAGACTTGCCTTTGAGGAGCGCGTCGGTGTTCGCGGCGATCTCCGCGAAGCTGACGGCCGTGAGCGGTTTGGGGTCGGCCGCCTGCGCTTGCGGGAGGAGGACAGCGAACGCGACGGCGAGGAGAAGGGAGCGCATCGGCAAACACACTTGCAGGACTGATCTTTTGCAAGTATGTAAGTACATACTTGCATGAGCGTCCGTCCCGTCAAACCCGTTGTCGCTGGCACCCGCCAGCGTCTGCTCGACGCGGCGGCGCGCGTGTTCGCCCGCAACGGGCTCGAAGGCGCGACGACGCGCGAAATCGCCCGAGAAGCGAAGGTCAATGAGGTCACGCTCTTCCGCCATTTCCAGACCAAGGACAATCTCCTGTCCGAGGTCGTGCGCCGCACCTTCGACCGGCAGGAGGAGACGTTCGCCGCGCCCGGCCTGTCGGCCGTCCGGCGCGCCGGGGGCGGCAGCCTGCGCGCGAGCCTCGGGCGCTTCGCGCAACGCTACGGCGAACTGCTGGAGAGCAACCTGCCCTTCATCCGCACGCTCATCGGCGCGAGCTACCGTCACCGCGAACACGAGGTCCGCGCGTTCAAGGGGATCTTCACCCCGCTCAAGGCCGAACTCCTCGCCGCCATCGAGTCCGCCCACCAGCGCGGCCTCCTGCGCCCTGGGGTCGAGCCCCGCGTGGCCGCCGACGTGTTCGGCAGCATGATCTTCACAGAGGTCCTGCGCCGCGCCTCACCGTACTGCCCCGACTATCCCGGCGACCTCTACCGGGAGACGTGCGTGGACGTGTTCGTCCGCGGCATTGAAACCCGTCGCCGTGCTTCGGCGAAAACCCGCTCCCTCCGCCAACCCTGATGGCCGCCTCCGCCCAACTCTACGGTTCCGATCCGCGGCTGCTCGGCCCGCTGGCCGCGCGGCTGCTCGCGCGCGGCACCCTCAAGTGGATCATCACGCTCGCCGCCTCCCTGGGCGCGATCTTGGAAGTCATCGACACGAGCATCACCAACGTCGCTCTGCCCGACATCCGCGGCAATCTCGGCGCGACGCTCTCGGAGGCCGGTTGGGTGTCCACGGCGTACGCGTGCGCGAACGTGGTCATCATCCCGCTCTCCGCGTGGCTCGGGGACCGCTTCGGGCGCAAGAACTACTTCGTGTTCTCGCTGGTGGGCTTCACGGCGTCGAGCGTGCTGTGCGGATTGTCGCCGAACCTCGGCTTCCTCATCGCCGCGCGTGTGTTGCAGGGGCTCGCCGGCGGCGGACTGCTCGCCAAGGCGCAGTCGGTGGTGTTCGAGTCCTTCGCGCCCGCCGAGCGCGGCGCGGCCCAAGCTATCTTCGGGTTGGGCGTCATCGCCGGTCCGGCGTTGGGTCCGGTGCTCGGCGGCTGGCTGACCGACCAGATGGGCTGGCGGTGGATTTTCTTCATCAACGTGCCCTTCGGCATCCTCGCCGTGCTCGCGTGCACGACGTTTTTCCCCGCCGACGAATCCGAAAAGCTCAACCGCACCGGCACCGTGGATTGGACCGGCATCGGTCTGCTCGCCGTGGGGTTAGCTTCCTTCCAGACCTTCCTGGAGGAAGGGCAGCAGGACGACTGGTTCGGCTCGGACTTCATCCGACTGATGGCCGCGCTGGCCTTCTTCGGGGTGGCGCTCTTCATCTGGTGGGAACTGCGCGTGGACAAGCCGGCCGTGGACCTGCGCGTGCTGCGCCACGGCTGCATGGTCGGCGGCAGCCTGTACTCGGGCATCCTCGGCATGGGCATCTATGGGATCATGTTTGCCATCCCGGTCTTCGTGCAGGAGTACCTCCACTACACGCCGACCCAGAGCGGGGTCTTGCAGGTGCCGGGGGCGCTCGCCTCGGCGGTGACGATGATCCTCTACGGTCGGCTGCTCTCGAAGTTCGACCCGCGCCTGATGATCGCCATCGGTGCCTTGATGACCGCCGCCGTCGGCTGGCTGCTCATGGGGCTGAACCCCAGCACGGGCGAACAAAACATTTTCTGGCCGCTGATCCTGCGTGCCGTCGGCTCGGTGATGATGTTCATGCCGCTGAGCCTTGCCGCTCTCGGTCCGTTGCCCAAGAACGAGATCGCTGCCGGCTCGGGCTTATACAGCCTGAGCCGGCAGATGGGCTCGTCCATCGGCATCGCGCTCATCACCACGATGGTCACGCGCCGCATGGCTGCGCACCGCGCCGTGCTGGTCAGCCACGTCACGCTCTACCACCAGCCGGCGGTGGACCGCATCAACGCGCTGACGGCCGGGTTCGCCGCGGGCAACGGGGATTTCGCCGCCGCGCGCCACCGCGCGATGGGCGTGATCGACGGCATCATCAACGGCAACTCCGCGCTCATCGCCTACTCGGACATCTTCTCCTACGTCGTGGTGGCGTTCGTGCTGTCGCTGCCGCTGCTCTTCCTGCTCGGCGGTCGTCCCAGCCGGGCCGCCGGTGAAGCCGCAGCCTCCGCACATTGACGAATCTCTTATGGCTAACTCCTCTTCTAACATCGCCGTCGAAGACCCGCCGCCGCCCACCGCGCGCACGGACCGCCCGCTGCCCGACACCGCGCCCGCGCCGGTCTCGGGCAACGCCGCGCCGCCGGCTGCCAAGAAGCGCCGCGGCCCGGTGTTCCGCGCCGTCATGTTGTTGCTCGTGGCGGGAGCGTTGTGGTGGGTCGCGCGGTTCGCGTGGCACGCGTACAACTTCGAGGAAACCGACGACGCGTACGTCAACGGCCATGTTCACCAGGTCAGCCTGCGGGTGTCCGGGGCGGTGACCGAAGTGCTCGTCGACGACAACCAGACCGTCCAGGCCGGGACCGTCCTCGCCCGCATCGACCCGCTCGAATACGAAATCGCGCTGCACCGCGCGCAGGCGATGTTCGCGCAGGCGAAGGCGGAGGCAAGCCGCGCCCAAGCCGCCGTCGCTCAGTCGCAGGCGACGGTGACGCAAACCCAAGCGCAGTCCGAACAGGCGCAGGCGCAGGTGGACCGTGCCCAGGCGGCGCTCGACACGGCGAACGTCGATTACACCCGCAGCTCCCGGCTCTTCAACAACGACAAGCAAGCCATCGCCAAGAGCGAGGTCGATACGAACAAGGGTCGGCTCGACGGGGCGCAGGCCGCGCTCAACGCCGCCAGGGCCGACCTCGCCGGGGTGAACTCCAACATCGTCGCCACGCGCGCGCAGGTCGAGAGCGCGCAGGCCGCGCAACAGGCCGCGCAGGCGAACGTCCAGGCCAGCGACGCCGCCGTGCGCGACGCGGAACGCGAGCTTTCGTACACGACGCTCACCGCGCCGACGGACGGCCGCATCGGCAACAAGAACGTCGAGAGCGGCAACCGCGTGCAGGCCGGGCAGGCGCTCTTCGCGTTGGTGGAACCCGACCTGTGGATCGTCGCCAACTTCAAGGAAACCCAGCTCGCCCGGATGCACGACAAGCAGCCGGTGACGGTGACCATCGACGCCATTGATGGGCACGAGTTCACGGGCAAGCTCGACAGCATCTCGCCGGCGACGGGCGCGCAGTTCGCGCTGCTGCCGCCGGACAACGCGACGGGGAACTTCACCAAGGTCGTGCAGCGCGTGCCGGTCAAGATCGTGCTGGACCGCGACAGCGTGCGCGGCTACGAGGCGCGCATCCGCCCGGGGTTGTCGTCGGTGGTCAACGTGCGGGTGCGCTGAATGAGAATCCTCTTTTGCGGCGTCTCCGTGTGGCTGGTGGCCATCCTCCCGGCGCACGCCGCACCGAAGCCGACCCCGCCGCCTGTCGAAGCGCCCGCGCGCTTCAAGAATGCCCCCGCCGCTCGGCCGCTGCCGGTCGACCCCAACCAGCCGGGCGACGCGCTCTCGACCGCGCCGTGGTGGAACGTCTTCCACGACGCGACGCTCGACGCCCTGGAACGCCAGGCCACCACGTCCAACCAGGACCTCGCCCGCACGGTCGCGCGCATCGACGAGGCGCGGCAAGGCACGCGCACCGCGGGCGCGAGCTTCTACCCCACGGTGGAATCCAACCTCCTCGCCTCGCGCTTCCGCACGACGAACACCGGACCCACCCTGCGCGCGCAACTCGTCGGCAACGCCGGGGCCTTCGGCGCGCTGGTCGGCCAGGGCGGGGGCAACGGGGCGGTGCCGGCGTTCGCCAGCCGGGAGCTTTCGGCGACGTACAACGACTTCCAGGCCCCGCTGACCGTCTCCTACGAGATCGACGTGTTCGGCCGGATCCGCCACAACTACGCGAGCGCCAAGGCCAACGCGCAGGCCGTCGAGGCGGACCGGCGAGCGGTCGCGCTGGGTCTGAGCGCCGAGGTGGCGACGGACTACTTCGCCTTGCGCGCGCTCGACTCGGAGGCGGGCGTCCTGCGGCGCAACCTCGACCTGCGGCGCGACGCGGTGCGCTTGAGCCAGGAGCGGTTCAGCGCCGGCGTGGCCGGGCCGTCGGACCTCGCCCGCGCGAAGGTCGAACTCGACAATACCCAAGCCGACGCCGAGGAAGTCGCCCGCCAGCGCGCGGAATCCGAGAACAACCTCGCCGCGCTCTGCGGCCAGCCAGCGAGCACGTTCCACGTGCCGGCGCGCCCGTTGGAAGAGAGTCCGCTGCCAACTGTGCCGGCGGGCGTGCCGATGCAGCTCTTATCCCGCCGCCCCGACCTCGTGGAAGCCGAGCGCAGCCTCACCGCCGCCACCGAAAACATCAGCGTGGCGCGGGCGCAGTTTTTGCCGACGTTCAACATCGAGGGCAACGCCGGGTTCGAGAGCGCGGACGCCGACAAGCTCTTTGACACCGAGAGCCGCGCGCTCTCCGTGCTCGGACGCATCCACGTCCCAATTTTCGAGGGCGGGCGCAACGAGGCCGACCTGCGCGCGGCCAAGGCCCGGCGCGACGGGGCGCTGGCAGCGTACCGCGCGACGGCGATCACGGCGTACAAGGAAGTCGAGACGGCGCTTTCCGACCTGCAACGCCGCGCCGCCCAGGCCGACGCCCGGCGGCGTGCGGCCGACGACGCGGGGCAGGTGCTCGGGCTATCGCAGAAACGCTACATCGAAGGCGCGACGAACTATTTCGATGTCGTGGACGCGCAACGTTCGCTCCTCGGCGCGGAACTTAACCGCGTGCAGACGCTCGACGCCCGGTTCGCGTCGACGATCTCGCTCGTGCGCGCCATCGGCGGCGCGTGGCCGGAAAACTCCCGGCCGCCGGGGAAATGATGGGCGATTCTTTCAGTTAGAATGACTACTCAACCAACCAAAGCTTACGCGGCTCAAAGCGCCAAGGACCGCTTGGCACCCTTCTCCATCTCACGGCGCGAGCCCGGCGCGAACGATGTCGCCTTGGAAATTCTCTATTGCGGCGTCTGCCACTCCGACCTGCACACCGCGCGCGGCGAGTGGGCGGGATCGCTGTACCCGTGCGTGCCCGGTCACGAGATCGTCGGACGCGTGACGAGCGTCGGCCCGGAGGTCAAGAAGTTCAAAGAAGGCGAAACCGTGGCCGTCGGCGTCATGGTAGATTCCTGCCGCACCTGCACTTCGTGCCAGGCTGGGCTCCAGCAGTATTGCCTGAACGGCTTCACGGGCACGTACAACAGCGAGGACAAGAAGTCGGGCGGCCACACCTTCGGCGGTTACTCGACGAACGTCACCGTGGAGCAGGAGTTCGTGTACCACGTCCCGCAGAGCCTCGACCTCAAGGCGGTCGCGCCGCTGCTGTGCGCGGGCATCACGACCTATTCGCCGCTCAAGCATTGGGGCGCAGGCCCGGGCAAAAAGGTCGGTATCGTCGGCTTGGGCGGCCTGGGGCACATGGGCGTCAAGTTCGCCCACGCGCTCGGCGCGCACACGGTGCTCTTCACGACCTCGGCGGGCAAGGTAGAGGACGGCAAGAAGCTCGGCGCGGACGAGGTCGTCATCTCCAAGAACGAAGATGAGATGAAGAAGCACGCGACGAGCTTCGACTTCATCCTCGACACCGTCTCGGCCCCGCACGACATCAACGCCTACTTGGCGCTGCTCAAGATCGACAGCACGCTCTGCCAGGTCGGCCTGCCGCCGGAACCGCTGGCGATCAACACCTTCAACATGATCATCCCGCGCCGTAACTTCGCTGGATCGTGCATCGGAGGCGTTCCCGAAACCCAGGAGATGCTCGAATTCTGCGGCGAGCACGGGATCGTCTCGGACGTGGAGATGATCAAGATGGACTACATCGAGGATGCCTACGAACGCATGATCAAGTCGGACGTGAAGTACCGCTTTGTCATCGACATGGCTTCGCTCAAGAAATAATCCCACTCTTCAAAAATGAAAAAGGCCACCCCGTAAGAGGCGGCCTTTTTCGTTTAGGATCAGTCTGACCGCGTAGATACAGCGTCAGGCGAGGCCGCTGTTGCTGTCGTCGTTATCGCCACCGACGAAGTCGCTGCTGCTCGCGTCGGTGTTGTCCGTATCGTAGTTGTTGTCCAGCGAACTCCCGTCGTTCGTCCCGAGGAAGCTCTGGTCGTCCACAGGCTTGTCGAACGGGTTGCTCGTGTCGAGGTTGCTGCCGCCGTCGTAGCGAGCGTCCTCATAACCAGGGTTGGCAGGCTGGTCGGCCCCGCCTTGTGGAATCGGATCGCCGAGGTCGCCGCCGCCCGTGCTGGTGTTGGTGTAATCGGAATCGCCACCGCCCGCGCCGCCGCTGCCCTCGTGGCGGCCTTCGCCGGCCGTGTCGCCGTAGTAGTTGTTGACGACCTCCGGCCGCCCGCCACCGCCGAGGAACCCGCCACCACTCCCCACGCCGCCGAACGAGCCGAACGGCCCCGCGTTGTGCCCGAGCAAGCTCTGGATGCCTTCGAACAACGCCGCACCACCGGCCACACCGGCCGCCGTGCCGAGGGCACTCTTCAAAAACCCGCCACCTGCCGAAGGGGCCATGTTCACCGTGGAAGGATAGGGCGGCGCCTGTACCGGCATCGGCGGGGGCGTTTGCTGTTGCGGCTGCGGAGCGGGCGGGGCTGTGGAGGAATGACCACCGAACAGCCCGCTCAGGAAGCCGCCCGAAGAACCGGGAGCTGCGGGCTGCTGCTGACGTGCCTGGGTGAGTTGTTTTTCGAGGTCCGCGATGCGGGCTTGCGCGTTGGTGAGCGCGTGTTCCTGCACGAGGGTCGTCTGCGTGAGCAGATAAGCCGCGCTCGGCACTTGTGCTGTGAGTTGGCGGATGAAGTCTTCCGCCTCACGGTCCTTGGCGGGGGCGTTGGTGTCCGCTTGGCGCAGACGGTCAAACAGGCCGTTGATGAGGTTGCGTTCGTCGGGAGTCATGGCTTGAAGAGGCGAGTATTATTTCGTGCCCGCAGCGTCTGGTGCGGGTTTGTCGGCGATGAGCTTGGCGATTTCTGCGTCGAGGTCGTCATCCTCGCCGACGGAATGGGCAATCCCTTGCTTGTCTACCAGCCACGCCGCCGGGATGGCCTGTACTCCGAAACGCATGGTGACCGCGTTTTCCCAGCCCTTGCCGTCGAAGTATTCCGGCCAGTCCATCTTCTTGGATCTGACGGTTTTGAGCAGGGCGTCCTTGTCCTGGTCGAGCGAGATGCCAAGCAACTGGAACCCCTGATCCTTGTACTTCGCGTTGATCTGCTGGATCTCCGGCAGCTTGGCCATGCACGGTCCGCACCACGTCGCCCAGAAGTCCAGCAGCACCACCTTGCCGCGCAGCTTGGCGAGGTCCACGGGCTGACCGTCCGTGACGCTGTCGAACTTCAGGTCCAGCGGCTGCGTGAGCAGGGCGAGTTGGTCGCGGGCTGCCCCGGCGGAAGCCTTGTTGGGACTTTTGGTGAGACCTTCCAAGGTGGCGGTGAGCCGGTCCGGCGCGGTGGCCTGGAGCAGGCGCACCCGCAAGCGCACGAGATCCTTGCCGGACTCGTCGTCGGGGAAATCCTTCTCGTAGTCGGAGATTTCCTTTTCGAGCGCGGGCGTCAGGCCCTTGCTCGGGTCGATCTCTTCCAGGTCGTCCTGGAGCAAGACGCCCCGGGCGCGGTGGCGCGCGTTGAGCGAGGATTTAGGAGACTCGGCGGCCTCGTGGAGCGTCTTGGCGGACTCCTCGTCGGAGATGTTCTCGGCACTTTTGAGGAAAAAGACACGGTCGAGCGCCACCTCGTAGTGTCGCGGGTCCTGCGGATACTTCTCTAAGAATGCGTCGATGGCTGGGCGCAACGCGGCAACCTTGGCCTGTACCGTCGCGCGCATCTGGGTCTCCTGTTCCTCCGGCGACAGGGCGTCGTCGGGCTGGAGATCATCGACGGTGGAGTGCTGGTTGATGTAGTCGAAGAGCGCGTCGGCCGTCTTGAGCTTGGCGACCTCGGCCGTCGGGTCCGGCGTGGGTTTGGCGGCGGCAACCGGCGCGGCGGGGATAATCGTCGGCGCGCCGAAACGCAGAACCGCGATGATGGCCACGCCGCAAACGACGGGCAGTTTCCAAGAGGGGCGCGTGAGTTTCATCGTACGTCGGGAGCATCCACCCGGAACGTTCCCGGTGCAACTTGTGGCGGCTGGGACTACACCTTGCCTAGGATCAGGCACGAGTTGATCCCGCCGAACCCAAACGAATTACTCAAAATGCGTCGTGCGCCCGTATCACGGCCTTCGTTGGGAACCACGTCGAGGTCGCACGCAGGATCGGCTTCCTCGCGGTGGAGCGTCGGTGGCAGCCAGCCACGGTCGAGCGTCAACGCCGCGATGGCTGTCTCGATGGCCCCGGTCGCGCCGAGCGGATGGGCATGGTACGCCTTCGTGCCGCTGACAGGAATCTTGTACGCGTGGTCGCCGAGCACAGTCTTGATGCACATGGTCTCCGTGGAGTCGTTCACCTGCGTGGAGGAGGCGTGGGCGTTGATGGCGTCGATGTCCGTGGGTTGGAGTCGCGCGTCAGCGAGGGCGTCGCGCATCGCCGCGATGGCTCCCGCGCCGTCGGGGAGGGGACTCGTCATGTGGTAGGCGTCGTTGTTGAGGCTGTAGCCGAGGACCTCCGCGTAGATGTGGGCGCCGCGTTTTTTCGCGTGCTCGTATTCCTCGACGACGAGCCCCGCCGCGCCTTCGCCCATCACGAAGCCGTCGCGCGTGCGGTCGAACGGCCGGCAGGCGCGCGCGGCGGGTTCGCCCTCCCACTGGCTCATGGTCTTGATGATGGCGAACGCGCTAAAAGTAAGAGGGCTGAGCGGAGCCTCCGCACCGCCGGCCACGACCACGTCGGCCCAGCCGTCGCGGATGTAACGGAGCGCCTCGCCGACGGCCACCGTGCCGCTGGCGCAGGAGTTCGAGTTCGTCGTGCCCACGCCACGCAGGCCGTACTCGATGGCGATGTTCGTGTGCGCCGAACCGCCGAAGACCTGCAAGGCGAGCGTCTGGTTGACCCCGCGCGTGCCTTTCTTCAAGAAATGCGCGTGCTGGAACTCCGCCCCCGCGATGCCGCCCAGTGCCGTGCCGAAGCTCACCCCCGCGCGGGGCTGCGGGTCCTCGGGCGAGTAGTGCAACCCGGCGTCCTCCAGCGCCAGCCGCGCGCTCGCCACCGAGAACTGCGCGTAGCGGTCCAGCCGCTTGAGCCGGTGCGGCGGGAAGAACTCCGCCGGGTTGAAATCGCGCACTTCACCGGCGTGGTGGGCGTTGTACTCGCTTGAATCGAAGGCGGTCAGCCGCGCGATGCCGCTCTTCTGCGCACGCAAGCCGTTCCAAAACGCCTCTTTGCCGACGCCGATGCAGGTGATGGGCCCGAGGCCCGTGATGACGGCACGTTTCATTTTTCGAGGTGAGCCTTCATGCAGCGGAGGGTTTTGTTGGCGACGTGGTCGATGAAAAACTGGCCGATGATGAGGTTGGCCAACGGCGCGAGTGCCGGCACGCGGAAGTTCAGGTCGTGGACGATCTCGACGAGGACGCTGCCGTCCGGCTGGTCGGTGAATTTCCACACGACGTGCATCCCCTTCGTGAACGCCTTCAGGTGGGTGAAGCGCACCTCCAGCCGGTCGCGGTCGATGATCTGCTCGCTCGTCCACGCCACCGGCAGACCGGAGCGTCGGCACGCCATCTTGACGACGTTGCGCACCGGGCCGCGTTCGTAATAATGGATGTAGCGGTAGTGCGGCAGGATGCGCGGCCAGCCGGAAAGATCGGCGGCGGTCTCGAAGATGCGCTCCTTGGGCGCGCGCATCGTGATGGCGGTCGTCGTGTGCATCGGGGAGCGGAGAAACAGCGGCCCGCCGACCATCGCCGACGACAACTCAAAAGGCATAAACGCGCTGCGCCCGGTAGCGGATGCCTTCACTTGGGCGCGGGGCGCGCCCGGCGCAGGACGCGGTAACGCAGAAGACACTCGCCGTCGCGGGTTTCCATCCCTAGGAGCCGGCAAGCGAGCGAACGGGAAAAAAATTCCGGCGTCGGCGGTCCGGTGAGCGTGGGAGCGTCGCGCCGGCCGTCGACCCACGGGTGAACGGTGAGGTGGAGTTCGCGCACCGCGCCGGCAGCGAGCAGCGCGCGGGCTTCTTGCGTGTCCACGTTTTTCGACTCTGCGCCGTCAAGGTATCGCAGCGCAGCAGGGTCGGCGAGCCGGCCGTCGAGCGTGATCGCCGCCCGCAACGTGGGGACGGGCCGCGCGTCAGACATCGGCGGCTGGGCGCGGGTGGTTCGCTTCGGCTACCATCGCTGGCAGCGCCGCTTCCTCCTCGCGCGCTTCGATTTCCTCGACATGCGCCGGCACGGCACCCGCCCGGCCCTTGAAGAACAGGTAAAAGAGCCCGCCCACCAGGCCCCAGAAGACCACCGAGCACAGGAAGCCCACCAGCGAGATCACCACTGGCACGCCCGGGGCGAGGTGGCACAAGCCGCCCAGCAGCGAGGTCGTGATCGTCTCGCGCACGCCCATCCCCGAGAGGCTGACCGGCAGCGACGCGTAGGTGTTGACGATGGGCATGGCCACCGTCACGTCCCAGAAGGCCACCGCCGCGTGGATCACCAGCGCGGCGAAGTAAAACGTGATGAACATCGCCGCGTGCCCGACGAAGGAAATCAGGATGCACCCCAGCGACGTGCGCCACGCGCGGGTGTTGCTCTGGATGGCGGCGGCGAGTTCCACCACGACCTTGCGCCCGGGCATGTTCGCCGGGAAGAAGCGCACGATGTTGAAGTGCACGGCGAGGAGGGTCACCGCGATGCCGAAGAGCGCGAAGCCGAGGATGAACAGGAAGCCGTTGACCCACTGAGTCGTCTCGGGGAGTTGGGTCAGCCAGCGGTAGCGCGCGAGCACGAGGGTAATCGAAAGGATCGCCAGCGCCACCAGCCCGAGCACCCGGTCCATCACGACGGCCAGGAAGGCGCCGGCGCGCTTGTTCGGATTCGGGTTTTCGCGCAGGAGGTAGAACAGCTTCACCGCGTCGCCGCCCGTCGAGCCGAGCAGGAAGAGGTTGAAGAACATGCCGATCATGTAGAGCTGCGTGACGCGGCGCAGCGTGAGGTGGATGTCCTGCACGCGCAAAAGCAGCCAGAGGCGCACCGTCGCACACACCGGCGCAAGCCCCGCCATCAACGCGGAGGCGGCGAGCCACCAGTAGTTGTTGCCCGCTTCGAGCGCCGTGGCGATACCCTGGCGGGTCGCCGGCTTGTGGAACACGTACCAGAACGCGAAGACGGTGACGGCCACCTGGAGAATGGTGATCAGGGCTTTTTTCATGCGGACGGGGCGGATAGTAGCCGTCAAGCGGGCGGCGCGCAAAGCGGCATCGTGTGAAAAAGCAGGGACAATGCCTCTCGCAAAGGCCGCGAAGGCCGCAAAGGAAGAAAAAGTGTTCAGAAACTTTCCTTCCTCTCTCCCTTCGCGGTCTTCGCGGCCTTTGCGAGAGGCATTCTCAATCCCCGCCGAACCGCTCCCGCCACCTCTCGTGCGCCGCGCGGATGTTGTCAGCCCTGGCACTGGGACTCAGCTCCCAGACGAACAGGCAATTCGGCGGCAGCAGGGGGATGAGCCGGTCGTACTCGATGCCTCCCGCGAACGGCACCCGGTGATCTTTGACCGGCCACTCGGTGTCGTGCAGATGGCAGCCGAAGAGCCGGCCGCGAATCGACCGCAGCCATTCGTAGTGGTCGACGAAACGCAAGTTGTTCTTCACCTGCAAGTGCCCGAAGTCGTGCCAGTAGCCGACGTGCGGCGCGTTGAGTTCCTCCAACAACCCCGGCAACTCCCGCTCGCTGGGCACCTCCTCGTAGCCGAAGCGGCCCTCGATGCCGAGGTTCACGTTTTTGTTCCCGGCGTGTTCGACGATGGGCTTGAGGCATTCCTTGACCCGCGCCAGGTAGCCCGGCCCCCGCGCCTCGCGTTCCTTGACGGCGGCGATCTTCAGCCGCACGAACTCGCGGTCGAGGAACTTCCCTTCCTTCGCCAACTGGCCCAGCTTGCGCGTGACGGGTGTCATCGCCACGCGGCCGAGGTGCAGCACGACCAGGCTGGCTTGCAGGCGGCTGGCGAGATCGATGGTGCGGATGGTCAGGTTGACGGCCCGCTGCTGGTCAGAGGCGCGGTGCGAGGTGAACTCGTAACAATCCGGCGAAGCCCCCTGCACCTCGATGGGCAGCGGACAAAAATTGTGCAGGCTGGTAACGCGCATTTTGCCTTTGTCGAACATCTGCTGGATGCCGCCGACCAGGGAGATGCGGATGCCGTGGGAAAGCTCGACGTTCTCGAAACCCAGATCGAGGATTTCCTGGAGCATCGGCGCGCCGTCGGTGTGGCGGGCGGAGTTCCAGCAGGTCGAAAAAGACAGCATCGGGAAAGGAGCAAAACAGGTGGCGCGGCCCGCCTTCCCCTTGATCTACCGCAAGTCCCAGACTAGACAAGCGCCCATGCGCTTTTCCTTTCCTGTGCCGGTGCTCCGGCGTCTCGCAGTTTTTGGCTTGGCGGTGTGGACGACCTTCGGCGGACCGTCCCGGGCGGCGGCGCAGAGTTCCGCCATGGACGACACTGACAAAAAGGCGCTTGTGGAGTACAAGCTGACTTTGGAGCGGGTGGACAAAGTCGGCACGATCTGCCGAAAGATCATCGAGGCTGCCAAGGTCGATCCGCAGATCGGCAAGGAGATGCAGGCGCTCAAGGAAGACCAGAACGGCACGTTCGAGCAGATCAACGGGGTTTTCACCAAACAGGCTCCGCACGTTCTCGCCATCATCAAGGGCGAGGGGCTGGACCCGCGCGAGTACATGCTCGGGTTGTTGTCCACGATGTTCGCCCGGATGGCCGCCGGCGTGAAGGCGTCCGGTTCGACCGACCTGCCGGACTTCATCCCGCCGGCGAACATCGAGTTGGCCGAGAAGAACAAGGCGAAGTTCGAAGACGCGAACAAGGCCATTGGCGACATGGACGCCGTCGGCCGGGCTCCTAGGCTGTGAGGGAGTCGCCGCGGCTCCCCTTTCGTGGTAGGATGGCGGCGAACCTTTCCCGATGGGTACCGCCGCTAACAACCTGCCGCCTGCATACCGTTCGGCCGACGCCGTGCGTGCCGCGCTGGCGGCCGTGCGCGCCGTGTACGCCGACCTCGACCGCCGGCCGGTGGAACGCGCCTGCACGCGGCTGACGGAGTGTTGCCAGTTCCGGCGCACAGGGCGGATGCCATCGGTCACGCGCGGCGAGGCGCTCCTGGCGTTGCGGGCGTTCAAGGCGACCGGCCGCAAGGAAGTGCCGACGGGCGCGGACGGGAATTGCCCGATGCTGGACGCGCCGACCGGCAAGTGCTTGATCTACGCCGACCGGCCGTTCGGCTGCCGCACGCACTTCTGCGCGGCGGCGGGTGGATCGTACTCGCGCCAGGAAGTGCTCGACCTCATCCGGCGGCTAGAATCTATCGATCAACAGCTTGGCCACCGCGATGGCCCGCGTCCGCTGCCTGCGGCGCTGGCAGCGGAGCGGGGAAGGTAGGCGGTCGTTGTCTCTTACTTGAGGGCGTTGCCGTTCGAATCGGTGAATTTGCCCAGCAAGATAAAGATGAAATCGATGATCCACCACACGCCGAAGCCGCCGGCGGTGATGAGTTGCAGGAAGCCCGTGCCGATTTTCCCGACGTAGAAGCGATGCACGCCGAACACTCCGAGGAAGAAGCACAGGATGGCGGCTAGGAATTTACTTTTGTTGCTCATGACGAGCGGAGTGGACATTTAAACGCCGCCAGAGTCAACCGCGCCATCCGCCGTTGGGAGCGCCCGGTGCGCACGGATCAACTCCAACGCCCGCCGCGTCAGCGTGCGGCCCGGTTCGATCCGCGGCCACGGCGACGCGCCGCTCGGGTGCGGCAGCGGCACCACGTCGAACTCCTGACCGCCGTAGTTCCCGCGAAACTGCCGCCCGATGATCTCCGTCAACGGCGCTGGCGGCAAAAACTGCACGATGGCCAGCCGCCCGACCGGGATCACCAACTCTGGCCGCAACAACTCAAACTCCGCCCGCAGCCACCGGCTGCACTCCGCCACCTCCGCACGGTCCGGCACCCGGTCGCCGCCCGCCGGCGTCTCGCCCGGGAAACACCGGCACACCGCCGCCATGTAAACCACTCGCCGGAAACGTTCCTCGCCGATCCCGCAACCCTCCCGCAACCACGCGAAGAGCGTTCGCCCCGCCGTCCACGCGAACGGCCGGCCCTTGATGGGTTCGTGCCTCCCGGGAGCCTGACCGACCAACATCACCTTGCTCACGACTGGGTAACCCGGCACCGCCGGTCGCTGCATCCGAGGGCAGCGTGTGCAGGCGCGCACCGTTTCGACGTGCGCGGCGAGGGTAGTTGCGGTAAGATCGGTGTTTCCTGTCTCCATGAAATTTCCCATCCTGCGAAGCGTGTGGTTGGCGGTGACTCTGGCAGCTCTCCCCGTGGCGCGCGCCGCGGCGGACGATCCGAAGGTCGTCAAAACCGTGCTCAAGCTCGAACCCGAAATCGACTGCCCGTCTTGCGAGGATGGCATCAAGCGCACGCTCGTCACCGCGCGCGGCGTGCAGGACGCCGAGATCGACGTGCTCAACAACCGCATCACCTTGCGCTACGACCCGACGCGCATCAAGCTCCAGGCGCTCATCGGGCGCATCGGCGTGATCGGTTACAAGGCCACCGAGGTCAAGTGACACCCGTGCGTGCGGGCGCATCCTTTTCCTCGTGCGCTTGCGGTTCCTCGTCTTCCCAACGCGCGAGCGATTGATTGTGCAGGTGTTGGGTGGGGCGCAGTTTCGCCAACACGCCGTAACGCGGGCCAAATATTAGAGCCGCCACGAAGCACGCGCCGAGCACCAGCACGATGGCTGGCCCGCTGGGGATCTCCACCCAGTACGAGAGCATCAGTCCCACGCATGCTCCCGCGGCCCCCAGCGCGCCGCCTGCCCAGCACATCGTGCGGTAGCTGTCGCTGAGCAGGTACACCGTCGCCGCCGGCAGCACGAGCAACCCGACCGAGAGCACCACACCGACGGCCTGGAGGCTGGCGATCATCGCCAAGATAATCAGGCTGATGAGCATGTAGTTGAGCCGCGCGACGGGTACTCCGAGGCTCTGCGCCACGGATGGCTCGAAGAGCGCCAGCATCAACCCGCGCTGCTGACTGACGAGGCACACGGCGCTCAGGAAGCCGACCCCGTAGATGATCCACAGGTCGGCGTTGGAGATGCCCAACAGGTTGCCGAAGATGAAGTGCGTCAGGTCCACGCGCTCCTTGCTGAAACGCAGCAGGAAAATCCCGAAGGCGAACGCCACCGTATACAGCGCGCCGATGGCTGTATCATCCTTGAGCCGACTGGAACGCGAAACAAGTTGCCCGCCCAACCCCACAAAAAGCGCCGCCGCCACCGCGCCAAGAAACAGACCCATCGGCGCGAGCCCGAAGAAAATCGCCCCCACCGCCAATCCGGGGATCAGCGAATGACTGAGCGCGTCGGCCAGGAGCGCCTGCTGGCGCAGAACGATGAACGCACTCAGAAATCCGTTGGTAAACCCCACCAGCACGCAGCCCAAGAGCGCACGCTGCATGAACTCATACTGGAACGGCGCGAGCAGGTCGCAGAGGAGGGGAACATTCATGGTCGGCTGCCGGTAAAAACGTCCGTCGTGTAGGTGCGCGCGATGTTGTCAGCCGTGAAGGTTTCCCGCACCGGGCCGCAGGCGACGAGTTCGCCGTTGAGGAAGATCACGTCGTCGAAGAGTTCCTCCACCGTGCGCAGGTCGTGGTGGCTGACGATCACGAGCTTGCCGTCGCGTTCGGCCAGGGTGCGCAACAGTTGGCTTAGGACCGCCTGCGCGTTGCGGTCCAACCCGGTGAAGGGTTCGTCGAGCAGGTAAACGTGCGCCCCCTGCGCGACCGCGCGGGCGAGGAAGGCGCGCTGTTGCTGTCCGCCCGAGAGCGCGGAAATCTGCCGGTCGGCGAGGGGACGCAGCCGCGTCGAGTCGAGCGCGGCCTCGACGACCCGTGCGTCTTCGTCGCGGAAGCGCGTGTAGCTACCCAGCGCCGGGTAGCGCCCCATCTCCACCAACCCGCGCACCGTCAACGGAAAGTCCCAGTCGACGAGGCTGCGCTGGGGCAGGTACGCGATGGAGCGGTCCGCGGCGCTGTTGCCGTGCGCGTGGGCGTCGAAGTGGACGTGCCCCGTCTCGGTAGGCACGAGGTGGGCAATCGATTTGAGGAGGGTTGATTTGCCCGCGCCGTTGGGCCCAAGCAGGCCGACGCACCGGCCGCAGTGCAGCGTGAGGTTGACGTGGTGGAGCGCCGGCACGCCGCGGTAAGAAACGGTCAGGTTACGGATTTCGAGGCGATGCGAGGACATGGTGCTGCCGGGATCATCCGCGTGGGGGCGCTTAAATGCAAGTGGGTTGCGGGTGGTGGCGGGGCGGCAAAGCCGCCGCTGCGGTGTGCCTGCGGCACGTTGCGGGTTGCGGAGGCGCACCGGGCGCGGCGTTCACCGCCGCGCGATCGTCAATATGCGCACGCTCGCCGCGCCTCCGGCCAGCAGCACGCGCGCGCAGGCGTCTACCGTCGCGCCCGAGGTGAACACGTCGTCCACCAGCAGCACGTCCGCGCCGTCTAGCCCCTGCCGCCAACGGCGCGCCCGCCAGCCCCCGGTCAGCCCGAAGGCACCCGTGAGGTTGCGCGCGCGTTCCTCGCGGCTGAGCAGGGTCTGCGTGCCCGTGTAGCGCGCCCGGCGCAGGACCGGCCAGACGGGTAGTCCCACCCGGCTGCCGAGTGCGCGGGCGCATTCCTCCGCCTGGTTGTAACCGCGTTCACGCAAACGACGCGGATGCAGCGGCACAGGCACGAGCGCGTCGGCGGGGCGGCGGGCGAGGCGCGAGTCGGCGAAGGCTTCAGCTAGCCAGGCGGACAACGGACGGCGTAGGTGTTGTTCGCCGCGGTACTTGAAGCGCACGATCAGGTCGCGCACGGGGCCGTCGTGCCGCCGCGCGCTGACGGCGCAGTCGAAGGCGAAGTCCCGGCCGTGGCAGTTCGCACAGGTGCGGTGCAGTCCCAAGGTGGAAAGCGCCGCGCCGCCCGCCGGGGTCGGGAATGGCCACGAGCACACGGCGCAGAAGGGCGGTTCGAGGCGCGGGGCCGCCTTTGTGCAGTCCGCGCACAGGCCGGCGTCGGGCGTCACGGCGACCGCACACACCGGACAGGCCGGCGGGTAAAGCAGGTCGGCGAACGTTCGCGCCGCCGTCGCCGCGCGTTGTTGGAGGGTCGCCAGCACGTTGGTCCCTCCAACGAAACGGGAAATAACCCCTCGGCGGCAAGCAAAAACTACGTCGTGGCCCCCGCGATGGTTTGATACAGGGGTGATCGTGCTTTGCAAAAGGCTTGTGATTCTCTACGGCCCCCTGCTGCCCTCGCGTCGCAGGCACGCCGCAACGAGCGCTCCTGTCAGGAGGACGACCGCCACCGGTACGAGGCCATGCCGCAGGTCCTCGCCGACCCAGAGGTCGTTCGGAGCGGTGTGCCGGGTCGCCGCGCTGAAGCTCTTGAGCGCGAACACCCAGCCCGCGTGCAGCCCGACCGAGAGCCACAGTGCGTGCGTTCGCCACCGCGCGTACCCGAGCACCAGCCCGACGGCGAACAACGTCGCCAACCCCCCGAGCACCAGCCGCACGTCCCCCCATTGCCAGAACACCTGCGGCAGGTAAACAAACCCTGACAGCCAACGGATCGGTCCGAGGTTCACCGCGCCCTCCGGCGGCCGGACGAAGTGCAGCAGCGCGAACAGCGCCGCGACGAACACCAGCGCTCCTACCGCCGACGCCGTCCGACCGACGAGACCCTGGAGCACGCCGCGGAAAAATCCTTCCTCCACGCACGCCACGGCCGCCGCCGACGCCAGGAATCCTGGCAGCGTTCCCCACGGCACATGCGCACGGGGCGCGTACCAGCCGGCCTGCAAGAAGACAAACCCGAGCAGCCATAACCCGCCGCCCGCCGCGACGAACCCGAGCGCGAGGTGCCGCCAGCGCCGCCCGTCCGGCCGCAGCCCGAGATCGCGCCAGCCACCGACCCGTAATGCGCGCACTGTCGGCCAGAGCAGCAGCAGCGCGGCCACGAAAATTGCCCGGTCAAAATACCGCCGGAACTCGTATGTCCCCAAACTGCTCAACGGCCCCCAGGCCGCCGCGGCGTGCCCGGCCCAGTACAACGGCGGGGCGAGCAACGCGCCAAGAAAGAGGGTGCCGAGGAAGTAGGCGGCGATCTTTAAGGCATTGGGCAAGACGGCAAATTAATAGCACCATCGCGAAAGGTCTTCACGCTCGCGGGAGGGACCCGCTAGAGTGTAAGGCACGATGCCGCCCAACGTTCTTCGCCTCATGCTGTTGGTGTGCATCGTCCTCGCCACGTCGCACTCCAGCCGGGCGCGGGATGGTCGGGATGAGGAACTTGCCCAGCAAGACCAGCAATGCGACAAGCTGTTCGTCCAGTGGCAGCGCACACGCGATCCACTGGCGCGGGCGCGTCTCGGCGGCGAACTGATCCGCGTAGCCATCCAGGCGGGAGAGGATCACTACGTCGAGGAAGTCGCCGCGGACGGCAAACTCTCCGCCAAGGAACTCCGCTTCTCCTGCCGCCCGCGCACCGTGCCGTTGCGCGAACTGCGCACCTTCGACGGCATCGAAACCTCCCCCAGCCAGGAGGACGGGTACCACGTGGTCGATTACCGCGCCGATCCGACGACCGCCAAAGGCTGGCTCGTGCGCCGGATCACGCGCGATGCCTGGGAGGTG
Organism: uncultured Chthoniobacterales bacterium; assembly: GCA_964246175.1. Lineage (GTDB taxonomy): Bacteria > Verrucomicrobiota > Verrucomicrobiia > Chthoniobacterales > SZAS-18 > CAHJWO01. The sequence goes on along the minus strand of CAXTQD010000026.1, from coordinate 1,013 downwards.
TGGACACCTGTGCGCGGCTGGCTCTTCGACGGGCAGGGAGGATTGCTCAACCAAGCCTGCCCCCAACGCAGCGATGGCACCGGGCGGGAGTGGTACGGGGCGTTCCTGCCGGACGGCCGCTGGGTGACGACCGACTTACAGGAGCACGACGACCGGCTGACCTTTTTCTCGCGCGACGGTCAGCGCCTGCGGCAGTTGACCAGCGCGGAGCTGGCTCCTTACAAGTCCGAAGACGGCTGGGAAGACACGTCGCTTTGTCTCCTCGGTTGGGCGCGTTCGGACAAGGACGGTACGGCCTGGGTGGTCAACGTGGGCGACAACCAGGGCTACGCGACGGTCCAAGTTGGGCCGGAGGGACCTGCACGGGTACTGGGCGGGATCGAACGCTGGGGTCTCTGCCGTCCGCGTGCGCTCGGACCGCGCGGCTGGTACATCAGCATGGACGTTCCCGACGACGCCGGTCAGACGATGCTCAACCGCCGGGTCCCCGGCCACGGCATGGGGCTGGGCTATCCGCAGTACCGTTTGGGCGGAGCAGGGGCATTTTCGGCGCAGGAGATCCAGGACTACAGATTCGATGAAGATCCCGCGTCGGACGGCCGGGTGGATGGTGTGGTGTTGCCCGACGGCAACGATGTTTTCGGCTTCTGGCCTGGCAGACAGGATTTATTCATCGGCACGGAAAAGGATTTCGGAGTCGGTGGTCCTAAGCTGAAGAGAGGGGGCGGGGACTACCCCGATGTGGACAAAACGTGGTTCTTCGACCGTCGATGGACTCTCCACGGCTGGACGCGCGCCCGGCGGCTGGCCGACGCGGCAGACGGGCGTTCTATGCTCCTGCGCACGGACGGCGACGGCTGGATTGTTACCCTTCGGCCGGACCTGCGCGCAACGGAGGTCCGGCGTTTTGCGTGGCCGGATGGCACGACGGCCGACGCCGTGACGCTCTTCGACGATCTGCGGCTCGGGCTGTTCGTGCGCGGCGTCACGCAGAACCGGCGCATGGCGTCGTG
>CAXTQD010000025.1:0-27333 GCA_964246175.1 uncultured Chthoniobacterales bacterium | reverse complement strand
CCAGCACAGAAGGCACCACCCACACCGCTGCCAAGATCAAAGCGCACCACAAGTTCTGCATGCAGGAAGAAACCAGCGTGGTGCGCCGAGGTTGCTTTAGAGTTGTTTGACCGCCTCAATCCTGCGGCTTCGGGTAAGCGATAGGTGGGGCGCGCCAAGCTGTCAGGCGCGCCCACAACTTATCGCGGCGACACTCCGGTCAACACACCGTCGGCGGCCGTGATCTGCCGGTCGTAGACGCCGTCCGTGGTCCCGAAGCGAGTGTAGCGCTGGCGGCTGCGCTGGCCGGTGTGCCCGGTGATCGCCCCGGCGGCGCTGAGCTGCAAGGTGTCGGTCGAATCCACTTCGTTGTTGATCGTCCGCAGCGAGGGCACGAAGCTCGCCAGGCCGGCCTCCTGGGTCTGGTACTGTTGCGCTACCGTCGTGGTCAGGGTGGAGGAACCGTCCGTCGCGATAGTCTGCGCGATCTTGAGCGCCAGCGGGTAGCTGAAGTTCTGCACGACGCTCGCCGTTTGCCCGGCCCCTTGGGTCAAGGTCGCCAACGCGAGCGTCGAGGTCTGGTGGATGTCCTGCACGTACTGCGTGGCGGAGATGGTGAAGTTTTGTTGGTTCGAGAAGTTCACCGCGCCCTGGATCGCCGTGTCCACCCGTCCGTGAGAGGTTTGTACGTACCCGGCGACCGTGAACCGGCGGGTGGAAGTGACCGACACCGTGCCGTTCGGATAGCCGGACGCCGTCGAGATGTTGGATTGCGCCACCGGCGTCGGCGCTTTGAGGCTGTTAGCGGTCAGGCCGCCAGTCACTTGAGTCGAGCCACGGTCGAGGTAGAGGTAGAGAGTGGCCGTGGCTAGGAAGTAGTTGTCGGCACCGGCGACCCGCAGGCTGACTTGGTGCTGGGTGCCGTTGCTGAGCAAACCCGCAAACGGCGTCAGGTCCACGCGGAACGGCACGAAGTTGAGCGTCTGCACGCCTGGGATGGGCCGCCAGAGGTAAGGATCGATACCGCCGGTGTAAATCCAGGGGTACACTGGTGCGACGCCAGCCGGTTGGCCATCGACGCTGATCTCTGCCTCCCGGAAGGCGGTGCCGGGGCTGCTTTGCAGTTCGGCCGCCAAGTCGTTGGGCACGCTGGTGTACCAGAACTCGTCCGATCCTTGGCTTTGGGTGAAGATGTCCAAGTAGGCCCGCTCGATGTTGCGCGGCAGCGCGAGCGTCCCCGTCAACTGCTGATCGCCGGTAGACAGCGAGACCGCCCCGCCCGCCGCCGCCGGCAGACCAATGACCACGTCAGGAACGCGCGCAGCAGGAGCACCCAACCCCGTCGGGTAGAACTCCAGGTGGGCGCTGCCTTGGATGATGCCGGTGTAAGTGCCGTTGACCAAGTTGCCCAGGTAAGCGGCTCCAGGCTGAGCGGTGGCCAGGAGAATGGCGTCGTCGGTGACATCACGCTCCACGTGCCAAGTGGGACTTACCGTGGCGGACGGTTCTGCCGTCGTGCCGTAGTAAACGTTGACGTTGCCGATGGTAATCTGAGCCGTGCGGTCGAACTGCCGGCCGGCGCTGACCGAGAAGTCGGCGACGAACACGATCTTGGCCCAGGGACCCCGCGGGTTTGCCGGAGGCGCGTAGGCAAACGTGCGGGGGTTGAAGTCCGTGAAGGTGACTGCGCTAAAAAGCGGTACCACCGTCGGCTTGGTGTTCGGACGCGTGACCAGCGGATCGGCCGTGGCGGTGTTTGGCGAGCCGACGACCAAAGGCGCAACCGGGGTCTGCGCGGTCGTGGTTGTTGGTTGGATGCTCGCTCCGAGTAAGAGGAAAGCGGCGGCGAGAGTAGTGGAGCACAGACTTGGGCGCGGATCGAGGTGCATCGGCGCATACTACAGGGACTAGATGGGGCGGGAAGACGAAAAAAGCGGGTTGCGACGAACGGGTGGAAGCAGTATGGCATGGGAGGAGAGGGGACATCAGCGTCCAGAGCGTCCTGCCGCCGTGCTCATCGGCGGAAAAGCTGGCCGCTACGAGGGCAGAGTGTCAGCAGCAGTCGCCGTCCGCGCAGCAGGAACTGGCCTCCGTGGTCACGTTGTACGCCTGTCCCTTGGTCTCTCTGGGATGACGCAACGCTGTGCGCGAACAGTCAAACTCCCCGGCTTCCTCCAACGGGATCGCCTCGCGCGGCTCGATGAACTCGAACTGATCTGCGTAGGGAGGTTCGCGGTAGAGGCTGTAAGTCTTGTCGCAAACCGCGTAGCGGCGTCCACGCTCCATGCGGTGCCCGTCGTCATCGAGCACTTCCTTGAACGGCCCCTTGTAGATCACCGCTTGGTTGCGCTCGAAGCAGGGTCCTTGTTTGCCTTTGAAGGCTTCCACTGTCACCGAGCGAAACTCGATGCCTTCGACCGTCTGCCAAGGTGCTGCGTCGCGTTTGAGGAGGTGGATGCCGTGGAAGCCCGCCCGCTCAAAAGCTTCGAGGAAGCCGTCCTCCGTCAACGCTCCTGAGATGCAGCCGCTCCAAAGTTGAGCGTCGTTCTGCAAACGTTCCGGGCAGGGTTCGTCGCTGACGATGTCCGAGATGACGGCGCGCCCGCCCTTACGTAACACGCGGAAGATTTCCTCGAACAGGCGGCCCTTGGCGCGGCTGTCCACGAGGTTGAGCACGCAGTTGCTCACCACGACATCCACGGACTCGTCGGCCACGAGCGGGTGTTTGCGGCGAAGGTCGGTGGCCAGTTCGTCGGCCAGGAGAAAGGAAGCGGCGTCGGCGATGGGTCGCTCGCGCAGGGCGGCATCGAGGCGTTCGAGGTCAAGGCCCAGGTCCTGGATGCGCCCCTTGCGAAACTCGACGTTGGCAAAGCCAATGCGCTCAGCGACGACCGGGGCGTTGCGTCGGGCGACATCTAGCATCTCGTCGGTCATGTCCACGCCGATGACCCTGCCGCTCGCGCCGACCTTCTGCGCGGCGATGAAGCAGATTTTGCCCGTGCCACTGCCGAGGTCGAGCACCGTCTCGCCCGCCTGCAGGTACTGGCTAGGGTCGCCGCAGCCGTAGTCCCGCTCGATGACTTCCGCTGGGATGACTTGGAGGTACTGAGGATCGTACTCCACCGGGCAGCACAAAGCCGCTTCACGCTGTTGCGCGCCGCTTGCGTAGCGTTCCTTGACAGCGATTTCAGGGTTGGTGGCAGGGCTCATAAGAATTGCGTGATGATGTGGGTGACTCTGAACTGTTGAAGCGGCGGGACTACTTGCAAGCGGTCTTCGCCTGTTTGCAAAGCAGCCCAGATCATCGTGGCGCGCTCTCTGCCGCCATCAGCCTATTACCTTCGCCTCAGTGCGCCGTAGCGCAGCAACTCGGGTCCGGCTCTTGCGTCGTAGCCACCGCTGCTCTTACCATGGTGATTGTGGGTGGATAATTTACTTGGGCCTGCTTGCCGCCTTCGCTGGTGGCGTTCGCCTTCAACTCTTTAAGCAGTCGCGCGAAGCTTTCATCGAACGCCTTTTTGTCCTCGGGTTTGGCGTCGGGTGCTTGGCCGGCACGCATAAATCCATGCCCCGCACCCTCGTAGGTCACTGGCTCGTACACTTTACCGGCAGCCTTCATGTCGGCCGTCGCCTGCGGGATCGTGGCGTCCACCCGGTTATCGTTCCCGCCGTAGAAGCCAAAAACCGGGGCCGTGATCTGCACCATGTCGGCGGCGGGCGGCGGCGGCCCGTAGAAAACGAAGGCCGCACGCAGGTTCGCGCGGTGCGTGGCATAGGCAAACGTCTTGCCTCCACCCCAGCAAAAGCCGGCCGTGAACAACACGCCGTTGGCCGAAGGCAGCGTCAGGCCGTAGTCGGCTACCGCATCGAGGTCGGCCGTGACCTGCGCGGGGTCGAGGCCCATGACCGCTTTGATGACGTTGTCCTGGCCGCCGAGCGCATCCGTACCACCGCCGTTCGCTCCCAGGCCGCTGACGAGGTCGGGTGCCACCACGATGTAGCCTTGGGCGGCGAGTTCGTCGGCCTGGAGCTTCATCCAGTCGCTCAAGCCAAAGATTTCGTGGATGAGCACCACAACAGGAGCCTTGTCCTTCACCTCCGGGTAGATGACCAACGTATTGACCGTGCGCCCATCGTGCTTGACCGACACGTACTCGCGGTGACGGTCGCTTTGTTCGAGCTTGGCCTTGGCCCAGTCTTGCGCGTGCAGAGAAGAGACCGCGCCACACACCAGAAGCGCGCAAGTAAGCAGAGAAGAAAAGCGTGGAGGGGTCACGGCGCAAACGCTCGGCGATGTCTGTTGCCTGAGCAAGGTTCCGATGAGTGAAAAAGCGCCGGGCTTGATCGCTCAAGAACTTCGACCTGGGCGGCTACACGAACCTGCGCTTTTTGGCCAGCTACGCGGTGACCGAGCACGTCAGCGCGTTCTTCCGCATCGAGAACGTGACAAACACGAGCTACCAGGAGGTGTACGGCTATCATCGCCGCCGGAACCTGCCCCAAAAGCTCTTCCGCATGGGGTGTTCGTCAAGCGTAAGCGGGCGATGCCCTCCTGTGAATGCTGGCAGCATCACCACCAGCCCGGCGGCGCACCCGGGCGGATCAACTACGAGAAGATGGCGCGCGTCGCGGCCTCTTACTGGGCGACCTCGTATTCGCGTGCGCGCAGGTGGACCTGCCGAAAGCCGGGGCAGAAGCCGATACCGTTGCCTTCGAAATCGCACTGCGAAAAAGGGCGCTCGGCCCGATGCTGCCAGTGGCACTGGGGCTCTGCCGAGTGCGGCAACTCAAAGGCCGCGCCGACTTGGATGCGTTGGTGAACGCGCTCACCAGCTTGGGGCTGTAGGTGGGCAAGCATCGGTGCTCATCGCATAGGGGTGAGGAGCGAGAAAGCTGTGACGCCGGCACTTACGTCGAAATCTATGTTTTGGTCCGGGTTGGAACCTTTTTGACGGGGCTTGTTGCTAGCTTAACATATTCGGGTCGGAGACCCTTCGGTACGTTCTCGGGAGCCTCCTGGCCTGACGACTTTCCGCAAAGGCTGCTTGCTCTGAAGGGTTAGAACCGAGGTGGTTACTCGCATGGCAGCGCAGAAAGTGGTGGTAAGCTGCTCCAACTTGCTAGATGGACAAAGAGGCTTAGAGGACGGCCGCCGTGTCAATTCACCAAAGCTCCCGATGAACGCTCCTCAATCCACCCTGCACTGGCTGCGCTTTTGGTGCCCGCTAGGCGGCGCGATCCATTGTGAAGCGGAAGGTGAAGGCTTTCTGACCGACCCCGCAGACTCGGATGGACGCTACGCCAATCTTGACCTGCGCCGGCTGGCGGAACTCCTGCCTGACACCGGACCGCTCTTGCTCTGTGGAGAACCGGGCGTCCACCACCCGGACGGGGCGTGCGCCCTGGGCCGCGACGGACAGCCGCGTTGGCAGGGGAGCGTGCGGCTGGCACCGGTGGACATCGTGGGCATGACCGGGGCCGGAGACGCGTTCGCGGCGGGGGTTCTGTACGGCTTGCACGAGGACGAACCCATCGAGACCGCCCTGCGCCACGGCGTGTGCGCGGCGGCGTGCCTCGGTGCGACCGGCTGCTCCGACGGCGTGCAGCCACTGGCAAAGTGCCTGGAACTCGGCCGCGCGCATGGATACCGCCCATGAACCACCCCCGGGGCGGACCGTGCCGTCACGGCTCGTCGACCGGCGCTTCCTCCTTGAGCAACCCCCGCACGCCGCCGGCGAAATGAACCCGGACCCCCGCTTGCCGCAACGATCTGGCCGCCCCGTGGATCGGCAGGTCGGTCACCCGGTCGCCGAAATCCTCCCACCCGGCGAACCGCACCGTGCTCGGGTTGTCCCATTTGCCGCCGTCGGCCACCAGGATCTTCCAGCCCGCGCGTTCGATGACGACCCGCTTCATCTCGGCCTCGGGAAGCTCCGTCGTCGACGCGCCTTCGGACGGATGCAGCCCGGACGCGCCGAGGAACGCCACGTCGATGCGCAACGCCCGCAACGCGCCCTGCCGGTGGCTGGCGGCGTCCTGCTCTGCCTCGTGCAGATGAACCGGGTGCTGGAGACCAACGGGCGCAACCTCACGCTGCTGGCCGAGGCCGGCGCGGGCACGGCCGACGTGGCGGCAGCCGCCGAGAAGGCGGGTTTGTTCTACCCGCCCGACCCGGGGTCGATGAAGGTGTCCACCATCGGCGGCAACGGGGCGGAGAACTCCGGCGGCCTGCGGGGACTCAAGTACGGCGTGACGCGCGACGACGTCATGGGCCTGGAGGTGGTGCTGGCGTCGGGCGAGACGCTGTGGACGGGCAACAAGTGCGTCAAGGACGTGGCCGGCTACACGCTGCGTGACCTGTTCATCGGCAGCGAGGGCACGCTGGGGATCATCACGAAAGTGCTCCTGAAGCTCATCCCCAAGCTCGCCGCACGCCGCACGCTCCTAGCGATCTTCGACCGCATACTTCCTCTGACCAGGGTGTCGGTGCCTATCGGGAACCTTGCAGTCCCCGGCTGAAGTGAGCCAACAGCCAGCGGAAACTCGCTGCCGGCTCGACCGGCAGGCCGAAGCCACCGGCCGCCTCCAAACTCACGAAGCCGTGCAGCAAGCTGTAAAGCGCGCGCATGGCGTGCAGAACCTCCTCCGCCCCCAAACCGAAGCCACGGAGCACCGCGCCCACCGTGTCCATCAGCACCGTGCCCGCGGCGTCGAATTCCGGCGTCCTCGAAAGGCCGATGGCGATGATGGCCGCGTAGAGGCCAGGGTGCGCGCGGGCGTAGGTGCGGTAAGCTTCTCCCAGGGCCGCCACGGCCTCCGCCCCGGCTTTGCCCAAAGCCGCGCGGCCCAGGGCCGTGTCGAGTTCTCCCAGAGCGCGGATGGCGAGCGCCTGGCGCAGTTCCTCCAGGCTGGCGACATGGTTGTAGAGGGAGGGTGGGCGGATGCCAAGCTCTCCCGCCAACGCCGCGAGGGTCAGGGTGCCGAGGCCGTCGCGATCCGCCAGCCGGGCCGCTCGCTCCAAGATCGCCGCCCGGTCGAGTTGGCCACGGCCACGACGCCGGCCAGGAGCGGCTTTGCCAGCTTTAGCGGGAGCGCGGGAGATCGCCATGATCGGAAGGGATGCTGCTGGCAGCGGTGGAGGAACCATCAGCCTCGGCGATGGCGCGCGCCATGGCTTTCGCAGGGTGGGGGATCGGTCTGCCGTGGACACAGGCCAAGGTGGTCGGTGCCAGCGCGAGCAGACGCCGAGCGCTCGCGCTGGCGCTGGGCCGGTGCCAGGTGGCAAAGTAGGGGAAAGGAAAAATGGTCCGCCACACACCCGAGACCGACAGGCGGCCCACGTTGACCAGCGCATCCCCGCAGAAGAGCGTACCGTCGCGCTCATCGAGAAAGCCGAGGTGGCCGGGCGTGTGGCCGGGGCAGGCGACGGCGCGCAATGCGGAGCCAGGCATTTGGTCGCCATCTTCCAGCAGCGCCGTGGGCCGGGTGGCGCAGCGTCCGAAGCTGCCGCGCACCTTGGTCTGCGGCTCCGCGGCGTCCAGCGAGAAGTCGCCCGCCAGCAACCGGGCCTCTCGCCTGCCGATCGCGATTTGCAAGCGGCCGGCTCCACCCAAGGCAGCCGCCAGCGCATCGAGGCTGCCCACATGGTCCTGGTGAGCGTGGGTGAGCACGACGCGCCCGATGGGTGCCCCGAGTCGGCGAGCGGCGTCGAGGATGCCAGGGGCGCTGCCGGGCAGACCGGTGTCGAGGGCGGTCAGCGTGCCGTCAGCCTCACGCAAGAGGAAGGAGCCGAAAGCCCCCAAGCGCACGAGTTGTTGAGCGAAAGCGCCTACAGGGATGATCTTCATCAAGTCTATTTATATTAGTATTAGTACTACTTCAAATAGTAATCGTGCCGACCGTGCCCAGCTTCTACTCTGTCTGACGCTGGTTACTCTCATGGCCGGCGTGATTCGAGGCCGAAGATGCGAGCCGTTCTAGGAACTCTGTTGGCGGCAGCCGGGGCGTGAAACCACCGTTTTTCACGCAAGCCCGCGGCGAGCAAGTCGCCACCGGGCCAGCGCGTACAACGGCCCGCCCAAAGCCGCCATCACCAGGGCGAACAACGCCGCCGGCACTGGACCCACGTGGTCGGCGCGCGCCGACCACAGCGTAAAGACAATCAGCACCGCCGGACCCATGCCGAGGCCGACCGCTACCCACGTCGGCCCCGGCACCCGGAAGGGCCGCGGCAGATCGGGCTCGGTGAAGCGCAGCTTGACCAAGGCGACGAACTCCAAGAGTATGCTCAAGCCCCACAAGGCGATGTCGATGGTGATCAGCTTGTCGAACTTCAGCCCCAGCGCCAACGACCAGGCCAGCGCGCACAGGAGCAGCGACACCCACGGCACGCCGTTGGCCAGGCGGCGCGTGAGCACCCGGGGCAAGAGCCCATCGCAAGCCATGGCGTAGGGCAGCCGGGTGTAGCTGAGGGTCAGCGAGTTGAAGTTGCCCAAGCTGTCCAGCGACGCCACGAGGGTCAGCGCCAGGGCGAGTGGGTAGCCGACGAGACTCTGTGCGGCGTCCACCCAAGCCCCCGTCGAGAACTGTTCGGGCGCGATCCCCGCAAACCACACCGCCGCGACAGGCAGCAGGTAGGTCCCCATCGTCATGAGCACGGCGATGACCATGACGCGCGGATAGGTGCGCTGCGGCTCGTGCACCTCGCCCGCGATGGTGGAGGCGTTGTCCCAGCCCATGTAGTTCCACAAGGCCACCAGTAAGCCCGCGGCCAGGTCGGCGTGGCCTTCGGCCGGCGCCAGTGTGGCCGCGCCGGTGTGCGCGCCCTGCCAAAGCGCCGCGGCGATGAGGACGACGAACGGCGAAAGGCCCAGCAGCCATAGCACCACCGAGCCGTTGCCCACCGACACGGCCCCGCGCAGGTTCCAGAGCGTCGCCACGATCACCACCGCCAGCTTGATGAACAATTCCAGGTGCCCGGCTTGGAGGGTTTCTCCCCAATGGCTGAAGTGCTCCAGGTAGGAGACGAACAGGGTCGGGTAAATGGCCATGTCGAAGATCGAAGCCGCCAGCGAGAGCCACGCCTCCTGGAAGCCCCAGAACGGCCCCAAGGCACGCCGCACCCAGGCGTAGAAGCCGCCTTCTTCGGGGATGGCCGCGGCCAGTTCGCCGATCATCAGAGCCGTGGGCAGGCTCCAGAAAAAAGGCGTGGCAAAGAGGATGACGAACGCCCAGCCGTAACCCGCGTCCCCGATGACTTCCTCCAGGCCGTACGGACCGCCCGAGACCATGAAGTAAACCGTGGCCAGCAGCGGCAAAAGCCGCAGTTTGCGCCGGGGACCGGTGGCGGGGAGCGTTGATGCGTCCATTTGTGGGTGGGATGGTAGGCGGGCATCTCCGCAAGGAAAAGACACAACTCCCCATGATAGGAGCACGAAGCCGCGCTAGGCATACACGCGTTGCGGCGCGTCTTCTCGCAAGAGGGTCAAACAAGAAACGACGAATGCCCACTCCTCATCGCTCATGTCATTCGGATAAACCTTGCGGCTATCGGTCGCAGTTTACCTCAGCCCAAGTGCATGACAGGCTCTGGTTGGTGAACTAAATTGCCGCCACCGTGTGGCCTGGCTGAACGACGTTCACGGTTTCCGACTCCATCGTAGACGCGAAGTGGCAAGGATCGGCCATCGCTCGAAACGAGGATTGCTCGAAGCGGGTAGTCTCCTGTAGAATCCAGCCGGTTCTGGGTCGTGCTCACCCGTCGCTTGCTCCTTCATGGAACGCTTTGCCCATCTCCCGCTGGTCCGCCGTGCCTGACGCAATCTCTCTGCCGTGTCCGCGTCGCCCGTCTCATCATGCGCCATGAGGATCTGCGTCGCGCTCTGGGTTGCCGGCGGCAGCGCCTGCGCACAGAACACCGGGGTGACGTGCTCCCAAGCGCCACCGCCCTGGACGACTCTGCCAGCTACAGCCCCAGCAGTCTGCCGGACCTGAGCAGCGACGTGACTTTTGTTGGTAACCCTCCCTATGCCAGCACAGTTTTCACCCTCGCCGCCGGCGGCGACTTCAACGTCGCGGGCAACGCGCCGGTCACGATCAATGCCCCGCTCAACGACCCGGCCGGCGGCGGTGGCTCCCTGACCTTGACCAAGACCGGCGCGGGAACTCTCATCCTCACGGGCAACAACACCTACACGGGCAGCTTGACCGTCAGTGCGGGCACACTGGCCATCACCGCCGGCAGCTTCGGGGTGGCAAATGCGCCCGCCACGTTCACGGTGGATGGTGCTGGGGCGGGGCCCACTGTCACCCTCAGCGGCAATGCCACCCTCACGACCGCTGACTCCTTCGTCGGCTTCCAGCAGAGCGGCACGTTCGTGCAAACCGGCGGCACGCACTTCCATCGGCAACGGTGACGGCACGAGCACCACCGGCCTCTTCAACCAAACCGGTGGGACGCACACGATTTCGAGACCGTCCTCGGCGTGGGAAAGAAAGCCTTGCGGTACGCGCATGGCACGGCCAGCAGGAAGCAGCCCAGTGTCAAGCCAAAGGACACGGACATAACCCAACGAAGAGCAGCGCAACCTCCATGCCGTGCAGCAGGCCCTGAACGAAGCCGCCGACGACTTCGCGAAACTGGCCGGGGTGTTCTCGGACAACATCCAGTAAACCATCGTCGGCCACGGTCCAGTGGCCCGGACCTTCCATGGTATGAACGATCTTATGGACGATGCATCTTCCTCGGTCTGCCGTAGTCAGGAACATCCTGAAACCTCCAGCAGCAAAGCATCATGCCGAAGATTGTTCGATTCTACACCTTCGGGAGCCCGGAACAGTGGCAACTGGAAGACGCCCCCTCTCAGGAGCCCGGCGAAGAGGATGGCCGCCGTGAGTCGTCCGATGTCGTCCGGGGCGGTGACCGTCACGGCGTTGTCCCAGCTTCCCAGCGCGTGCATGGTGTTCTGCGCGAGGTCCACCACGCCGAAGCTCCCCTCGAAGAGGAAGCTCGTGAACATGCCCGTCGAGACGCTGATCCAACCCGTGCGGCTCTGCCCACGCAAGAGGTCGCGCCTCCAAGCTGGCGGTGGCTCTACCGGCCGGAAATGGCGGTCCTTCTCAAGAACTTGCCTGATCCTATCAGGCTGCACGAAGCTAAAGAGTCATGGCAACCCTCAAGCCGAAGCCAAGCCGCCTTGCGCGGTGGATGGCCCCGTTGGCTCCGTTGGTCGGGGTCAATGCCTCGTCGCTGCCCCGGGGTAGGCTTCCAACGTCCCACGCGCTCGCAGGCACGCCGCCCGGCGGTGTACGAGCCGAGCCTCAAGGTGGTCGGCCAAGGCAGCGTCTGCGGCCGTCTGGGCAAGGAAACTTTTCGCTACGACGCGGAGAACTCCCTAGTGCTGACGGTGCCGCTACCGGTCGAGTGCGAGATCCGAGCCAGGGTGAGACCCTCCGGGCGGTCCTCCTGCGTCAGGGCGGCTTCGCGCGGATAAGCCGGGCCTTGCAACTGCTCCACCGTGATTACGCCAAACGTCCAAGCGTGGCTGCCCTCGCCGATGCCGCCGGCATGAGCGTGCCGACGTTCTACCGCCACTTCAAGGCCGTGACGGTGCTGAGCCCCCAACGCTATTTGCAAGCCGTTCGCCTGCACAAAGCCCGCTCGCTCCTGGTGAACGACCACCGGAGCGTGGCCGTAGCCCGAAGTCAGAAAGCATCCAGGGAGAACCAGCATGATCGACCACCGCAAGGTCGAGACAACATCGTTGGAAAACGGAAGAGACTTGGTGCGGTCTAGATCGTGCCGTAGTCCACCGCACGCAGATCGGCCAGCAGGTTGGGGCCACTGGGTTGCCAGTCGAGTTGCTGACGCGTCCAGGCACCGGAAGCCGCCAGGTCTGTTTGGGCGAGTGGCGCCAGCCAGCCGAAGTGGTCCTTGGCTTCTTCCGGCGTGATCGACTCGACCGGCAGATGGGGAGTCCCGCGCCGATCACCGCGGCGATGTCACGCAACGGGACGCCTTCTTCAGCCACGGCGTGGTAGCACGCTCCCGCTTGGCCTTGCTCCAGTACCAGTCGGTAGAGCCGTGCGGCGTCGGAGACGTGCACGGCCGGCAGGCGGTTGCGGCCTTCGCCGACGTAGGCGCCCCGACCTTTTTCCCGCGCCAGGAGGATGTGCTGTCGGAAGCGGCCTTGGTGCCGGGTGTCGTGCCCCTGCGGCAGTCGCACCACCAGCACGCGGCCGCCTTGGGCGATGAGATCGTCGGTGGCCTCTTGGGTGGCAGCGCGGGCGAACTCGGCCGGACTCACGTTGACGCCGTCGGCCACCGCGGAGCTTTGGCGCAGGCGCTCCAAATCGTTCACGTCGCCGCGGAACACCTCCGCACCGACACGGCCGAGCGGGTGAGGTGGTGCCCGGCTACCCGGACGCCGTGCGGATCGCCCGCTCCTCCGACCTGGTGGCCACGGTGCCGCGCGTGTGTCTTGGCCACGCCGCCACGGCAGACGGTGCCGCCAAGCCGGGCCTCCGGAGTTTCGCGCTGCCGGTCCGGCTGCCGGAGATCATCGTCTCGGCCATGTGGCATCCGCGCATGGAGGCCGACCCGGCACACCGTTGGCTGCGCCACACCGTCGTTGCGTTCTGCAAAAAACTTTACCCACAAAGACCGGGTTCACTAAGAGGTTGCTTCGGCCGCCCTGTTTCCTGCACAATGGCAGGCCATGAGACGCTTTCCTTCGCTGCTGGCTGCGGCTTGCCTGGGACCGTTGCTGCCCTGCGTGGCGCGGGCAAACTTCGGCGGCTACGAAGCCGGCAACGCCTCGACCGGCAACGTGCAGCCCCTCGCCCGTACCGAGGATGTCTTCCGGCCCGCGGGGCTAGCGGAAGTCGAGATGCAAAGCGAGCTTCTACAGATCACTTTGCACGTCGAAACGGCGGACGTGGAGGTCAACTACACGCTGCACAACCCCGGCGAGAAGGCCGTCAACGTCACGGCGGGCTTTCCCACGGCTTCGCAGGACGTAGGTCCCCCCGGCCTCTCCGACAGCACAGAACAGGCCCGCCGCGACCCGCATGACGTGACCGATTACCACCTCTTCGTGGACGGCAAGGAGGTGCCGTGGAAACTGGAGGCGCAGTCGCACCAGCGGGTCAACTCGGATGCCCTGATGGATGGCACCTACAGCGCCCCGGAGCCGTATTGGTTCGTCTCCACGGTGCTTTTTAAACCGGGAGAGTCCCACGCGGTGCGCGTCCGCTACCAAGCGCAGTACCGCAACGCCTGGAGCAGCGTTTCCGACGACGCCCACGTGTTGCCGACCACGCTGGGCTACCAGCTTTCCACGGCGGCAGGCTGGAAGGGGCCCATCGGCAAGGGGCGCGTGGTGGTCGCGGCGGATACCACCGACGCGGACGCCGTCAAGATTCGCCCGGAAGGCCGTTTCAAACGCGAGGGCCGGGCGTTCGTCTGGGAGTTCAGCGACCTCAAGCCGACGTTGGCCGACGACCTCACCGTGCAGGTGCGCGAGGACTACGAGACATACCCACCGGACTACGCCGTGGCGAAGGATCGTCCCGAGGGCATCAAGAGCGATCCCGGCCAAAACATTGGCTACTACGAGGTGCATCCTGGCGGGGCCGCTTACTGGGTCAACCAACTTTACCACGTCACGGCGACCTCTACCCTCGACCCGAAGCTCTACGGACCCGAGAACGTATGGGAGGCGTCTTCTGATTCTACCAAAGCCTGGGCGGAGGGCGTACCGGGCGACGGGTTGGGCGAGGGGCTGGACCTCACGCTGGACCGGCCCATGCGCCTGCACGCCGTCGGCATCGTCAACGGCTTCCACAAATCGCGCGAGTTGTACCACGCGAACAACCGGGTGGCGGAACTGAGCGTCTCGCTGAACGGGGAGAAAGATTTCGTGGTGACGATCCCAGACGAATACCTCACGAGTGAGCAGTATTGGTTTCCGCTCAACGGCTACGACAAGCCGGTGCGGACGGTGCGGCTGCGGATCAACAAGGTCTATCCCGGTACAAAGTACCAGGACACCTGCATTTCTGGGATCACCCTTAAGGCCAAGCTGAGCAAGACGCCGAAGATGGGGCCGGTGCGATGAAGGAGCTTCGTCGGGGAGGCCGCGCCGGCGTAGCACGGGTGGCTTGCCTGCTGATCTGGTTGGTGCTGGGTGTCGGGCGCGTCGCGGCGGCTCCGATCCTGCCGGTTTACCTGGAGGATTGCCACGCGGGCAACTTCTACTGGCTGGCGCAGACGCTTGACCTCGACCAGCCTTACCTGCTGCTGCACTTCGACGCGCACAGCGACGCTAACGCGCTCTTCGACTCCGACACGGTGCGCGACGCCCTGCGCAAAGTGGTAAACGTCGAAGAGCGCACCCACCGCCTGGACTCCTGGCGCAAGCTCGGCACGGTGCAGTGCTTCAACTGGATCGAGCCGCTCATGCCGCGTCCGTTCGAGCGCGTGGTCTGGGTGCCCGCCGAGCGGCTTGCGCCCGAGGATCAGGCTGCGCGTCAGGGCGAGGCCCGCGCGTACCTCGATAACCACGAGGAAACCGCGCCGCGATCTGCCGGCAGCTTGGCGGATCGCTACGCAGTGCATTCGTTCGAGGACTTGCGCGCACAGGCCCCGGAACAATGGACCGGTGGGTTACCGGTCGTTGCATCGGTGGACCTCGACTACTTCGCCGCGCTATCCGACGACCAACTGCCCGTCGCCTTCGAGCGTGTGTTCGCTTACCTGCTGACGCTGCACACACTCCAGACGATCAAGATCTCGGTCTAGACCCACTAAATAAGGGACCAGGTCCAGGCGCAACGGCTCGTGGGCTTGGCGTTGGCGGCGGCGCTGTCCGTGGACAATGCCCGCGTGCGTTTCGAGCCGTTCGCGCGCACCGGGCCGGATCGCTCGCGCGCCATGCGGATTTTTGCCGCGCAGGGCCAACCGTTGCCCGTCTACGATCTGGCAGCAGCCCCGCTCGATCTGCGCGCCCTGTGCGTGCAGCAGCGGGCGCGACTCCGGGTGCAAACCGACAAGAAGCGTTTTGATGAATTACTCGACGGCTGGGAGCACGACCTGCGTCCGTGGATGGTCGGCGTGTCTGCGGTTGGCCATCCAGAGCCAGACCCGGACGGGGGTTTGCGGCTACCCGAGGAGTGCCCGTTCACGGTCGGATTTCCGTCTGGCACCGTCAGCGGCAGCGGCCACGTACGGGTGCGCTGGCTGGCCTCGCAGACGACCGCTCAGGCGTACAACGTCGTGGAGCCGCGCCAGGAAAACTCGTTCGCCGCGACCGCACCGCGCTTCATCCGCCGCGCGTCCCGACTCGTCCGCGAGGAGATCGGTTTGGACAAATCTCTGACGAGCGAAGACCTACGCCCGTTCTTCGAGCCGGCGACAGGTCTGGGCAGCCTGCGCCTGTACGCCGAGGTCGAGCGCGAGGATGGCAGTTGCCTCATCACCAACGCCCTGACGGTCTGTCGCGTGCGCGGGACGGGATTTCGACGGGCGCTCTCCGCGCAGTTCAACCGTCCTTACGTTTACGGCAGCGGGCTACTGCGCGGCGGCGACGGTTCGACCGGACCGGAGACGAACCTGGGGGCGGACTGCACCAACTTCCTCATCGCGGGTTTGCGGCAGGAAGGCTGGCGGGTGCCGTGGGGAAATCCCGCTCAGTTCCGGCGTGTTCTGGAGCCAGCCGTGCAGGGCAAACTGCACCTGGATTCCGCCGGGCAGGCACGGGACGAAAACAACAACTTCGTGCCACTCGACGCCACCCGAGAAATCTTCCTGGATTTCGGCACGCACATGGCCGCGTTGTGGGAAGACCGGGAACCGCGCGGCGTCCTCGACGGTGACGACCTCGTCGTCCACCAACTGGAAGGGCGACCGGAAATCCTGCCGTTGCGCGAGCTGTTAGCCCGCCGTTCCTCGCCGAGCTTCCGGTTGGAGACCCTGCGTGTGCTACCCGTGGTCTGCCGGCTGGTGTTCGGCGGCGACGTGATGCTGGCGGCGCGGTCCGGCGAGGGAGCGGGTGCATTCGAGGTGTTCCCGGCCGGAGGCAAGTCGGCGGACTTGGCGGTGGTCAACCTGGAGTGCGTCATCACGGACCAGGGTAGCGCCGTACCCGGCAAGGCGTTCACCTTCCGGGCGTCCCCACCGTCCGCTGGGAGGTTGCAGACTGCCGGGATCGGCGCGGTGAGCGTGGCGAACAACCACGCGGGCGACTGCGGGGCGGAGGGTTTCCTGGACATGCTCGACCGGCTGGACGAAGCCGGAGTGCAATGGCTCGGCGGGGGGCGCACCCGCGCCGGGGCGTACCAGGCGCGCATCGTGCCAGCCGGACCCTTGCGGGTGGCGCTGGTCGGCTACTCCGACGCGGACACCGGGTTGTTACCGGCGCGTGATCCCGGCGGCGGGATCGCCGTCAGTGACGAGTGGCCCGCCGTGTTGGCGGCGGTGCGCGCCGCCCGGACTCAGGGGGCCGACTTCGTGGCGGTCATGCCGCACTGGGGGAGGGAAAACACCACGGAGATCGAGGACCGACAACGTGAACAGGCCCGTGACCTCGTGCAGGCCGGCGCGGACCTCGTCGTGGGCAGCGGACCACACCGCGTTCAGGCGCACGCCGAGGTGGACCGTCAGCCGGTGGCGTACTCGCTCGGCAACCTGTTCTTCGACGGCGGTCCGGCCGCGGCGGGCTGGTGGTCGCACGGCGAACTGCTGGAGGTGAGCCTCGGGGAAGGCGGCCGGATTGTTCGCGTCAGGGCGGTGCCGGCAACGCTCGGAAAATAGGAGCGTCAGGATCGTTCCACCTTGATGTCCTGCGCCGCCGCCCACTGGGTGATATCCCGGCGCTGGATGGCCGCCGCCATCATGTCGGGGAACAGGTCCGGCGTACAGGCAAACGCCGGTACGCCCAACCCGGTGAAAGTGGCGGCGACCTCGTGGTCGTAGCTCGGCGCGCCGGAGTCGTCCAGCGCCAGCAGCGTGATCATCCGTGCCCCGCTCGCCGCGATGGCGGCGACCCGCTGGTAAAGCTGGTCCTTGCGGCCACCTTCGATCAGGTCGCTGATGAGCACGAAGATCGTCTCGGTCGGTCGGGTGATCAGCCCCTGGCAGTAGCTGACGGCACGGTGGATGTCCGTGCCGCCGCCTAAGTGCGCACCGAAGAGTACGTCCACGGGGTCGGCGAGCTTGTCGGTCATGTCCACGACGCTGGTGTCGAAGAACACCAACGAAGTCCGCACCGCGCGCAGGGAAGCCATCACGGCGGCCATGACGCTGCTGTACACAATGGACCCAGCCATGGAACCGCTCTGGTCGACGCATAACACGATGTCGCGCGACGCGCTGGTCTTGCGGCCGAAGCCGATGCGTGTCTCGGGCACGATCGTCTGGTACTCCGCCTGGTAGTGCCGCAGGTTCGCGCGGATTGTGCGCGGCCAGTCGATCTCGTGGTGGCGCGGGCGGCGGTTGCGGACGGAACGGTTGAGGCTGCCGGTGATGGCCTGTTGCAAGGGGCTGGCGAGGCGGCGTTCCAGTTCCTCCACCACGCGGCGGATGACGAGGCGCGCGGTGGCCTTGGTCTTCTCCGGGATGACGGAGTTGAGTGAGAGCAAAGTGCCGACGAGGCTCACGTCTGGCTCCACGGTTTCGAGCAGCTCCGGCTCCAGGAGCAGTCTCTTCAGGTCCAGTCGTTCCAGGGCGTCCCGTTGCATCACCTGCACGACGGATTTGGGGAAGAACTGCCGGATGTCACCCAGCCAGCGGGTGACGTTGGGAGAGGACGCGCCCAGCCCGGCGGAACGTTTGGAGCCGGGTTTGTCGCCGGTGGCACCGTCGTAAAGCGCGGAGAGTGCGGCGTCCAGACGCTGGTCGTCCTTGCCGAGGGAGCAGTCGGTGCCGTCGGCCTGGTTGGCGCCGCCGAGGACGAGCCGCCAACGGCGTAGATGTTCTTCGGGCGAGAGGTTCATGGGGCGAGGGGGCTGCCCAGCAGGGCAGCCAGGGTCGGCAATAGACGGTTGGCGCGGGTTTCGTCGATGTTCTCTTCCTGTGCAGTGTGGTGCGGCTGAGCGCCGGTGCCACCGCGGCGGGCGAGTTCGCCCATCTGCCTGCGTTCGGGCGAGGCGAACGTGGAAAAGGTGCGCCGCAACAACGGCAGGACTTCCGTGAAATGCTCGGGGTTCAGCGAAGCGAGCCAGCCGTCGATCAATCCCCAGAGAGTCGGCTGGTGCAGCAGGACCAAGCCGCTGCCGCTCAGGAAGCCTTCCAGCCAGGCGGCGGTTTTTGCTGGAGCGTTGGCGCGCGAGAGGGCGCGGGAAAGGCGGGTGGCGGTTTCTTCCGGCGAGAGGCCGTCGGCGTCAAAACCCAGCCGCGTGCAGCGGCCCGCCAGCAGGCCGTGGACGGCGTCGTTCTCCGCGAGCCGGCGCAGCGCCGCGGCCCACGGCGCGCGGAGCCCTTCGTCGGCCAGGGTGGCGAGCGCGCTGTCCGTGTCATTGACCTGCTTGAGCTTCTCGGCGGCGGCCTCGTCGTTGAGCGAGGCGCAGGCGGGGACTAGCCCGATACAAATGCGGGTAACCAGCCCGGTCACGATGTGGCCGAGCGCGGAAAGGTCCGTCTGCCGGACGTTGCCGTAACGCGAAGCGGCGGCCAGCGGCGGCAAGGCCTCCATGAGGTGCGACACGTCGCTGGTCAGGGCCGCCTGGTTCTCCAGCGTGCCCATGACCGACGTGATCGCGCCGGGCAGTTCGGCGAGCAGGAGGCGTTCGATCAGTTCGGTCAGGTCGTGCAGGGTCGCGGCGTGGGCCGCCCGGTCAACGGCGAAGCGCGTGGCGGCCTCCTCCACCGTGTTGCCCCACGGCGCGCCTTCGATGAGGGCGACTTCCATCTCGGGTTCCCAGCGCAGCCGCCACGTTTCGCGGAAGGTGCCCTTGCCGCGCGCCGATTCGGTCTTGCCCCACGGCACGCGCAAGAGGCGCAGGCGGTGCAGAAGACGGCTGCGGTCGAGGTCGTTGGGCTTGCGCAGATCGAGGTCGAGCGTCTTGTCGAGGGCTTCCGGCGGCAGGCGCAGGCGGTTGGTCTCGCGCTGGAAATCGCGCTGGAGCGGCACCTGCGGCGCTTCGTCGGGCACCTCGCCGAGCCGTGCGCCGACGACCAGCCGCTCGTGGATCAGGCCCATCGGCGTCGCGTCGCCGAAGCAGAAGACCGCCTGCGCCGCCTCGTTGAACTCCGCCAGCCCCGGCAGGGCGCAGCCGCGCAGGATCGCCGTCGCTTCCGCCAGCCGCGTCGCCTCAATGACGCTCGCGGTCGAACCTTCCAGCCCCTCGGCGCGGAGCAGGTGCGCGGCGCGAGTCATCCAGCGCAGGGCGAGTTCTCCCGGTTGTGCCAGCGTCCAGAGTTGCTCGTAGTAGCCAGGGGAATGAATGCCCGCGCCGTAGCCGCTGGCAAAGGTCAGCCGCCGGTTGGTCCACGGCAGCCACGTCGCCGCCACGGCGACCTTCGGAAGCCCGCGCAGCCGGTCGGCGTCCCCCCTGGCCTTGGGCGTCGTCGCCAAGGCGGGCGCGTGCCAGGCACCGCACACCACCGCGATGCTCGCGTGCCCTTCTTTCTGCGTCTCGCGGATGATCTGGCGCATGGACGCTTCCCGGCGCAGGTCGCGCTCCTCGGTGGGCTGGACTTCGCGCAGGGCACCGATCAGGTCGATGATCGCACGGAAGATTTCCAGGCCCTCGTGTCGCTTCTCGAATTGTTCCTCCCACCAGCGTTCGCTGTCGGTGTAGCCGGCCAGTTCGGCGATGGCCGCCATTGGGTCGCGGCGCAAGCGCACGATTTCTTCAGGGGACGAAGGGGCCGGTTCCTCGGCGGGCTGGATGGGCGGCTCCCCGTTGGCGGCGCGTTCCTCCGCCGCTTCCGCCTCCTCCCGCGCGCGCTCACGTGCTTCCTTGGCGATTGCCATCTCGTTCCGCAGGGGCAGGTCCATGAAGCGGACCGGCACGCCGTTCGCCAACGCCCAGCGGATCGCCTGCCACTCCGGCGAGAACTCGGCGAACGGATAAAAGGCGGCGTGCTTGGGCTCGTCGGGTTGGTAGAGGAGCAGTGCGACGGGCGGGCGCATCTCCGCGTGCGCGGCGAGCGCGAGCAATCCGTCGGCATCGGGCGGGCCTTCCACCAGCACGGCCTGCGGGCGGATCGTCTCCAAAGCTCCCACCACGCCGCGTGCCGAGCCCGGGCCGTGGTGACGAATGCCGAGGATGTGGGTGCCTTCGATCATGGCAGGGCCGTCGGCGCGGACGGTGGCTCTTCCCGCCAGCCGTAAACGTCGGCAGCGGTGGGCAGGTAGCGCGTCTCCGCGCCGGGACGGATGGCGGCCAACTCGCGCATCGCGCTGGAACTCAGGTGCTGATACTGTGGCTCGCAACTGATCCAGACCACCCCGGTGCCGGGCCGCAGTTCGTCCAGAAAGCGCGTGTAGCGGAGTTCCGCCTCCAGGTCCGTGCCGTCGCGCACGCCGCGGACCACCGTCACCGGGACGCCGACCCCGTCGAGAAATTCCGAGAGCAAGCCATCGAAAGCCGCCGTCTCGTGGAAGGGCAGTTGCGCCCCCAAAGCCTCGCGGCGTGCGTCGAGCGAATCGGCGGCGCGGAGCTTCTGACGGTTGACGCCCAAGGCGACGACCACCTTATCGAAGGCTTGTTCCGCCCGTTGGAGGATGGAGAGATGACCCAGGTGAAACGGCTGGAAGCTGCCGGGGTAAACCGCGATGCGGGGCTGGAGCGCGCTGAGAAGCCCGATGCACTCTTCCGCCCCGCGGCGATGTTGGGGGAAGCGCTCCGCCCAGCCGCGCAGGAACTCGGCGCGCTTGATGCGGTAATCGCACCACGGGACCCATTGGTATTCACGGAAGATCGCGCGTTCGTAGGCGAGGCGTTCGGCGAGCGGGCAGTCGTCGGATAATTGGAAGGTGTCCAGCCGGAAAAAGGACTGACCCAGCGGCGTCCCGGGCAGGCGGGTCCACTTGGAGTCTGCGATCAGTTCCAACGCCCGTCGGACGGCGGGCGCGTCCGGGTCCGCCGCGTGCCGTGTCAGGAGGGCTGCGCTCTGTTCTTCGTTGTCGGCGGCGCGGGGATTGTAAATCGCGTCGTGGTACACAGCGGCGAGCCGCAGCGTGTCCCGGTCTTCACCGCTCACGTCGAGGGTGGCGATGTCGCGCAGCATGGCGAGCACGTGCTCCGGGCCGTGCCAGCAACGCTGCCGCTCGTGCCAGTGCGCGGCGACCTCCGCGAGCGCATCCGGGGAACGCAGGTAACGCGCCGGAACGTCGCGGGCGAACCGCGCGGCGAGAGCAGGAGGAGCGGTCATAGCAGTACGCGGAACGAACCTCAACCCACCTCGCGGCAGGCGCGGTACAGATCCTTCCAGCCGTCGCGCTCCTTGACCACGGTTTCCAGGTACTCCTGCCAGATCACTCGGTCCTGCACGGGGTCCTTGACCACCGCGCCGAGCAGGCCGCCGGCGAGATCGGCGGCGCGCAGGCTGCCGTCGCCGAAGTGCGCCGCCAGGCTCAGGCCCTGGTTGAGCACGCTGATGGCCTCCGCCGCGCTCAGGGTGCCGCTGGGCGACTTGAGCTTGGTCTTGCCGTCGGCCGTCACCCCGGCGCGCAGTTCGCGGAACACGGTCACCAGCCGCCGGATTTCTTCCAGGGCGGGGAGTTCGGCGGGAATTTCGAGGGTGCGTCCCAAGCTCGCCACGCGCGAGCGCACGATCTCGACCTCCTCGTCCATGCTGTCGGGCAGCGGCAGCACGACCGTGTTGAAGCGCCTCTTCAGCGCGCTCGACAGGTCGTTGACTCCCTTGTCGCGGTCGTTGGCGGTGGCGATGACGTTGAACCCCCTCGCGGCCTGCACCTCGCTGCCCAACTCAGGGATAGGCAGGGCTTTCTCGGAGAGAATGGTCAGCAGGGAGTCCTGCACGTCGGAAGGGATGCGGGTGAGTTCCTCCACGCGGGCGAGCCGTCCCTCGCGCATCCCGCGCATGATGGGGCTGGGCACCAGCGCGTCCATCGACGGACCTTTGGCGAGCAGCAGCGCGTAGTTCCAGCCGTAGCGCACTGCTTCTTCCGAGGTGCCCGCCGTGCCCTGGACGAGCAGCGTGGATTCGCCGCTGATGGCCGCCGACAGGTGTTCGCTTACCCAAGACTTCGCCGTGCCCGGCACGCCGAGCAGCAGCAGCGCCCGGTCCGTGGCGAGGGTAGCGATGGCGATCTCGATCACCCGGCGCTGGCCGATGTACTTGGGCGTGATCGTCAACCCGCCCGCCTCGCCGCCGAGCAGGTACGTGGACACGGCCCAGGGCGACAGTTTCCAGTTGGGCGGCTTGGGGCGGTCGTCGGCCTTCGCCAGCGCGGCGAGTTCCTCGGCGAACTGGTGTTCCGCGTGGGCGCGGAGAGCGGGAGTGGACATAAATGGGCAGTGTGACTCAGGATTGGGCCAGCGCGGCGAGGGCGTCGCGGCGGAAGGCGAGCAGGGCGACGAAGTCCGCCGCGGGATTGTTCTCCGGCCAGTGGTCGAGCGCGAGAGGCAGCAGCTTCGGCGGGATTTTCGTGGCGAGGTTCTTCATGGCAGCGCGGAGGTGCCAGGGGATTTCGACGGTGGCGAGGATGTGCATCTCCCGCAGCAATTCCTGCGCGAACGGCACCGGCAGGTGCGCCGGGAACGACCCGATCATGGCCTCGATCTGCCGCCACGATTCACCGTGGCCGAGGCCATGGCGGCGCACGAGGGCCGAGAGGCGGGCCGTGCGGGCCTCGGCCGGCAGCAGCCCGCACAACGCGCCCAGCCGGACGAGGTTGGGCGGGGCTTGCAGGTCGGCCGAAACGTCCAGCAACGCCTCCGCCCAGGCGGCGTTGCGCTGGGCCAGCGCCGCCTGCGTCCAGCCGGTGACCACGGCGCGGGCGAAATCGTCCTTCTCGACGGCCTTGAGCAGGGCGGCGGGCGCCTGCGCGAAGGTCTGCGTCCAGTGGGCGAGCGGCACGGCCGTCAGGATTTGCACCACCAGACCGGCTTTCTCGCCGAAGACGCGGTGGGTGTCTGCCAGCTTGGGGTCCAGGCCGTCGCGCCGCCCCGCTTCGTCGGGAGGATCGGGCAGGTGAACGGTCAAGGAGGCACGACCCAGCAAGCCGCCTCGGTTGAAGGTGAGCAGCGCGGCGGCACGGGCTGTCATCCGGGCGACGAACGTCGATGTCGGCAGGCGGGCGAGCAGTCCTGCGGCCTCCGCCTGCACGGTCTTGCTGCGATCATCCAGGGCGCGTTCGAGCAGGGGTTCGTCCTCCATGGAAATGCCTCCGGCCAGGACCGCGAGGAAGGCGGCCCGGGTGTCGGCGGCTTCCGCGTTCCAGACGGCTTCCAGCCGGGCGCGGGCTTCTGCCGGCTGCGCCGCCCGCCAGCCGCGCAAGACCGCGACGCGCTGCTCCCGGCCGCCGGTTTCCCAACGTTCGGGCGAGTCGTCCGCGGCGAAGTTCCACGCCGGATTTCGCATCGCCAGCCAGCGCACCCTTTCCCCGCCCGCCGAGACCACCAGCGGACGCCGCGCACGGTTTTGCCGCGCCCATTCGAGCAGGGTGGGCAACTCCTCCGGCGGCACGCGTTTGCTCAACCGCGCGACCTCGCCCAGCCATTCGGGCAAGGTTTCCGCATGGTGTCCACCGAGCATGACCCGCAGGTGGGCGACACTGGTCGGGTTAACCAAGGGCTGCCTGTCCGGCGGGGCGGCAGTTCCCGTCGTCCCCTCGGCCCGGACCGGCTTCCGGCCGACTCGCCGCCACAGGGCGAGCGCCCCGGCTTGCGTGAGGAACCGCGCTTCCGGTTCCAATGTTTCCGCTGGCCCGAGCAGGTTTTCCAGGGTCGCCGGGAGCGGGGTCGGCAAGCTGCTTTTCTCCGTGCCGAGCAGCGCCGCAGTGACGAAATCTTTCCAGGCACTCACGACGTTTTGTCTCCCAGGTCGATGAACCTTCCTTCGGTGAACACGCCCAACGGCAGGAGAGCATGGCCGTCCCATTCCCCGAACACCGTCACCGGCGCGCCGCCGCTCACGGCGACCAGCGGCCAGGGACTCGCCAGCCGTTTCGCCAGGGGAACGACCCCGCCGGCGGCATCCCGCAAACACCAGCGGCCTTCGTGCTCGCACGGCAGACACCCTCCTACCAGCCACGGAGCGTGTTCCAGCCAGGGGTCGCCTGCGAACCACCCGGCCGTCTGTTCCGCGGCCTCCTCGAAGTCGGCGCAGGCGACCGGTGCGGCGAAGGCCGCCGGCGCGCCGTGCCGTGTGCCTACGGACGCGCGCAGAGGAGCGGCGGAGGGATAGAAGACCAGTTCTGCCTCCACCGTCGTGCCGGGCAGCAGGCTCAAGTCCAGCGGCCGGTTGCCCGCCGCGAAGCTCAGGCAGAGCGCCCTCCGCTGGCTGCGGCTCCCGACCAGCCACGTCCGCTGTACGCGCAGGGCCTCCTTGTCCTCCACCCGCCGTCCGACGATCTGCCAGCGGTCAGTGCAGCGTTCGGCTCGGATGTCGGCGAGTAACTCCTGCTCGGTCGTCGTCCAGCCAACGGCCGTGCGCACACTGGCGCGCAGACCCTCCGGCAACGTGCCGAGCCGGGCCGCCCCGTTGAGGACCCATTGCAGCGCCCCCGCTTCCTCCAGGACGCGGTCCGCCCAGGGCTCGCCCGAGGCGAAGAGGCCGGGCCAGCTGCGCAGTCGCCGCGCCAATCCCGGCGCCTGCGCGTCCACCAGGCGTGCGGCGGCGGCGTCGTAGAACCGGGTGGGTTGGGTCTTGGCGTGCGCCAAGCCCTGCCGCAGCAGGTCGCCGAGCCACTTTTGCAACTCCGCCAGGCCGGCCTGCACGCGGTCTTCGCGTTTGGCGGTGCGGCGGTTCTTCCCGGCTCCCTGTCGGGCGGCAGCCTCGGGGTCGTCGGAGGCGGCGGGCGTCTGCCGCGCGAGCTTTTTCTCGGCGCCGGCGTCACGCCGCTCGACCCATTCGACCACCCAGGCGGGGGCGGTGCTCTCGGGCACGCGCGCCGGGCTGTTGACCAGCACCAGCAGGAGGCCTAACCCGTGCTTGCAAGGGAACTTCCGGCTCGGGCAGGAACAGTGGAAAGCCGGGCCGGTCAGGTCTGCCTGCGTGCGGTAGAGCGCGCTGCCCTGGCACTCGCCCCACACGGAGCGTCCGCTGCGGCCCAGGGCGGCCCACTTGGCCGGGTTCGCCAAGCTTTGGCCGGCTTTGACGGAGGCCGGGTCCGGGGCCAGCGCGAGCACTTGGGGGGCGGTCAGCGTCTCCATCGAATCGGCGGGCACTTGGCAAAGCACAAAGGATACCCGCGCCGGAGGGGCGGACGCCAGCGGGAAAATCAAAGGCCGGCACATGGCCGGTGGGCTGCGTGCAAGCCCGGCGAAAACGCCGCCGGGTTCACGCGCCAGCGCGCCTGCCCGCCTCCGTCCTGATCATGCCGAGGAACCGCCGCAGGATCGGGTTCGGATCGCCCTTGCGCCAGGCCGCCCCCACGGACCAGCCCGCCTCGGCGTCCTCCAACGGATGGAAGCGCACCCCGGCCATGCGCGCCATGCCGAAGGACTGCGAAAAGAGTGACACCCCCAGCCCCGCCCGGACCAGCGCAAGCGCCGTGGTGACCTCGGGCACCTCCTGCACGATCCGGGGATGGAAACCGTGCTTCGCGCAAAGCCCGAGCACGTGCTGACGCATGGTCGGGGAGCGTTCCCGCGAGATCAGCACGAAGGGCAGCGCGCGGCAGGCCGCCAGCGTCAGGCGGGCGGGCAGGTCCATCGCCAGCCCCGCCACCAGCATCAAGCGGTCGTCGATGACCGGGAAGGTGTCGAGGTCACCGCCCTCCACGGGCAGGCGGACGAACCCGAGGTCGATCCGGCTCGCGCGCAGCCCCTCCACCTGTTCGACGGTGGACATGTCGCGCAGGCTGATCTCGACCTCGGGCAGGGCGCGCCGCAGGCGCACGAGCAGCCGCGGGACGAGTTCGAGCGTGTGGAAGCCGAAGCCGATGCGCAGGCGGCCCGTCTCCCCGCGCGCGGCCCGCCGGGCGAGCGCCAGCAGCTTGTCGCTGTCCGCGACCAACGCCCGTGCGCCGACGAGGAACCCCTGGCCGACCGCAGTCAACCGCGCGCCCTGCCGCCCGCGCGTGAACAGCCGTCCGCCCACCTCCGCTTCCAGGCGGTGCATCTGCTTGGTCAGCGCGGGCTGGCTCAGGTGCAGCAGCGCGGCGGCGCGGCCGAAGTTCAACTGTTCGGCTAGCGTGAGGAAAGAGCGGACCGCGACGAGTTCCATTCCTGCAAGTTATCGTCGCGATGAAAACATGTCATTGGAAGAATGTTCCTTCGCCCTGGAACTTGTCGGCATGAACGGTGACAAAGCGGCCGAAGGCTTCCTGCCAGCGCGGAGGGTGGCCGCGCCGCGACTGAATGATCTGGCGCGGGCGCGGGTCGCAGTCTCAACCTTCTTTCTGGTGGACGGGATGACCTTTGGCACGTGGGCGGCACTGATCCCTTCCTTCCAGCAGAGGTTCGCGCTTTCCGCCGGGCAACTGAGCTGGGTGCTGGTCGGCATCGTCGTCGGGGCGATGACCTCCATGCCGGTGGCCGGCAGGCTGGTGGCGGCCCGCGGCAGCCACGGCGTCGGGTTCCTGGCGGGACTCGTCTTTCCCGGCAGTCTCTTCTTGTTGATGCTGGCCCCGAACCTTCCCTGCCTGATCGCCGCCGCCACGCTCTTCGGCGTGTGCAAGGGCTTCCTTGACATCTCGGTCAACGCCCAGGGCATCGCCGTCGAGAACGCGCTCGGCAAGCCGGTCATTTCCTCCTTCAACGGCTTCTGGAGCTTCGGCGGATTGACGGCCGCCGCCACCCTGAGCCTCGCCTTGCACCACGGCGCGAGCGCCCCGCTGCTGATGGGGATCATGGCTGCCCTGCTCATCACCATGACCCTGCTCATCGGCGGGCACCTGCTGCCGGAAGCCGGCGCGCCCCCCGAGGAAAAAACGCCTTGGACCCTGCCCGACCGCGCCGTGCTGCGCCTCGGCGCGCTGGCCTTCCTCGCGCTCTTCAGCGAGGGCGTGCTCCTGGACTGGAGCGCGGTCTACGCGCACACCGTCGCGGGCGTCTCGGTGGCGACGGCCCCCGTGGCGTTCGCCGCCTACGCGGTCTGCATGGCGGCCGGGCGGTTCACGGGGGCTTGGCTCCCCGCCCGGGGGGGGGTCGTGGCGGGCTTGCGGCTGCGCGCGGCCCAGCCCGGCGTCGGCATGGGGGTCGCCCCACGCCGGCAAACCA
>CAXTQD010000024.1:0-27763 GCA_964246175.1 uncultured Chthoniobacterales bacterium | reverse complement strand
TGGTTCGAGCACTGCGGCTTTCCTATCGCTCAATTACCTTGAGAACCGCTTTAAGGCACCAGGTAGTACGCGGCTTGATAGTCGGGCTGTTCCGACGCAACATTCACGGACTTTTTCTGGTGAAAGAGTTGGTAGGCGTGGCGCACCGCCCGCAGCGTGGCCGAGTATTGCCGATCCTCCTCCAAGTAGAGGCGGTCGGCGGGCAACCAAGTCTCAAAGCGCAGGTTGCGCAGGATGCGCGCCAGATCGTTCCGGACGCCAGCCAAGAGTACCGTGAGGCCCTGACGCTCCGCCTGACGCAGGAAGTGTTCGAGGTGTTCGGCTGCGACCACGTCCGGGTTGCGCGTGCGCCGCAGCCGCAGCACGAGGTACTCGGCCTTCGCCTCAACCGTTTCACGTTGGAGGTTGTCCAACGCTTTTTCCAGCTCGGGGGCAGCACCAAAAAAAAGTTCTCCTTCCACGTCGTAAATCAACACGGCCCCGGAACGTTCATCGCCGGGTTGCCGCTCCCGCACTACCCTCTCTGAAGTCACCACCAACTCGCGCACGGAGAGCCGCGATGCGCGGGGTACGAACATCAGGATAGAAAGCCCCACGCCGATCAGGATAGATTCATCCACGCTGATGAAGACGGCTGCGAAAGCGGTCATTAGCACCAAGCCAGCATCGAAGCGCGAGGCGCGCAATGCGTAGCCGAGCCGTCGCCAGTCGATGAGCCGCGCGGCGGTGATGAAGAGCAAGCCTGCCAGCGCAGCTTTCGGGATGAAGCGCGCATACGGACCGAAAAGCAGCACAACCACCGCCACGATCAGTCCGGAGTAGACGCCCGACATCCGCGTGATCGCGCCAGACTGGTAATTGATGGACGAGCGCGTCAGGGACCCGGAACCGGGCAGACCCTGGAAAAAACCGCCGGCTAGATTGGAGATCCCCTCCGCGAGACACTGCCGGTTATAATCCAATGGCTGTCGGGTGTACGTGGCGATGGATTTGGCGACCGCCAAGGCTTCGAGCAGCCCGAGAAACGAGATCGCCACGGCGCTGCCCAGCAGCTTCGAGAGCCAAGCCCAGTGGATTAGCGCGATGTGGAAAGTTGGTAATGCCGCAGGCACCTTGCCCACCACGGCGACCACGGACCTGCCATCCGTCGCCGGGATCGACCAGCCAAATCCTGCTGCTAGCCCGGCGGCAGCAATCAGCGCCAGGAGCATATCCATTTGCGGCAGTCGGTAGCGGTTGATGACCCGGCGCAACAACAGCACCGCCACGACCGTCCCCACCCCGAGACCGATGGCGTGAAGGTTGAACGGCCCGCCTTTGGTCAGCGTTTCCCAGAGTTGCACCAGGGGCGACTGGTCGCCGCTGCCTTTCTTGGCCGCGCCCAAGAAGTTGCCCACCTGCCCCACCGCCACCAGCACGCCCGCGCCCGCCATGAAGCCGAGGATCACCGACTCGGACACATAGCGCGTCAGATCGCCCAACCGGAACACGGCGATTAGGATCTGGATCGTGCCAACGATGACGGCCAAGAGAAACATCGCTTGGTAAGCATCGGCCGCCGAGTCGAAGGGCGACAATGCGGCGAAGACGACGAGCGAGATGGCGTTGGTTGGCCCGTTGATCAGGTGCGAGGAGGAGCCGAAGATCGAAGCGATGATCGTCACGACAATCGCTGAGTAGAGACCGAAGCGCGGATCGACGCCCGCGATGAGCGCGTAGGCCATGGCCTGCGGAACCGCGATGGCTGCCACCGTCGCCCCCGCCACCAAATCGCGGCGCAGCACGTCGCCAGTCTATCCCGAATAGACTTTGTAGGCGGGGACGTTCATGGAGCTTTGGCGGGGTGGATCAAGCTGAAGATGCCGTTGTCGCCAAAAAACTTGGTCTGCGCGTCATCCCAATCCTTGGCGATGAGCGTGACCGGAAAAAGCTGCACGTCCGGCAGAAGGTCCCGATGTCGGCGCAGGATCGTTTCGTCGTTGGGTCGGTAGCCATCCTTAGCGAGGAGTTCCTGCGCCTCGTCGCTGAACAGGTATTCGAGGTAAGCCCTGGACGCGGCGGCGGTGCCATGCTTGGCCACGTTGGCATCCACCCAGGCGACACTCGGCTCCGCCCGGATGCTCACGGGCGGATAGACCACCTCCAACTCGCCGCCGGATTGCTGCGTCTCGCGGAGGGCTTCGTTCTCCCAGGTCAGGTGCACGTCGCCTTCCTTGGCCAGAGCGAAAGTCGTGGTGGCGTCGCGCGCCCCCTGCCCCAAGCCGGAGGCGTGTTGGTAGAGCTGTCGCAGGAACCCGCGCGCCTCGTCCTCGCTGCCGCCGCGGGTAACCACCGAGCCCCAGGCTGCCAGCACACTGAGCTTGCCGTTGCCTGAGGTGCGTGGATCGGGCGTGATGACCGTCACGCCTGGGTGGATCAGGTCGGACCAATCCTGGATGTGCTTGGGGTTGGTCTTGCGCACGACGAAGACGACCGTCGACACGTACGGCTGCGCGTCGTGGGGCAGACGGTGCCGCCAGTCCTTGCCGACGAGCCCTGCCTTGACCAACCCATCAATGTCCGAAGGTAGCGCAAGAGTCACCACGTCGGCGGCCAAGCCATCACTGACGGCTCGTGCTTGCTTGGAGGAACCGCCGTGCGATTGCTCAACTTGGAGTTCGCTGCCGGTGGCTTCCCGGTAAGCTCGGAGGAACTGCGGGTTAAGTTCGGCGTACAGCTCGCGCGTCGGATCGTAGGAGACGTTGAGCAGCCGGGGACTCTGATCACGGTCGTAGTTGCCGTAGGCCAACAGCGCGCTGGCGCCAGCGACCAGGCAGAGGGCGAAGAGGTTCAGCCAGCGCGTGCTCATAAATGAAGATGATTACGCACGGTCACTGAACGCCCGACCGATGATGTCAGCCAACACGCGCTGGGAGCTACCGTCCGCGTCGAGATCAGGATCGAGGATCGTCACATCCATGCCCGCAAAGCGTGGCGAGCGCACCAGCCGCGCCAGCAGCGTGGTGAGTTCCTCCGCCGTCAGGCCGCCCGGCGCGGGGCAATCCACCGCCGGCATGACCGATGGATCGAGCACGTCGGCATCCAGGTGCACCCAGAAGCCGTCGAGTTCGTGCTGCTTCTCGTACGAGTCGGCCACCGCGCGGCCGACCCATTCCATGCCAAGGGCGCGCCCGTCTTCCAGGCTGACAAAGCCGATGCCGGCACTTTGCAGTTCAGCCAGCTTCCGGTGCTCCTGACCGTCCTCGGAGCGGAACCCGAAGAACAGCACGTCCTGCTGTCGGAAGTAGGGACGACGGCCCTCGATGTCCGTCAGAGACTCGGTGCCCCGGCCGGTGACGATAGCCAAGTCCGCGCCTGCCACGTCGAAGTCTTCTCCTTGGTTGCCGGGATGATGGTAGGCTTGGTGGGCGTCTAGAAACACCAAGGCGTAACGGTTGGTGCGGGCCAGCGCCAAGCCGCAGCCAAGCAGTACGGAGCAATCGCCGCCGCAGACCAGCGGGGTGAACCTGTCTTTGCGCGCAGCGCTGACCGCGTCCGCCACGGCGAGGGTGAACTCACGCACGGCCGGAGCGTTGCGCGTCTTGTCTGCCCACAGCGCTTCGTCCGGGTACGGCAGACGGGGAAGCACCGCGATCTCTACGGCGGTGATCGTTTCCAGCAGGCCGCTTTGCGCGAGCGCCTGGGGCAGTTTGTCGGGCCGGCGCTCACGGCCGTCGGGGTAGCGGCTGAGCCCGAGGTTGGTCGAGGCGTGGATGAAGCCGAGAGGTTGCATGGTGACGAGGTGCGCGGCGGTGGATTTCAAGTCTTCTCACGCCAGCGCAACAGGCGTTCGCCGACGGCGTGGAGCGTTTCTTCCTTCTTGGCGTAATGAAAGCGGATAAGGTGATGGACCGGCTCCGCGAAAAAGCTGGAACCGGGTACTGCCGCCACGCCAATCTCCTTCGCTAGCCAGTGGCAGAACGCAGTGTCGCTCGCGTGGCCGAACTCGGCGATGTCCACCAGCACGTAGTACGCGCCCTCCGGTTCCGTGAACCGCAGGCCCGCGCGCCGCAGGTAGTCGAGGAACACGTCGCGTCGCCGGGTGTACGCGGCGGCGAGTTTCTCGTAGTACGTGGGCGGGAACCGCAGAGCCGTCACGGCTGCCTCTTGGAGCGGGTGCGGTGCGCCGACGGTCAGGAAATCGTGCACCTTGCGTGCCTGCGCGATGATCGGCGCGGGCGCGATGACGTAGCCCAGCCGCCAGCCGGTGATCGCGTAGGTCTTCGAGAGCGAGCCGACCGTGAGCGTGCGCTCCCACAATCCCGGCAGGGCCGCCGCGTAAACGTGCCGGTGCGGTGCGTAGACGATGTGCTCGTACACCTCGTCGGTGATGACGAAAGTGTCGTGCTCGCGCGCCAACTCGCCGATGAAGACCAACTCTTCCTCCGTGAACACCTTGCCGCACGGATTGGAGGGATTGCAGACGATGATGGCGCGCGGCTTCTGCGCGAAGGCACGGCGCAACTCGTCGCGGTCGAAGCCGAAGCCGGGCGGGCGCAACGGCACATAGACCGGCCGCGCCCCGGCGAGGATCGTGTCCGCCCCGTAGTTCTCATAGAAGGGCGAGAAGATGACCACCGCGTCGCCCGGGTTGCACACGGTCATGATGGCCACCAGCATCGCCTCCGTGCCGCCGCAGGTGGCAACCACGTGAGCGTCCGGGTCGATTTTCACGCCCATGAGCCGGGACTGCTTCTCGGCCAAGGCTTGCCGGAAGGCGGGCGCGCCCCAGGTGATGGCGTACTGGTGGTGATCTCCGCTTGCCATCTCGCGGGCGGCGGCTTCGAGCAGTTCGGGCGGCGGATCGAAGTCGGGGAAGCCTTGCGATAGGTTGATGGCTCCATGCTGGCGAGCGACGCGGGTCATCTCGCGGATCACGGACTCCGTGAAGCCGTTCAAACGCTGGGCGGTGGCGGGCATGAAGCAGCAAAAAGGATGGTGACGGCCAAAACTTTCAGGCGGACCGTTGGTCGAGCACCTGGGCTAACAACCGCTCCCGCAGCCGAAGGAACTCGCGGCTGCCACGCGGACGCGGGCGCGGCAGGTCTACCGCAACCTCCAAAACGAAGTGTCTCTCCGCCATGACCAAGACGCGGTCGGCCAGAGCGACGGCTTCCTCCACGTCGTGGGTGATGAGCAGCAGGCCGAAGCGTTTCTCCTGCCAGAGATTTTCGATGAGCGTCTGCATCTCCAAACGCGTCAGAGCGTCCAGGGCGCCAAGTGGTTCATCTAATAGAAGCAGCGCCGTGTGGCTGGCGAGTGCCCGCGCGAGGGCGACGCGCTGACGCTGACCGCCGCTCAACGCCGCAGGCCACTCGTCCGCGCGGTCCAGCAGCCCGACCCGGTCGAGGGCTTGCTGTGCCGTGCGCAGGCGGTCGGGTCCCGGCGCGGCGAGCAACACGTTTTGCAAAACCGTCTTCCAGGGCAAGAGGCAGGCGTCCTGGAACATGAGCCGGGCGGCGTGGTTCAAACCCGTCAGGTGCTGGCCGGCCAAGGCGAGGTCTCCCCCCGAAGCCCGCTCCAGACCGGCCAGCACGCGCAGCAGCGTGGTCTTGCCACAGCCGCTGCGTCCGACGATGGCAACGATTTCTCTTGGCCCAAGATCGAGATCGATCCCGGAGAGCACCGCCCGCCCGTCAAAGTGTTTGGAAAGGCTTTGCGCACGCAGGAGCGGCGTCCGCATTGCAACCGGCTCGTTTGACTTGGAAGCCACCAGCACTGGTGACCCGTTGAGCAGCGCGTTCATGGCAGGAGATCAGGCCGCGCGGTACGACGGGTTCCAGCGCAGCAGCGAGCGTTCGAGCCCACGCGCGAGGGCGTCGGCAAGCTTGCCCAGCAGCGCATAGAGCACGATGCCCAGCACGATCACGTCGGTCTGGTAGAAGTCACGCGCGTTCATGGTCATGTAGCCGATGCCGCTGTCGCTGGCGATGGTCTCGGCCACGATGAGCGTCAGCCACATGACCCCGAGCGCGTAGCGCAGTCCCACGAGGATCGAGGGCAACGCCCCCGGTAGGACGACGTGCCGGAACAGTCCCCAGCGTCCCAGGCCGTAAACACGACCCATCTCGATGAGCTTCGGATCGGTGGAGCGGATGCCGTGGAGCGTGTTGATGTAAAACGGGAAGAGCACACCGAGCACGATAAGAAACTGCTTGGCTTCCTCCCCCACGCCGAACCACACGATGGCGAGCGGGATGAGCGCCAAATGCGGCACGTTGCGCACCATCTGCACGGAGGAGTCCAAGAGCCGGTTGGACCAGGGGGACAGGCCGTTGAGAAAGCCGAGCGCCAGTCCGATGCTGCCGCCAACGGTCAGGCCCAGCAGGGCGCGTTTGGTGCTCTCCCAAAGATGGGTAGGGAGTTCGTGGGTGCGTGTCAGTCTCCAGCCCGCCTCCAGAACGGCGGAGGGTGCGGGCACCTTCTGGCTGGAGACGTGCCCCGTTGCCACCGCCCACTGCCAGCCGGCGACGAGCAGCACGGGAACCACCCACGGGAGCAAATGCCGGTTGAGGAAAGGTGAGGGCTTCATCGGGCAGCAAAGGCAGGCACGGGTGTCTCGTGCGGGTCGGAAGCAGAGGCAGAGATAGCCGGCGATGCTGACGCGGCCGGCACAAGTTCGTTGGCCATGACTTCCCCCGCGTGGGTCGGACGAGGCCCGGCACTGTCGCCGGTTTCGTCGTGCGTGAGCGGCAAGCGCGGGAAGAGTAGTTCGGCCACCCGGTAGGCTTCCTCCAGGTGTGGATAGCCCGAGAGGATGAACGACTCGATGCCCACCGCCGCGTATTCCTGCATCCGCGCGGCCACGGTGTCGGCGCTGCCGACCAGCGCGGTTCCTGCCCCACCCCGCACCAGACCAACGCCTGCCCACAGGTTCGGGCTGATCTCCAACGTCGCGCGACTGCGGTCGACCTTGCCGTTGGGGCTCTGTTGTAACCCGAGCATCCGCTGCTGTCCGGCGCTGTCGTGCCGGGCGAGCATCTTCTGCGCGGCGGCCACGGTGTCGTCGGTGACGTGGGCGATCAGACGGTTGGCGGCTTCCCACGCTTCCTCGTCCGTTTCGCGCACGATCACGTGCAGGCGGATGCCGAAACGCAGCCGACGGCCTTGGTTGCTGGCGGCCCGACGCGCGGCTTCGATCTTCTCGGCCACGGCAGCGGGCGGCTCACCCCAGGTGAGATAATGGTCCACGTGCCGCGCGGCCACTTCGATTCCCGCCGGGGAAGACCCACCGAAGTACAAGGGAGGATAGGGCCTTTGCAAAGGCGCGAAGATGGTCTTCGCGCCCTTGACGCGCAGGTGCTTGCCGTCAAAATCCACCGTGGCTGCACTCGCCAGCAGCCGCCGCCAGATGTGCAGAAACTCGTCGGTGACCTCGTAGCGTGCGTCGTGTTCCTGGAAGATACCGTCGCCGGCCAACTCCACCGGGTCGCCGCCGGTGACGACGTTGATGAGCACCCGCCCGCCCGAGAGCCGGTCGAAGGTGGCCGTCATGCGCGCGGCGAGCGTCGGTGACACCAGCCCGGGCCGGACGGCGACGAGGAACTTCATGCGCCGCGTGGCTCCGATGAGCGCGGAGGCCGTCACCCAGGCATCCTCGCAGCTCCGCCCGGTGGGCAGCAGCGCGCCCTCGAAGCCGAGCGTGTCGATGGCTCCGGCGACCTGCCGGAGGTAGTCGAAGTCGAGCACGCGTCCGCCGGTTGTCGTGCCCAGGTAGCGGCCGTCGCCGTGCGTGGGGATGAACCAAAAGAGTTTCATGGGTTAACTGGATGGTAGACGAGATCCTCGACGCGGATCGCCTTGGGGATCAGGCCCAGCTTGAAGAACGTGTCGGCGACCGCCTGCTGGTCGGCGATCGCTTGGCCGCCGAGCGGCTCGCCGCCGTAGCGTTGCTTGCGCGCCTCACTACGCTCCATCACCGCCAAGCTCAGCCCGAGCTTAGGCGCGAGGAACGCGGCCGTCGCCTTCGGATCATCCATCGCCTGCTTGCCCGAGACCTGCAGCACGTCAAGCAGTGCCGTGACGAGCGACGGGTTCGCTTCCACAAACTCCTTCCGTCCGAAGTAAAACTCACGATGCGGCGAGAGCTTCATGCCTACGGTGAGTGAGTGCGCCTGTGCGTCGATCTCGGCCGCGGCCAGGAATGGGTCCCAGATCGCCCAAGCGTCCACCGCGCCGGACCCGAGCGCCGGCCGGGCGTCGGACGGCTGGAGATAGACTGGCTTGATGTCCGCGAAAGTGAGTCCGGCTTTTTCCAGGGCGAGCGCCATGAGGTAGTGCGCGCTCGAACCCTTGGCGAACGCGATCTTCTTGCCTTTGAGTTCCGCAAGCGCTGTGAGCGGCGAATCCTTGGGCACCACGATCCCGCTGGAGTCCGGACTGATGGCGCTGACGCCGAAGTAGACGAACGGCACGCCCGCTGCCTGCGCGCAGATCAGCGGCGCGTCTCCAGAGTGGGCGATGTCTAGTGCGCCCGCATTGATTGCCTCGACGATGGGCGGCCCGCTGGGGAACTCTCTCCATTCCACGCTGTAGCTGAGAGGTGCGAGCTTCTTTTCCAGCGAGCCATCCTGCTTGACCAGGAGCAGGGCCCCGCTCTTTTGGTAGCCGATGCGTACGACCTTCGTCTTGTCTGCGGCCAGCAGGTAGTCCGCCGACAGGGCCAGTGCGATTGCCAGCACGGCGACGACAACCGAACCGATTCGCTTCGTCCTCATGAGTATTTAGCTCCGGGGACTTGCCACTGCACCCAGTCGCGTGGCCTCGGGCACCTCAATCAACGCACCCTTTTTCACGTCGAAGAGGTAGCCGTAGATGGGGATCGTCGGCGGCACGAGCGGGTGGGAGCGGATGCGGCGCACGTCAGTGATGACGGCATTGTGCGGCTGCGAGATCGTCAGCCAGGAGACGAACTCACCGGCGTCCGAGCCCGGCCCGCCACCGGTGTTGCGCCAGCCGCCCGCTTCGTAGGTGGCGGTTTCCAGGCTGTCCCGCAGGAGGTCGCGCATGGTCTCGTCGGTGAAGAGTTCCATCCCGCAGTTGGTGTGGTGGACGACGAACCACTCGCGGGTGCCGAGCAGCTTGTGGGAGATCACCAGCGAGCGGATGGCGTC
Source organism: uncultured Chthoniobacterales bacterium (assembly GCA_964246175.1). Lineage (GTDB taxonomy): Bacteria > Verrucomicrobiota > Verrucomicrobiia > Chthoniobacterales > SZAS-18 > CAHJWO01. The sequence goes on along the minus strand of CAXTQD010000024.1, from coordinate 18,611 downwards.
ATCACTCGCCCGGCCGCCCGCGTTGCGGATGACGTGGGCGTCACCCTCCGCCAGCCCCGCGAACTTGGCGGGATCGAGCCGCGCGTCCATGCACGTCAGGATGGCGAACTGGCGGGCAGGCGGCGCGGCCAAGGCGGCTTTGTCGCCGAACTCCTCCGCGTAGAGGGCGTTGGCGGCCAGAACTTGGTCGAGGATTAGGCTCATGTGGTTTGGACGGAGCTTGCTGGGTGGAGTCGATGCGAGCGAAGCCAGTCTCTTAGGCACCGCCTGATTTGAGCATCACCGGAAATTCTCCTGCAAATTCCTATGGGCTAAATAGGACGATGTCAAATCTTGACTAATCCAGTCAACTTAAATATTGGTGGTTCCCGCCATGAAGCTTTCCAAACGCGGCGAGTACGCCCTGCGCGCTTTGATCGACCTGAGTGTAGCGCGAGAACTCGGCCGGCCTTTGCTCCCCATCAGAGAGTTGTCCGCCAAGGAGAAGATCCCTGTTTTTTTTATTGATAATTTTCTCTTCGATATGTTCTATGTTTGGTTCGTCGGCAGCGTCCGCGGCAAGCAGGGGGGCTATACGCTGGCCCGCCCGGCGGAAGAGATCCGTTTTGGTGCGATTATCCGGCTCATCGACGGCCCCCTCGCACCGATCCGCTGTGTGAGCCAGATGGCTTATGCGCCCTGCACCTGCCCGGACGAGGCGCACTGCGGCCTGCGGATGCTCATGCTCGACGTGCGCAACGCCATCACGCGCATCCTTGACAAGTACACCCTCGCCGATGTGGTGGCTGTCACCCTGCGCAAGCTCAAGCAGAACAAGAAAGCTTCTCCCTTCCTGGTGCCGGTCGAGTTGTCGACGCTGTTTTCGCAGGCGCCTCTTCGACCAAGTAGTGATGATCGACTCACCTCCGCGCTCCGGATGGAGCCGCTCGATTCCCCGTGCGGATCGCAGAAAGAACTCGGCCTCACCAAGCCGCCCGCGAAAAGCCACCTAACATTCACCCAGCTCCTGCCTGGACCAAACCACCGATGACCACGCTCCCCTTCCACTCCGACATTCTTAGCACCGTTGGACGTACCCCGCTCATCAAGCTCAACCGCGTTACGGCAGGCCTAGAGGCGACGGTGGCTCTCAAAGCCGAGTTCTTCAACCCACTAGGCAGCGTCAAGGATCGCATCGGTGCGGCCATGATCCTGGCCGCCGAAAAGGAAGGGCGGCTCACGCCCAGCACGACCATCGTGGAGCCGACCAGCGGCAACACGGGCATCGCGCTGGCCTTCGTCTGCGCGGCCAGGGGTTACAAGATCATCCTGACGATGCCCGAGAGCATGAGCCTGGAGCGGCGCACGCTCCTCGCCTTGCTCGGAGCCAAGCTCGTGCTCACTCCCGCCGCCGAAGGCATGAAGGGAGCCATCGCCAAAGCGGAGGCACTGGCGAAGGAGATTCCAGACGGCTGGGTGCCCGGGCAATTCAGTAACCCGGCCAACCCGGAGGTGCATCGGCGCACCACGGCCCAGGAGATTTGGGCGGACACCGATGGCAAGGTGGACATCCTCGTCTCCGCCGTAGGAACGGGTGGCACCATCACGGGCGTCTCGGAGGTCATCAAGGGGCGCAAGCCTTCCTTCCAAGCGGTCGCCGTTGAGCCGACAGACTCGCCTGTCATCACACAAACCCGTGCGGGCGAGCCGCTCAAGCCCGGTCCGCACAAGATCCAGGGCACCGGCGCTGGCTTCATCCCGGGCAACCTGCACCTCGACATCGTGGACGACGTGATCGCCGTCACCAACGACGACGCGATTGTCACCGCGCGCCGCCTAGCCAAGGAGGAAGGCATCCTGGCCGGCATCAGCACTGGGGCCAACGTGTTCGCGGCCATCAAGGTAGCCAAGCGTCCCGAGAACAAGGGCAAGCTCATTGTTACCATCGGCTGCTCGACCGGCGAGCGTTACCTCTCCACCGCCCTAGCCGAAGAAGCCCGGCACGCAGCTACCAGCTAAGGAGTACCCATGCGCTCCGTATATCAGTCTCTTCCCGGCAGCATCCCGCAGCCTTTGACGTTCAACGAACCTTTGCCCTGGCTGTTTGGCGGCGAGTGCAAGGGGCCGGAGGCGCCACTTCCCGACCTAGACGTGCTCCCTGCCAGAGACAACGCAGTAGATCGCTTGCTAGCTCCTCTGGTCGCGCACGCCAGCCGGCCCAACTCGCGCCTGCGCTACTCGCCGGTGGGCGACTTCCACCACGGCAGTTGCCGCTACCGGCTGCCGCGCTTCGTGTTTCAGGGTCCACCGGGTGGCGGCGCGACGATCCGCCTCGGGCTGTTCGCCGCCCTCCACGGCGACGAGCCAGAGGGAGCGGCGGCGCTACGCGACTTCCTACTTAGGCTGGTCCAGGAGCCGTACCGGGCCTTGGGCTACGAGGTCTATGCCTACCCGGTGTGCAACCCCAGCGGCTTCGAAGACGGCACGCGCCAATCGCGCGCGGGGTATGATCTCGGCCAGGAGTTCTGGCGTGGCAGCAGCCAGCCGGAAGTGTACTACCTGGAGCGCGAACTCGGCGTCCTTCAGTTTGCGGGGCTGGTGGCCCTGCACAGCGACAAGACAGCGGCGGGGGCTTACGCCTTCGCGCGGGGCACGACCTTGACCGAAGCGCTGGCCAAGCCCGCCCTGGCCGCGGCGGCGAAAATCTTGCCGGTGGCCTCCGGTGAAACCGTCGCCGGGTTCCCGGCACGTGGGGGATTGATCTCGCTGTGCCACGAGGGTGGGTTGAGCAACCCGGCGGAACTCAGGCCCCTGCCCTTCGAGATCGTTTTCAACTCCCCCCAGAGTTTCCCAGCCGAACAACAAGCCGCCGCAGCCATCGCCGCGCTCGACACGATCCTACGCGAGTACCGCCAGTTCATTGCCTATGGCCAGGACCTCTGACCAACTTCCATCGCAAGGAGGCGCAACGATGAGCGTGCTCACAGAACAATGTCACGGTTTGGGCTGGTTCGTGGAACGGGCTGCCGACCTCCAACGAGGTTGTCCGGGTGTGAAGCTGCGTCATGCCAGACTGGCCAAGGCCATGCGCGAACTGCTGCGCTGTCCGGGTTTGCTCAGCGAGGAGCAGATGATCCCGACGCCAGGCGACTGCTACCGCACCGTGTTGCTCTGGTCTGATGCAAGGCTTGATCTCTCGCTTCTGGCATTGGTATGGTCATGCGGTCAGCGCACGCCGATCCACGACCACCATGCGGCCTGCGTGGTCGGCCTGTACCAGGGAGCCGAGCGGAAGACACGCTACGAACGGGTTGTTCCCGGCGCGAACACGGTGGTCCCGGTCGGCGAGACAATCCTGCGCGCCGGCAGTGTCACCGTGGTGCCACCGGGAGAGCAGGACATCCACCGGGTCGATGCCGTTGCACCAGCACCGATGGTCACTGTGTCGCTGCACTTCTACGAGGTGGATGTGACGCGGCGGCCGGGAGGTTCGAGCATCCGCCAACGCTTTCAGGAAGCTGCCATCAGCGAGCCGTCCAAGACGGACCGAAGTCACGCACGGTTGCCGGGTCCGCCACGCACACTCCAGCCAGACCCATCACAAACGGCGATGTACCACCGATGAGTCTTCTCGTCTCTCCCGCTTGGCTTGCCGCCCGCCTCGACGATCCAAACGCGGTCATCCTCGACGCCACGTTGCCGCCTGTCGGTGTCCTGTCGCCCGTGGACACCCGTGTCCACTACCTCGCCCAGCACCTGCCCAGGGCCATTTTCTTTGACATCGAGGCGTTCTCGGACCCGGCCTCCGGCTTGCCTCATACATTACCCTCGGCGGAGAGTTTTGCGCGCGGCATGGGCGCACTCGGTCTGCGCAAAACTGCGACCTTTGTCGTCTACGAACAAGAGGGAGTGTTTTCCGCTCCACGTGCCCTGTGGATGCTGCGCACCTTCGGGGTCCGGGATGTTCACCTGCTAGACGGCGGGCTCAAAGCCTGGATCGAAGCCGGGCTGCCTACTGCTTCCGGGCCCGTGGAAAGGGCACCCGCCAGCTTTCAGGCCCGGCTCAACGCCGAGGCAGTCGTCAGCTTTGAGCAATTACAGTTCCTGCTCGCCGCCAGAGCCCAAGTCTTGGCCGTGCGTTCGGCTGGTCGCTTCGCCGGCACCGCCCCGGAACCACGGCCCGGGCTACCTTCCGGGCACATGCCTGGGGCCACCAGCGTCCCCTTCACCGACCTTGTCTTGGAGGGTCGATTGAAGCAACCGGTTGACTTGGCCACCTTCTTCCGAGCCAAAGGCGTGGATCTCTCCCGGCCGATCACCACCACCTGCGGCTCCGGGATCACGGCTGCGGTGGTCTCACTCGCACTCGAACTTGCCGGCGCATCGCAGGTCAACTTGTACGATGGCTCGTGGGCCGAGTACGCCACCCATCCTCAAGCTAGGATCGAGCGCTCAGACGCTCCTTGATCACTGGCTGATGGCTTCCCGAAGATGGATGGCCTTCGGAGGTCAGCTAGCGACTAACAGCTTTTCAATGGTGCCTTCGATTTGCCTGTGCGCACCGAGACGCTCGCACCACCCGGCCGGGAGGGTATCCAGACCCAGGTGCGCGCCCAGCCAAGCGCCGAGCATCCCCGCGCGTCCAGCGTTGTCGCCGCCGGCCGCCGCGTTCGCGTGCATGGCCTCGGGGTAGGAGTCGGCGTGCTTGGACAAGCAATGCATCGCGGAAGGAAAGGAGTGCTCCAGCGGACAGGATTGGCCGAACTCCGCCGTGGCTGCTTCCACGCTTTTGGCGGCGGCGTTCGCGGCCGCACGGAACTTCTCGCGGACTTCCTCGCCGTGTTCCGGAGCGAGTGCGAGGATGGAAGCCTCGGCCACAGCGAGGGCGGCGGGCACGGTCTGGCCCGTCAACAGAGCGGCGAGCACCAGTACGTCCGCTTTGGCGTAGGCGACGGCGCGCTCGTTGTTCTGCGTGACGCGGGTGACGGCCTCCACCTGGCGCAGAAGCTCCGCTTGCCCGGTGCCTCGCAGGGCAGCCAGCGCAACGACCGCAGCTAGCCGCGAGACGGTGGCCAGTTGGTCGTCGTCGCCACCCTGATGGAAAGCAAAAGCCTCGCCCGGACGATCGCGCGTGAACGCCGCGGCGTTGGCCAGGGTGTCCTTCATCGAGTGGTCGAGGTAGCCATGGTAGTCGGCCGCGCCGAAACGGGCGACGAACCGCCGATCGAAATCCTGTGGGTCTACTTGCCCACGCCCGGCCACGGATTGCAGCAGCAGCAACGCGGCGTCGCCATAATGGGTCGGGTCGCCGGCGACCTTGCCCGCGTGGTAGTGGTCGGTCGCGGGAAGCTCGAAGCCATGGATCCCGCCGGGGTAAGCTTGCTGAAGTTCGTCCAGATCGTAGATCCAATGCGTGCCCAGGCAGTAGGCGTCACCGACCAGTTGCCCCCAGATCGCGCCGCGCACGCGGTCAGCCAGGTTCAAAGTGTCCTCGGCGCGAGAGGATGGCGTCGTCATCGCCACGAACTTAGCACACGAGGGTTTCTCGTCGCCATAAGCACCGACCATCCGGCGTGAAGATCGGTGCCGTCTTTCGTTTCAACCATCTTTGGCTACTGCGCGATGGGACCGGTGGTGATGCCCTTGCCCAGCTCGAAGGTGGCACCCACCGTGGCCACCTCGCACCGTTTCGGCTCCAAGCCCAGACGCGCACGGAAGAAGTACACCGGCTCGATGCCCGTGCAGTGCGCGCCCAGCATCTGCGCCACGCCGAACTCCTTGAGCTTGCCTGCCGTCCAAGCCAGCGTTTCCTCCTTGGCTGCGAACAGGTGCAAGCCTCCGAGCAGCGCGTGCACCGGTGCCGGACGCACGATCTTACGGGCGTAGTCCAGGATGTTGATCACGCCCGCGTGTCCGCAGCCGGTGAGCACCACCAGCCCCCGGTCGGTGTCGAGCACGAGAGCCTGGTCTTCCGGGATGGTGTCTTCCACCAGGCCCGGCCCTGCAGGGTTGTGCAGCTTGACGCCCGGCGACCAGTTCTTCTCGGGGTAAGGACGCGGCACCGGCCCGGTCAGCCACGCTCCGGGCAGCAGCTCCGTGGGTCCGGCGGACTCGATAAACGTGCCACCAAGCGCCTCGTAGTCCGTCTTGATCTGCGCCATCGTCAGCGGCTGCCCGCTGCCCCAGCCCGGCGGGAAGACCCGCTCCAGGAAGATGCCGCGCGCCACGTGGGCGCGGCCGAGCGCCCTGGGGTTCGCCTTCATCAGTTCACGCCGCAGGGTGACCAGGCCCATCGTGTGGTCCCAGTGGTCGTGGGAAAGAACCACGTCTTCGACGCCGGAGAGGTCCAGCCCGAGTTCCCGCGCGTTCTTGAGCACCGTGTCCGGCCGTCCGCCCGTGTCGAAGAGCACGCGGCGGCCTTCCACTTCCACCAGGGCCGAGAAGCCCCACTCCGCGAAGCCGAGCCGGTCGGTCATCATGGTGGAGAGCACCGTGATCTTGGCCGCATGGACCGAGCCGGGCGCGGTCGGCGAAGAAACGGCCGCTGGTGGTGCCTCCTGACAGCCTGCTTCTCTGGAAGGAAGGAACAGGACCGCGATTGTAGCGCTCCAAGCGGTGGCGAGAGTGAAAGAACGGATCCTCATCAGTGTGCAAGGAGCAAAGGACGGAACGAAAAGGAACGCAACTGCCAAGCCTGCAGCTTGTCTCCTTTCGGAAGGAGGGTGCACGGTACGAACGACCGTTCCTCCGCCACGCCCCTATGCGCGTTCCGAGTTCGGGCCACTGCCTCCCCGGCCATGCCGCTTGCTCGCCGTTCGCTCTGGTCCTAATGACCTGAAGGCGCTGGCCAATGGCTGATGACCGGCGGCTTCGAGCCGTTCTACTGCGTCGGTGCCGCAACATGGATGGCCCCGCCCTTTGACGGCCTCACGCATCGGAAAGTGGAGGCGACTGCCTCTGAGAGCAAGTTTTTGCCTGCCGATTCGGCCCTCTGCTAGGGATTTTCAATAATAACGGTAGTTTGCACGCTAACATCCAAAATATTTTACAATAATGATTATTCTATAACACATTGCATAATAATAACTTGCACATAAATAGCAAGAGACGGTAACGGACACAGATGTGGGGCGGCGAAGTGAAGCAACCGACTGCAACCCAATCCCTGTCCCGGATAGCGCAGCAAGCAAAGCTGCAAGGCAAAACCCAGCCGATAGGCGTTGCCGCGGCGCTGGCGGGCCAAAGCCAAGTCGAGTTCGCTGAGGGTGTACCACCGGATCAGATCGTCATGGTTCATCTCCCAACGCGTTCAGCGGGGCTTTCCTGCGAGTCGTGGCACCCCGGCCCTCCGCTCACCCTTCCGTCGGCTTGGCAGAGCAGCGGCGATGAAGGCTTTCACCGCTTCGGTCTCGGCGTCCTTGCGCCAGAGCGCGACGATGATCCACGGCGGCAGCGCCGGACGCAGCTTCAGGAGCTTCAGGCGGGCTCCGGCCGCGCCACGCACACAGCTTGGCAGCAGCGCAAACTCGTGCCCGGCCGCGACGGCGGCGATCAGGCTCGATCCGCTGTCGTGCTCGCTGCCAAGGCGCGGCCTGCAGCCGACGGTGGCGAACATCTTTTCCAGGTTCTCGTGGTAGCCGGGATAGTCCTTGCGCGTGTAGGTCGCCACGGGTTCTGACGCCATCTGTTCGAGGCGGACGAACTTTGCCTTCGCCAGCGGGTGCGTCACTCCAACCGCCACGCACGTCTCGTAGCGCGCCAGTTCTTTGAGGCCGAGTGCGCGCGGCAGTTTGTGCCGCAGCACCGTCAGGGCGACGTCCAACTTCTTCTGGAGCAACAGCGGCTGCATTTCTTCGGCGGACAGATCATGCAGGGTCACCTGTACGCCGGGAAGGCGGCTTTTGAAGAGGCGCAGGGCGCGGGGTAAGATCTCCACCGTCCCGGAGGGAACGTAGCCGATGTGGAGTTGCGCTGGAGACGTGAAACTCGCGCGGGCCTTTGCCACCGCGGCGGCGGTGCGCGCAAGGATGTCGCGCGCATCGGCTAAGAGAATCTTGCCGGCCGCCGTCAGGCGCACGGATTTGCCGGTCCGTGCAAACAAGGGAAGCCCGAGTTCATCCTCCAGGTCATGGATCTGGCGGCTGATGCCCGGCTGCGAGACGTGGAGTTGCGACGCCGCGCGCGAAACGTTCTCCTCCTGCGCCACGGCAACGAAGTAACGCAGGTGGCGCAGTTCCATGCGCCGAGCATAACCAATGGTTATAAGGAGTCAAGAATCATGGTATTTCCCAGGCTCGTGGACCGCGCGGACAGTTCCCTCATCACGGAAACTCCTCGTCACGTCTCCCTTTATGAAAATTGCACTCTGGATTGCTCAAGTTCTGCTGGCCCTGGTCTTCGCCGCCTCCGGCTCCATGAAATTGTTCGCCTTCGCCCATTATGCGGCGATGGCCCCGGAGATGGCCGATCAACGCGCTCTGGTCAGCTTCATCGGCGTTTGTGAACTCGCCGGTGCAGCCGGTCTCCTCCTGCCCGCCTTCACCGGGATCATGCCCGTTCTGACCACGTGGGCGGCAGTGGGGCTGGGCACCATCATGGTGCTAGCCACCGGCTTTCATCTCTCCCGCGGCGAACTGTCCCATGCGGTGGTCACCGTCGTCCTGCTGAGCCTGGCTGCGTTCGTCGTTTACGGCCGGGGCTTTGGCAGACGAACCCCGGCTCAACCGGTGGCGGCAAACACTCGCGGCTGATTAAACCTCGGCCACCTGGAGAAGCCATGATCTCCGCGTTTTCAGTCTGTCGGCGACTCCATGGGAAAGGACTTCATTCCAGTGCCGCGCCGGCCTGCCAAGCACGTTCCATCGCAAACCCAACCAGAGAGAAAAAACCAACATGAAAGTAGGATTCATCGGTGCCGGCAACGTCGCCGGCACGTTCGGCCGCCATCTGCTCCACGCCGGACACACCATCGTCGTCTCCAACTCCCGCGGTCCCGAAACCTTGGCCGGCTTCATCGCTGACCTTGGCCCCGGCGCGAGCGCGGGAACCCGGCAGCAAGCGGCCGACTGCGAGGTCGTCATCCTGGCCGTGAACTGGTCCAAGGTCGCCAGGGCGCTCGAGGGCATCGACTGGCACGGGCGCATCCTCATCGACGCCACTAACGCCCACGTGGACCCCCAGCCGGACCTCAGTTCGCAGGGCGTGGCCCGCTCACGCGCGGCGCTGGAGGGCCGCACCTCCAGCGAGATCGTCGCCGGGATGGCTGCGGGCGCAAGGCTGGTCAAGTCCATCAGCAACATGCCGATGTCCTGGATACAAGACTTCTCGGCGCACAAGCCCCGCACCGTCCTCTTCGTCTCCGGCGACGATGCCGAAGCCAGGGGGATCGTCGTCGGCCTGATCAACAGCACCGGGCTGGCCGCCGTGGATCTGGGCTCGCTCAAGACGGGCGGCGCGATGCACGAGATCGGCGCGCCTCTCTCCGCCATCGAACTCCACTTCGTGCAGGCACTCCACCGCCAATGAGGCTGCTCCGTCCAGAGGGACCACCTTCGCGCCACTTACTTCACCGCCGGGAAAGCAAACAACCATCCTTCAACCTCTACGCTCATTGATGAACACACCCGATTCTCTCGACGACCTCAAGCAAGGAACGACGGACGCCGCCGTGGAGGGGCTGCTGCTCCGCCGCTGGAGCCCGCGCGCGTTCTCCGATCAAGCCGTCAGCGAGGACCACCTGCGCACGCTCTTTACCGCCGCCACCTGGGCGGCGTCCTCCTACAACGAACAGCCCTGGCGCTTTGTCGTGGGGCGGCGCGGTGACGAGACGCACGGACGCATCCTGAGCTGCCTGACGGAGGCGAACCAGGGCTGGGCCAGGAGCGCGCCGGTGCTCTTCGCCAGCTTTGCCAAGCGCACCTTCTCGCACAACGGCCAGCCCAACGCCGTCGCCCCGCACGACGTGGGGGCCGCCTCGGCCAACCTCGCTCTCCAGGCGACGGCGCTCGGGCTGTACGTCCACGGCATGGCGGGCTACGATGCCACGGCCCTGCTCGCTGCCCTGGAGGTGCCGGCGGACTTCGATCCGGCCGCCTGCTGGGCGCTCGGGTACCGGGGAGATCCCGGCGCGCTGCCGGAGCACTTCGCCAGGATGGAGCGATCCCCGCGCCAGCGCCGAGGCGTCACCGAAGTCGTCTTCGCGCGCTGGGGCTTGCCCATGTGGTGACGCCGGCAAGCTCGCTTTTCATCGAAACCAACCCGGCCCGGCACCCGCCAAGAACCAGAGGACACCACGAATCGTGATGGGGTCGCGGAGTTTCCGCGTGACGTGGAGGCGCTTATGCGGCACCGCACCAGCGACGAGATCAAATGCTTGTTGGGCCAGGGCGACTTCGTGTTCATCGCGGCCAAAGGCACACACACGCAGGCGACCCGTGCGCCCCACGTCGACCTGCACCGGGTCGAAGACGAGAAGATCGTTGAACATTAGGGATTTCCCGCGACGGTTCGTTACTCACAGCCTGTATGTTCTCTTTCACGTTTCTCCTTGAGCTTGCCGCCATCGTGGTCGCGGGCACGATGGTCGGCAACGAGTTGGCCGTGGCCGTCTTCTTCCACCCGCGCATCTCGGCCCTGGACGACGCCACGCACGTCCGTGCCGCCCAGGCGCTTGCGGCAGCCCTGGGCCGCGCGATGCCGTTTTGGTACGCGCTGACCCTCCTGCTGAGCGGCGCGGTGGCTTTCTCGGCGCGGCCTGCCGGCACGCCGGGCCACGGGTTGGCGCTGGTGGCGGCGGGCCTCTTCGCGGCCATGATCGTTTACACCGTGCTCCTGCCCGTGCCCATCAACAATCAGGTGGCCCGCTGGCAGCCGGAATCCCTGCCCGCCAACTGGCGGGAGTTGCGCCGTCGATGGGACGCGCTCCATGCGGTGCGCGTCGGCGTGCTGCTGGCCGCGTTGGTTTTGCTGGTCGCGTCTTGTCTGCTCCCGGCCGCCTGACTACACCGCACTTTCAGCAGACCGCCGATTGTTCTTTACACGGGCTTCATCGCCTGGAGCTTCGCCACTTCCACCGGCGGGTTGGCTTGCGGTGCCGCCGCCGCCATCGCATCCACCAGGGCGCGGCATTCGTCTGCCCCGGTCGCCAACAACTCGCGGAACGACCGGAGGCGAGACACGGACCAGAGCATGGCCGCGACCACCCACGCCGGGCAGCCCTTGAGCCGAGCCTTCCCTTTCGGGTACAGCCGGTAGCCAAGCCCCTGGATCAGCGCAAAGCTCGCGTGCATTCCGCGCGCGAGGACGATCGCTTCGCTCCACGACGCCCCGCCTCCGCGCCGCTCACCCGCTGCCGAAACACTTTCAAAGGCGACACACAGCGGCACGTGGCAGCGTAGCCACAGCGGCATGTCGGGTTCGAGGGTCGCGGGCAGGCCCGCCGCGTTGAACACCTCCACCCAACGCCCTTGGCTCAGGAGGGTCTTCTGACCACCAGCGCCAATGGTGGCTTTGAGCTTGCCGTCCGGGTCGAAGTTGGCCTGCACGAACGCCATGCCGAAGGCGCAACGCTCCGCCCCCACCGCGTCGCGCAGCCGTTCCGGCTCAAAGGTGTTGAACATGAACTGGATGCACCGGGCCGCGCTCCGCTGCAAGACCGGCAGCACCGCGTCCAGTTGATGAGCGAGCAGCGTGACGATGACCAGATAGTAGGGCGTCTGTTCGTCGAGGGTGTCAATGACACGCACGCTGGCTCGCTCGCCCTTGACGTTGACGATCCCACTATCGCGTTGCAGTTGCTGGAGCCGGGAGGAGCCCGGGCGGGCGACGACCGAGACCTCGTGCTGGCCGGTGCGAGCGAGTTGGAAGGCGAAGGCCGTGCCAATCTTACCCACACCGAGGACGGCGATTTGCAGAGACGAAGGCGAGGGCGATGGCATAGCAGGTCTGACTTGTACGATGGGTAGAGGCGAAGGCAAGCAAGTCCTATCACGGCTCCATTGACTCTGCTCCGACTCGCGCTCCACCGCGCCGCCTCAACATACCTTCAGCGAACGAGGCGCTGGCAGTTCGGGTTTCCCTGTATTCCACGTCTTGCGTCGCCAGCCTCTGTCGCTGAGCTTGAGTCCGTTCGGGCGTAGCGCGCGGCTTGGATGCAGTGATACTATTTGCGCGGGTGCCGATTTCTCATGATCACGTACTCGAATGTCACAATTTGACGCATTTATCCAGCCAACCCCACTGCGCGCGCGCCATGCGCCAACCTTGACCGCGATTCTCCTGGGAACAGGAACGCCGCGCGCTTTTCCCGAGGCAGCCAAGCCCGGAGTTGTCATTTTAGCGGGAGAGCGTGCTTTTTTGGTCGATTGCGGCGGTGAAACCGTGCGCCAACTCATCGCGTGCGGCGTGATGCCGCATCGCGTTGAGGATGTATTTTTCACGCATCATCACAGCGACCACAATTCCGGATTTTTCGATTTGTTCATTTCCGGGTGGCGCACACATGTCGGCGTCATCGAGGAACGGAAAAACGCGCTGCGCGTTTACGGGCCGACCAACACGCGTGAGATCATCGAGCCCATTCGCCGCGCGATGAATTACGACATCGGCTTTCGTCTGGATTTTAACAAATCGAACCCTCAGGGCGCGCAGATCGATTACACGATGCTCGACGAAGGCGTGATTTATGAAGGCGACGGCGTAAAGGTGACGGCTTTCGCGGTCGATCATCGGCCGGTCGAACCTGCGGTGGGTTATGTTTTCGAATACGGCGGTAGGAAACTGGCGATCTCCGGGGACACGCGTCCGGTTCGCAACACGGTCCATTATGCGGAAGGAGCTGATTTATTGATTCACGAAGCGTTTCAACACCAATGGCTCGATGCCATGGCGGAAGAAAATCCGGCTTTTGCGACGCAGGTTCTCAACCCGGCCAAATACCACACCACGACGCTGGAGGCCGCACAAATCGCGCGCGACGCCCGCGTCAAGCATTTGGTTTTGACCCATCACATTCCGCAGCCACGCCGCACGAATGAAGCCGAAACCGCTTATACCACCGGCATGAACGCAATTTTCGACGGCAAAATTACGATTGGACGCGACTTGATGGAATTTGCGCTTTGACGAAAAACCACCCCGCAGAAGGAAACAGAAAATGACGACACGAATACGATTGAGCGCATGATGAGGCCCACGCATGACAACCGACCATCGATGCAATGATGTTCCATCGCTATCGGCGGCGCTTGCGACGGCCACCTCTGGAAAAACCCGCGCAGGGATCAAGCACGCGAACCGGCTCGGACGGGATGCCGACGATGAGGGCGATGGCGTCCGGTTCGTTGCCCATCCACTGCGTCCACGCTGGCTGCGAGCAAACTGTTCGAGGTGCGTGTGGTCACCTGCGCCCCACCTAATTTCCCCACCCAGGGGATGCCTTCGTGCAAAAGGCGATGACGGTGCCGCGCAGCCAGCGATGGGCCGGATCGGCGTCCATCCGGGGATGCCACATCGCCGCGATGAGGATGGTCGGCAGTTGGATCGGCAGATCGAAGGTCTTCAGCCCCAGAACGGCTGCTTGGTCGGTCACCGTGGCTTGATCCAGGCACAAACGTGGCACCGAAGCCACGAGTTCTGAGGTGCGTGCGACCCGCATGGCGTCTGGATAGCCGGGCACGACCACGACGACCGTTCGCCTATGCCCGAGCTGCTCCAAGGCCTCGTCGACCGGCCCGCGGAAATCCCCCTGCGGCGACGCCATGACATGGTGGCAGGCCGCATAACGTTCCGGGGTCACCTTCCCGCCGGCAAGGAGCGGATGTCCGATCCGGGCTACCCCCACGAACTCGTCGCGGAAAAGCAACCGCGTGCGTACTTCTGGTGCCGACCACGCGGACACGCCGATCTCCAGGTCGATCAGCCCTTCTCGGAGCAAGCGCGAGTCCTTGTCGGGCTTGGGCGCAAAACGCAGACGAACGCGCGGCGCGGCGGCGGCGATGGCCGCCACCAGCGGGGCCGCGATGCGCTCCATGAACCATTCACCGGCCCGGAGGGTGAACGTGACCTTGAGAGAGGCCACGTCCAGGGGATTGACGGCTGGCCGCAGAACCGTGTGCGCTTCCAGGTTGAGCGAGCGGACGCGATCCCGCAACGCCGCGGCATGCGGCGTGGGTGCCAGCCCGCGTCCGGCGCGCACCAGCAGAGGATCACCGGTCGCGGACCGCAGCCGCGCGAGCGTCCGGCTCATCGCGGAGGAACTCAGGCCCAGGCGGCGCGCCGCCTTGGTCACGCTGCTTTCGGTGAGCAGCGCATCTAACGCCACCAGCAGGTTCAAATCGATGCTCTCCATGGTCTCGAGGATAGCCTGCGCCAGGACAATGGTGTAGCGCAGCCTGCAACCATTCTTTGCGTCCGGTGCGTCTGGCGCTGGTCGCGCGGGTTCGTTAGCTTGGCTGATGATCGAACCAACAAAGGATTCAAAGCCTGCCTTTGCCGGTGCTCCCAGTCAGGCCGCCCCCACTCTCCTGATCGTCGGAGCCTCGCGCGGGCTCGGCCATGCGATGGCCGCCGAGTTCCTGAAGAAAGGCTGGAGCGTCGTGGGCACGGTTCGGGATGGGGCCACCCGAACCCGGCTGCACGAACTGGCCGAGAACTATGGAAGTCGGCTGCAAATCGACACCCTCGACATCAACGAGCCGGCGCAGATCGCCGCCTTGCGCCACCGCCTGTCAGGCAAAGTGTTTGAGATGCTCTTCGTCAACGCCGGCACCACCACGAACCCCGAGCACGTGAAGATCGGCGACGTGACGACGGAGGAGTTCCTGCGCGTCATGATGACCAATGCCTTGAGTCCCATGCGGGTCATCGAGGCCCTGCAGGATCTGGTCTCCCCGGCGGGGACCATCGGCGCGATGTCGTCGGGGCAAGGCAGCATCGGCAACAACGAGACGGGAGGCCGCGAGGTCTACCGCGGCAGCAAAGCGGCCCTGAACATGTTTCTGCGCAGTTTCGCAGCCCGAGAGCCCAAGTCATCCCGTGCGATGGTGCTGATGGCACCCGGCTGGGTCCGCACGGACCTGGGAGGGCCGGATGCTCGCCTGAGCATTGAGGAGAGCGTCCCGAATCTGGTGAACGTGCTTCTCTCGAAGCATGGCACTCCCGGCTTGCAGTATCTCGATTATCTGGGCCGAACCGTCCCTTGGTAAGTCATGGCGCGTGAACGGATAGGGGATAGCTTCGACGCTCTTGCTCAAGCGGTAAATTCCTCGACCACACGCAAGCATCTCTTCTTCCCGCCTTTCCCCTTCACCCAAGCTGCTCGCGGCCATGCGGACCGGTGAGGTCCTGCCTGGGGCCCACCGGCACGATGCGGGTGGGGTTGATGGCCTCGTGGGTGGCATAGTAGCCTCGCTTGATGTGGTCGAAGTCTACCGTCTGCGCCACGCCCGGCACCTGGTAGAGGTCGCGCAGGTAGCCGGAGAGGTTAGGGTAGTCCACGATCCGGCGCAGGTTGCACTTGAAGAGTCCGAAGTACGCCACATCGAAGCGCACCAATGTCACGAACAGCCGCCAGTCGGTCTCCAGCGGCCGGGGACCGAACAGGTAGCGCCGTCCGGCCAGCCGCGCGTCCAACTCGTCCAAGGTGGCAAAGAGCGGGTACGCGGCGGCCTCGTAGGCGGCCTGGGTGGCGGCAAACCCGGCGCGGTACACGCCGTCGTTCACCGTCGCGTAGACGTGGGTGTTCAACGCATCAATGTCCGCCCGGCGCTTCGCTGGATACAGGTCCAAGCCCGGGTTGCCGGCCACCGCGTCGAACTCATGGCCGAGCATCCGCAGCAGGTCGTCGTCGGAATTGCTGGCGATGCGCCCCGTTTCCTTGTCCCAGAGCACCGGCACGGACGCGCGGCCCCGGTAGCCGGGGTCGGTGGCCGTGTAGGCTTCGCTCAGGAACCGGAAGCCATTGACCGGGTCGGCCGAGTGCCCTGGCCCGTCGCGAAAGGCCCAGCCGCGCTCGTCGCGGACTGGATCGGCGACGGTCATGGTGATGGCAGTTTGCAGTCCTTTGAGCTGGCGCAGGATGACGATGCGGTGCGCCCACGGGCATGCCAGCGAGACGTAGAGGTGGTAGCGCCCAGCCACGGCGGGATAGCCGGAGGCACCATCGGCGGTCACCCGGCCGCGGAAGGCGTCCTCCTGGCGCTTGAACGAGCCGTCGGCGGATTGTTCGTCGGAGAGTTGCGCTTTGGTGTTCATGGCGAAGAGGGATTCGGCTCCAGCGGCACGGCCAGAACCTTCAATGTGTGGCAATCGTTACCGCCGCCATTTGCTCGCGCGTGTGCGCACGCTAAACAAAGGGCCAGCGGCGATGCTGGTTCCAAGCAAAACATCCGACGTTCCGGGGATTCTTGGAAATACCATGATTCTTGTCTGACGATAACCATTGCTTATACCGATCCGGCGAAACCGTGCCCACGGCGGTGCAAGGGTTCACCGCCGACACCGCCGACGATCAAGCAGCCTCGCTCGCGTCATCCCCGGCGTGGGTTACGTCATTGAAGGGGAGAGCTTGTTGAAGGTACGAGAATTGTCGATTCGACGCCAATGATGTCCGATACATGAAAGTTCCTGATGTCCTCAGCGAACCCTTCGCTTTGCATATACCGTTGAGCGACTTCGCCGGGATCTTCGCCTGCGCCATAGGAGGCCAGCACGAAGAGGCGATGCTCGGCATCCTCCTTGGCGGTCCAGAAGCCGTGGGCGTCAATTCCAAAGAGTGGGAAGCTCCTTAGATGGCGGGGATAGATCTCATTCATGTAGAAATCCAGCGCCTCTTTGGTGCGCAGTTTGTAAACGCGAAGTTCGAAAGTTCTCATTATCGTCTTCAAATACATAATAGTTCCTGAGTAGTCATACCACATCACGGCTTTCAACTTTCACGTGCCAGTAACAATTTTCTTGTCCGATTGGACTTCAAGTGCCCTTTCTGGTTCCCTGGTGCTCGTGCCACCTAGCTGTTGCCCACGGCGACAGTCTTCTGAAGATATTGATCGCTGGGAATCTGAGCGAGCATGAAAGCAGCGAGATCGGCACGAGTCAGTTTATGAGCGATCTCACCGGTTTCAGCAGAAAAGACGTGAATGTTCCCGGTTGGTGGATCATCGGTGAGAAAGGGTAAGCGAACGATAGTCCAGCCGAGGCCACTCGCACCCACGATCGCCTCCATCGCTGCTTTGTCCTTCATCTCGCTGTGCAGGAGGGTGGACAAAAACAGACGTTCATACCAGTTCGTATTCGCGATGCTCTCTCCTGCGCCTATCACGGAAGTGACCATGAGGCGGCGAACTCCGTTTGACTGCATGGAGGCAATGACCGTTGCGGCTGCACTTGCTTCAAGCGTGGTCGTCTTGAACGAAAGCTTACCGCCTATCGCGTCGATCACGGCATCCTGGCCGAGCATGGCTGAATCCATCGTGGGCCGGTCCCTGGCATCGCCCTCAATGACGCGCACACTTGAGCTAGGCGAATGGACCCCATTCTTGTGGACAAAGGCGGTTACATGATGACCGGCGATCACGGCTTGCTCGACGACAGCCCGACCACTCTTTCCCGCTGCTCCAATAACCAGAATCTTCATTGGATGTATCTTCATCTGAATGTTTGCGCCTCGACCGACCGCTCCGAATCTTCCTATCTCGCCAAGAGCAAGGCTTCGCAAAGCGAAGAAAGTTAGGACGAAGAAACGACTGGCAACGGCTGTTCTCTCACAGGACGTGGATGAGGAAAAGGCCGACGACGAGCATCACCGCGCAGGTGACACCATGAATTGCGAACGCTTTCGCCTTCGACCCGCCCGACCCCAGAATGATGGACATATCGCCCAGCGGAATGACAGCCTCAACCAGCAGGGCGACGCCGACCAACCGCCGGTCCGCAGTCAGCATCATGGCCAGCACGACCAATCCAGAGACCATGTCCCGAATGCCTTTGAGACGCAGCCAGGCACGGGTGTCATCGTCAGGCGCGGGGGGGTTGAGACCAAAGGATCCCGTCATCCGTGCAGGCGACACGAGGTAGAAACAGCCGAGAATGATGACCGACACGGCCAGGAGAGCTGCCAGATAAAGCGGGATAGCGTTGAGCATAGGAAGTTTTCCTTAACAGGGTTTTGAGGCGCTTTGACTCATGGAAGGGCAACCAACGTCAGAGATGTCCCGGCAAGATCGCGTCGGACAGGGCCCGAAAGAACTCGTCTACTGCGTGCTGACTCGCTGATTTTGGATTGAACATGTGGATTCTCTTTCATTCCTCGAATCCCGTGATGTGCCGCCAAGGATATTGAAGTGTTATAAAATCTAGCATCGCTAGTTCACAAGTCAAGCGGATTGGGAAAAACTGTCGTCTTCATCCTAGCGGCGCTATACTTTCTTTCATGGCAACGACGCTGGCAGAGAACCGAATCGCGGAACGAAAACAACGGGACAAACAGGCCCGCCGGGCGCAGATCATCGCTGCCGCCCGACGCATCGCGGAGACCGAAGGGTGGTCCAACGTCACCGTACGGCGGCTATCGGAGGAGATCTCCTACAGCCAGCCCGTCCTGTACTCTCACTTTGAAAGCCGCGAAGGCATTCTCG
>CAXTQD010000023.1:0-27968 GCA_964246175.1 uncultured Chthoniobacterales bacterium | reverse complement strand
CTGCCCTTGGTGGCACACCTGCTTCCACCCACCTGACTCCACCTGACGAAGCATTACTAGAGCGTCTTGTTCCGCTTCTGGCAGGCGGTTGACCTCGTCGAGGGCACGCTCAAGAAGTTGGGTCATACCGAGAGTGTATCCGCAGCGCACTTGGAGGGCAGCGTCAGGCACTGGTGAAGAGGTAGATGCCGGTGTCTTCGTGCATCTCCGACTGCAAAAACGGATGCACGAGCGCAAACCGATTGACGGCGGTGTCTAGCGGCGGGTCAAAGCGGCCTTGGAACGGATCGTCCGGCAACAGCTCCCGGCTGGCGATGAAATAAACATGATGCACACCATAAGGAGATTGCGCTGGACCCATGCCCAGAGAGTAGAACCACTCCGCGGACTCCCAAGCGATGGGCACCCAGCCGCCGAGTGCGGAGACGTAGGAGAAGCGGAAATGCTCCTGCCAGAAAGCGTCGGGCACGAACGCACGAAAGTCAGCGAGGCGCAGCGGGCAAGAAAGTGAGGCAAAGGCGGCGAGAGTCGCTGTGAACTTGAGCGAGAGAGCAAGCTCAGGATCGGAAAGCAATTCGTGCATGCCCTCGGGTGTCCGCGAGAAGCCGAAATGTCGGTAAACGGACGTGCTTCGGCACTCAGCGGAGCGAAGGATGATCGGAAAGGTCGGCATGGGTGCCTGTTAATCTAACTAGCCTTCGATCACGTTTTGGTCTCTTGATGTATCTACCTGGGAAGGTGTAGACAAAGCCGTTCGCGCCAGCTCTCTAGATACTCCCCGGCCGCGCGAGCAGGTACGTCAGCGCGACTAGCGCGCGGGCGGAGTTGCCGCGGGTATTGGCGTACATCGGCAGATCGGGGATCGTCAGCAACAAAAATGGCCGGCCCGTGATCCAGATCCATTCCTTGCTCCCGTCCGGCTTCAGTCGGAAGCCGCGCGTGGCGTTGAAGGGCCGGAAAATTTCCGCGTACACGAACGCCGGCACCTCCCGGCCGCTGCTCGAATCGGCGAACCGGCAGCCAAACCCGAGCGCCTCAGGGGCGAGGTCGGGCTCAACGGAGGACAGCGCCAGCCAGTGCGCGGAGAGGTTCAGCCAAGGGTCGTTCAAGGAAATGGCGTCGGCGGCATACCCGCGGATTTCCACGATGGCCGGCAGCCCGCGCGCCAGGGACCCTTTCAGCAGATCATGGATGCGCCGGGTGTGGGCGGTGCCCGTTTCCTGCCCCACCCGGTCGAGCCACTGGCCGCGCACCTCGGGCAAGTGGGAGTCGGCCAGGAGGTCGTTGGTCAGGCTGACGAGGTCGTCGTTGGTGACGCCCAGGTCCGGCTCGTAACGCATCCGCGTTCGTCCGTACACCTCTGAGGGCCGCCGACCGTAGCGCGCGATGAGCGTCGCCAACCGCGCGTCGGAGTTGCCGCCCGGCAGCGCGGCGAAAGCCCGGCGGGCGGCGGGGTCGCCGCGCAGGAGAGAGTTGCCGACCGCGCAAGGGCCGCAGCTTCCCTCGCCGTCGCGCTGGCGCAAGACCTCGTGCGTCGCTCCTCCTTCCCCGCCACTGCCACCGGCTGCGCAAGCCGTCGCCGCGCCGACCCCCGACAGACCAAGCAGCGAAAGGAAGGACCGACGGGAAAGAGGCATGGAGCGCAGGCAGAGATTACCCGGCCGCCCGGCCGGAGCAAAGGGCAAGTTGCCAACCGTCGTTTTTTCCGCCAGGAGCGCATCTCCGCGCTTGCCAGGGCGATGGTTACAGGTATGGTATCCGTCCCCTGCGCTCCGGCCACGATGGTCTGGCACGTCAGGTTACCAACCAAATACCAACCCCAAACCGTCCGCGCACCCGCGCCGGCCATCGCCGCCGCTCCCCGCTCAGGACGTTTCTTCCGATATCCAAATGCCCGCGTCTGCCATGCTAGGAATGCAGGAACTCATCGCCCGGTCCGTCAAGGACTTCCGCGAAGGGACCATCATCAAAGGCCATATCCTCGAAGTCCGCCCCCGTGAGGTGCTCGTGGACATTGGCTACAAGTCCGAAGGGGTGATCCCCACCGGCGAATTCGACGATCTCGACAACATCGAAGTTGGTGACGAGATCGACGTGCTCCTCGAGCGTCTCGAGAACGACGAGGGCATGGTCATCCTCTCCCGCGAAAAAGCCCTCCACCGCCAGAACTGGGAGAAGATCGTCAGCGTGTTCCACGGCGACGGCCTCATCAAGGGCAAGGTCAAGAGCGTGGTCAAAGGCGGCCTTATGGTCAACATCGGCGTCGAGGCGTTCCTGCCCGGCAGCCAGATCGACATCACCCCGCCGAAGGATCTGAACGGCTTCGTCGGCAACACGTACGACTTCAAGATCGTCAAGATCAACGACGACCGGAAGAACGTCGTCCTCTCACGCCGCGAACTGATCGAGGCCGAGCGCAACGCCAAGCGTCAGGCGTTCCTGGAAACCGTCAAGATCGGCGACATCGTCGACGGCACCGTCAAGAACCTGACCGATTTCGGCGCGTTCATCGACCTGACAGGCATCGACGGCCTCCTGCACATCACCGACATGACGTGGGGTCGCCTCTCGCACCCGAGCGAGATGCTCAAGACGGGTCAGCCTGTCACCGTCAAGGTGCTCGACATCAACAAGGAGAAGGAGCGCGTCTCCCTCGGCCTCAAGCAACTCCAGAGCAATCCCTGGGACAAGATCGAGGAGCGTTTCCCCATCGGCAAGCGCGTCAAGGGCAAGATCACGAGCCTCGTGCCGTACGGCGCGTTCGTGGAACTCGAAGAGGGCGTCGAGGGTCTCATCCATGTCTCGGAGCTTTCGTGGACCAAGCGCATCGTGCGTCCGGCGGACGTGCTCAGCGTTGGCCAGGAAGTCGAAGCGGCTGTCTTGGGCGTCAACAAGGACGAGCAGAAAATCAGCTTGGGCCTGCGGCAGTTGGAAGGCAACCCGTGGGACGAGATCTCGACCAAATACCCGCCCGGCACCGTCGTGAAGGGCCAGGTGCGCAACATGACCGCGTATGGCGCGTTCGTGGAAATCGAGGAAGGCATCGACGGCATGATCCACGTGTCCGACATGTCTTGGACGCGCAAGATCAATCAGCCCAGCGAAATGCTCAAGAAGGGCGACGAGGTCGAGGCCGTGGTCATCGACATCGACAAGCAGAACCAGCGGATCTCGCTCGGCATCAAGCAACTCGACGGCGATCCGTGGAAAGACATCGACACGAAGTACAAAATCGGTGATCTGGTCACGGGCAAGGTCACGAAGCTGGCCTCGTTCGGTGCGTTCGTGCAGTTGAAGGACGACATCGATGGCTTGGTGCACATCTCGCAGTTGAGCGAGGACCACGTCTCCAAGGTCAAGGACGTGCTGAAGGTCGGCCAGGAGGTCGAGGCGCGCGTGATCAAGGTCGACAAGGGCGAGCGTCGCATCGGGTTGTCGGTGAAGGCCGCCAACTACAGCGAGGAAGACCTCAAGCGCGAGAGCGAGGCGTTCGACAACCTGCGTCCCGGCGAGGACATGGTGGGTCTCGAACAGGCCTTCCAAGCCGCGCAGGAGGATTACCGCCCCAGCGACTCCAAGAAGAAGTAAGTTTCTTCCCTTCAACAAGGAAGACCCAGAAGAACCGGCAGGCCGTGAGGCTTGCCGGTTTTTTGTTGCCGATCACTTTGCGGTGGGTCGGAGACGACCTCAACGTAGAATCGTCATGGTACAGTCTCTGCTTTCCGTAGCAGCATGGACAATCACGGCCCCCAGACGCAAAACCAGGCACGTTGGACGGTCGCGCTGTTAATCGTCTTGATTGCCCTCTCGCGAGTTCCGTTCCTCAACGCTGGCTACGGGGTCGAGAACGATGCTTGGCGAGTTGCGCGAGTCGCGCGTTCCATCTCCCAGACTGGCACGTACGAAGTTTCACGCTTCCCTGGCTACCCGATGCACGAGATTGTCAGTTCTTGGTTCTGGGAAGGCGGACCTGCCGCGCTCAACGCGCTGAGTGCCCTCCTGGGGCTGGTTGCCTGCTTCGCCGCGTGGCAAGTTGCTCGTCGTCTGCAAGCACGGGACGCCCTCCTCCTGGTGGCTGCCCTTGCCGCCACGCCCGTTTTTTTCGTTAGCAGTGTCACGACGAAAGATTACGTGTGGGCGTTGGCTTTCACTTGGTTGGCCATGTGGATGGCCATCGAGAATCGTCCGCTGCTTGCCGGAGTTATCCTGGGGTTTGGGGTCGGCTGTCGGATCACGACCGGCGCGATGTTGTTCCCGATCTTGCTTGTTCTTCTCGGCGCGGTCTCCGAACCAGGACGCTGGCGCGCTTTGGCCAAGTTCGCTGGTGCGACCGTTTGCAGCGCGGCGGTTCTGTTTATCCCGGTTTGGAGCCGCTACGGTTGGGAATTCTTTACTTTCTACAACCATGGTCGCCCGGATGCAGGGACGATCATCAGGCTAGGTACGTGGCAGGTTTGGGGGTCGCTGGGTCTTGTTGGACTTGCCCTTGGCCTCGGGGCCACTCTTTTGCGGCTGCGCCTGCCGCTCCGCACCTCGATCGAGCCGACCACAAACCGGATGATTGTGCCGGCCCTCTGGTTGACGGTCGCGCTCTACGTGCTGGCGTATCTCCGTCTACCGGACCAAGCTGGTTACTTGCTGCCGATTGTCCCTGCCACCTTGTTCCTGCTTGGGCGGTACACTCCGCGCGTCGCTTTCCAGGCTTGCTGTGTTTGCATAATCGTCTCTCCGTTCCTGGAACTCTCGTCGACGGGAGTGCAGCCCGGAGCCATCCTTGCAGACCACCAAGCTAGGAAACAAATGATCGGCGCCATCGCCCAGTTCGTCCGATTCACAGAGGCAAACCTGCCA
Organism: uncultured Chthoniobacterales bacterium; assembly: GCA_964246175.1. Classification (GTDB taxonomy): domain Bacteria; phylum Verrucomicrobiota; class Verrucomicrobiia; order Chthoniobacterales; family SZAS-18; genus CAHJWO01. The sequence continues at coordinate 23,117 of CAXTQD010000023.1, read as the reverse complement.
GGAGAAAATCTGGTGGTGGTGGCTGGCTGGGAACCGATGATCTCGGTCCTTTCACCCGCCGGGGCGACCCGGAACCATTATGTCTACTTGGCGACCGAAGCCGATGTGCAGCAAGCGCAAGCAGCCGGCTGGGGAATTGCTTACGCTTCGCCTTCCACCAGACAGTACAACCACAAGGTGAAGGCGGTGGATCTTGCGGAATACGGGGCGAAGGACCTGCATCAACTTGCGCAAACCGGTTCGGCCCAATTGCGTTGACACCACCGAACACAGCGAACCATTGCTGCCCGAGACCGTTGACATCTTCGTCAAGTCCGCCGACAATTTCATCGTCGAAATTTCAAACAATAGGCTTATGGAGAAACCAGAAATCACCGCTTACCTCAAGACTTACTGCGGCTGGAGCGCCGGCGTCCGCGCCATCCTCCAAAAGCACGATCTTGATTACACCGAGAAGGACATCATCCAAAACCCGGCTTTCCGCTGGGAGATGGAACAGAAGAGTGGCCAGCCGCTCTCGCCCTGCATCGAGATCAACGGCCGGATGCTCGCTGACGTGAGCGGAGACGAGGTCGAGCGTTACCTGCTTGAAAACAATCTCACCGGCGAGAGCGACGCCCCTGTCGCCGTGCCCACCAACGCCCCCTGCACTGACGCGCAGCACGCCGCGATGGCGGCTGGCGAGGCACCTTTGGCGTTCAAGCCAAACCACTAAGTTTTCCTCTCGCCCAAAAGCCTTCCCTCTACGGGGGAAGGCTTTTTGTTTTTACTACCTCGCGGCTTTGCTTCTCGGCGCTTGTGTTCCGGCATGCACGCGCGTTTGCTGAGCGCATGGCGGACGCAGCGGACTTTTTGCTGGTGTTCTCGACGTTCCCGGATATGGGCAAGGCGCGGGAGGCAGCGCGCGTGCTGGTGGGTGAACATCTCGCCGCGTGCGGCAACGTGCTGCCGGGCATGACGAGTGTTTACGTCTGGCAGGGGGAGCAAACGGAAAGTGAAGAGGTGCTCGTTCTGCTCAAAACCCGGCGTGGGGGGTACCCGGAATTGGAAGCGCGCTTAAAGGCGCTTCACCCGTACGAGGTGCCAGAGATTGTTGCGGTCGAACTCTCCGCTGGATTGCCCGCGTACCTGCGATGGATCGCGGAAGGTACGACAAGTCCCGTCAGAAAAGATTAAGAATGGCTCGGAGAGCCGTTCCTACCAGTCGGTTTGGACAACGGCCTTTTACGCCCGCTGTTTGCTCTTCAACTCGAGCTTGCGGTACAGCGTCGCCATGCTGATGCCCAGCATGCTCGCCGTCTTCTCGCGTGAGCCGTTGTTGTGCCGCAAGGTCTGCTCGATGTAGGCGCGTTCCTCGTTGGCGATGAACTCTTCCAATCGCAAGCCGATGGGCATTTCGATGATGTTGTTCTCGCCCGCCGCGCCACCTTGCCGGCCCTGGATGTGCGGCGGCAGATCGACCACACGGATGAGACCGTCCTCACACAACGCACAGGCGCGCTCGATGGAGTTTTCCAGTTCGCGCACGTTACCCGGCCACGCGTAGCGGCCCAAGGCTTCGAGCGAGTCCTGCTCGATCTTTTTGGGCTCGGAATTCGTCTGTGTGGAGTTCTTTTGCAGGAAGTAATTGACCAAGAGCGGGATGTCCTCCACGCGCTCACGCAACGACGGCAGGTCCATCGGGATCACCGCCAGCCGGTAGTACAAGTCCTCGCGGAACGAACCATTGCGCATCTTGGCCTGGAGCTGCTCGTTGGAGGCCGCTACCACACGCACGTTGATCGGCACCGTCTTCGTATCGCCCACGCGCCGGATCATGCGCTCCTGCAACACGCGCAGGAGCTTGGTTTGCAGCGAGAGCGCCATCGAGTTGACCTCGTCCAAAAAGATCGTGCCACCCTCGGCTTCCTCGAAGAGGCCGATCTTGTCTTGGAACGCCCCGGTGAACGCGCCCTTCTTGTGGCCGAAGAGTTCGCTTTCCAGGAGGTTCTCGGGCAGAGCGGAGCAGTTGACCGCCACGAAAGGATTGTTCTGGCGCTTGCTGTTGAAGTGCAGCGCGCGGGCGACGAGTTCCTTGCCCGTGCCGCTTTCTCCTTGGATCAGGATCGTGCTGTCCGTGTCGGCGACCTTGCTGATGAGGTTGAACACCTCCGTCATGGCTCGGCTGGTGCCGACGATGTTCTCGAAGCGATAGCGGTTCTTGACCTCCTTCTTGAGGTATACGTTCTCACGCACGGCGCTCTGGTAATCCAGGGCGCGCTGCACGGTGAACTTCAACTCGTCGATCTTGAAGGGCTTCGTGATGAAGTCATACGCGCCGAGCTTCATTGCCTCGACGGCCTTTTCCACCGACGCGTAGGCGGTGATGAGGATCACGGCCGTCTGCGGCAGGGTGCGGCGACACTCCTGAAGCACGTCGAAGCCAGTGACCTTCTCCATCTTGATGTCGGCGATGACGACCTGCGGGTTGATACCGGGAAGTTCCTCCAAAGCCTTTTCGGCCGAATTGAAGGGAGAAACGGTGTGTCCGTTTTCACGGCATAAGGTCGAAATGACCTCGACCATGGTCGGCTCGTCGTCGATGATGACAATCTTGGCCATAAGAGGGGCAGCGGAAAAGATTCTGACGAATGATTAAATGAACAATGAAGCCACTTTTATCGCAAAACTGAGAATTGAAAAGCAATTAAATTCTTAAATCCGAAACATTTTCAAGCACGCGAGGATGATAGGCTGTTTCCATTTACCATTTGCCACACTGTTGGCTCCCGACAGGCAAGAATTTCGGCATGAATTGTGTTTGGCGTGTCAGTCTCTCCACAAGGGATAGCGATTAGGTCCGCAAAAGCACCCACCCGGATACATCCTAGGAGACCATCCAAGCCGAGCGCACGGGCTGGAGCGCGCGTGATCATTTCTAATAATCCGCCGGGCGGCAGCGTTGGGATGCAGGCAGATAACGCGCGCAGTTCATCCAAAAGCGAAAACGAACCGTCGCTCGCGGGACTGTCCGTGCCCACGCAAAGGTTGACCGGCAAGGTGAGCAGCCTTGCCCAAGGAAACTCCTGATGCTGAAAATAGCGGTGGCTCAGTGGACAGTGAACGACCGACATGCCTGCCAGCGGTCCGCCGGGGGCGACGAGCGAGAAGTCCTCCTCCTCCCATTCGTTGAGGTGAACGGCGATGCACTCCGGCCCGAGGCAGCCGTCGGCGGTGAGCGTCGCCAGCGCGGAACGGCCCTGGCCGCAGTCGTCGGCCGGCCGGCCCAGCTTGGCGAGGAAGTCGTGCAGCGGCCCGCGCCCACGCACGAACATGTCCTGTTCGTCGCGCGACTCGCCGAGGTGCGTGGTCCAAAGCATTCCGGTGCGCGCAGCCACGTCACGGGTGAGCCGGTACATCTCGGCCGACGCGGTGTAGGGCGCGTGCGGGCTGAGACCCCGGCCGCCGATCCAGCCGGGACGGCTTTCGGCGAGTTGTTCCTGGAAGAAGAGCAGCGCGCCAGCGACGAGTTCTTCGGTCGGGACGGCCTGGCGCACGTCGATCATCTCGTAGAACCACCACGTGCGCAGTGGCGGCGTGGGCATCTTCCACATGAGTTCGGGGAAGGACTCGATGTTGAGCAGCGTGGTCGCGCCCCAGCGGGCGTATTCACGGAAGCCGCGGGCAATGGCGGCCAGGTAGTCGTCCTCGTGCAGGGAACGCTTGAGCGCGTTGATGCGGCCGACCCACTCCGCGAAGCTCTTCGGCGGCAGGATGGCGTGGCGTAGGCCGGAGTAGTCGAGGTGGCAATGGGCGTTGATGAACCCAGGCAAGAGCGTCACCTCGCCGAGGTCGGTGACGGGCTCACCGGGGTATTCGCCCCGAAGATTTTTCCAGTCACCGACGGCGGCGACTAGATTTCCACGCACGAGGACGGCACCGTCGGTGAGCGGCGGACCATCCATGGTGACAACGTTGCGAGCACGCAGGAGCATGACCAAAGCACTTATCACGGGACACACGCCCCGCGTGGATGGATGGACCCGCAAAAAGGCGGTCTATTCCTCTGCCGCCGGACGCTCGCCCTTCACAACCGCGCGCGCTTCGGCCACGAGGAGATTACATGCTTCCTGACAGAGCAGTCCTACGAAGTTCGAGCCGGCCTTCTCGCCCGTTGCCTGATCGCACGCCGAGTCGAACTTCTCCGCCGGCAGGAGCGTAGAAGGCACGATTCCCGCCGCGTCGCGCCGCCAGAGGATTGTGCGTAGGCACCCGCCCGCCGAGCGACAGAATCGGCCGACCAACGCATCGGCCTGTTCGTCGGTGAGCTTGCCGGTGACGCGGTACATGCCCGTCTGCCGGCCGAGGGTTTCGCGCAGAGGCGTCACGTCGAGCCGCCCGGCCTCGAACGCCCGCCATGCACCGAGCCGGGCCGGGTAGAAGAGTTCCAGCGCCAGCCGCAGTCCTTCCGCGTCGGGGACAGCGAGCCGCCAGCCGTGGCGCAGGTTCGGGGCGGTTTTAAGTGGGCGGTACGCGCCAGCGTCATCGTAGAGCGCGAGCGCGGCGGCATCCTCGCGGTCCGTGTGAAGTTCGAGCGCGTCGGCGGAAAGATCGGCGTCGTCGCGGTGGCGCAGTTCGTGGCCGCCATCCGCGGTGGCGCGCACGAGGATTTGACCGATGAGGAAGGGTTCTTCCATGTGGGAGCGAAGGTCTTTCAAAGGTGGCTGACGATCTCGCCGAGAGCGTCCAGAAACCTCTCGCCAGCCACGAAGGAAACCACCGCAAACACGATGGCAAAGACGCACGGCAAAAACCAGGAGAACAGGGTCCCCTGCTCCCCTGTGAAGTAAAAGGCGAGGCATCCGGCCGGAAGGCCGAGCAAAGCACCACCAAGAGAGAACACAAAACGTCGCACCATGCGAGCTAAGCGTGAATGCACATCGCTTGCTCGACGATGATGTCAGCGAAGTGCGCCTCCGTACCGATGGCGCTCGCGTAGTACAGGGCGCGGCCGTGCAGGTGGCGCGGGTTTTGCATGAAGACCTCGCCGCCGCGCAGGCGCTCGCTGGCGCTGGCGGTCGGCTCGGTTTCGATGCCGAGCAGCACGGGGATATCCTGGTAGCTGTGCAAGCCGTCGGAGATGAAAAACGGCACCACGACAACGTTGGGGGTGTCGGTGAGCTTTACCCAATCGGCGATGAGCGGAGGCTCCTCCATGTAGGTGCTCAGCACGGCGGCGTAGTCGGAGCGCTCGCGCAGGAGTTCGGCCTGGCGCTTAGCAGCAACGGCGCTGTTGTCGTTGAGGCCGGTGCCGTGGCCGACGATGAGCAGGCTCGTCTCGTTCTCCGGCACGCCGGGGGCCACCTCGCGGGCGCGGGCCAAGAGGAGGTCGGTCATGGCAGAGTGGTTGCCGACGGGAGGGCAATAAATCCACTCCTGGCCGCCGCGCGCGGTGACGGGCGCAGGTGCACCATCGGGCCCGAAGTCGAGGCCGAGTTCGCGCGGGATCACCGTGCGCGTGAAGTACCCCTCGCTGATGAAGTTGGGCACGACGCACACGCGGCGAATTGCCGGGTCGTCGTCGAAGAGCAGCGGCCAATCGCGCATGGCGGGCTCTTCCTTCCAGAATGCGCACGCCACCCGCGCGAACGTCCCCCGCCGCCGGATGAGGGCAGCGTGCGCGAGGCTGGGCGCACCAGAGTCCGGGTTCACCGTCGAACCGTGGCCGACGATGAGGAGCGCAGTGTCAGGATGGGCGGAGACCATGCTTGAATCTACGCTCGAAAAGCCAGCCAGCGCTTTTTTATTCTTCGGGGCTGCCGGACGGCTTCCGTCCTCGGCGAACCAGCTGCAGGCAATAACCGACGAGCAAGAAGAACACGGTCAGGGCCATCGTGACGACGATGAAGCCTCCGCCAGACCCACCCGCCGTTTGGAGCCCTTCTGCCACGACGGCCGCTAAGAAGAGCGAGACGATGGCACCGGCCCCCACCGTGTGTTTGGAACGTCGCAGCGACATGGCCTTGAAAAAGGAATCGTTGGGGCGGCGGCGGTTGCACCCCCACCCTTTCGCGTTAAGCTTCTGCCAAGCTTATGCAATTCCGCACCTATCGGAACACCGACCTGACCGTCAGCGCCGTCGGCTTCGGACTCTGGACGATCTCGACCGGCTGGTGGGGGCAGTTCACGGAAGGCGAGGCGGTCGCACTCATGCACCGCGCGCTTGACCTAGGCGTGACGCTCTTCGACGCCGCCGACACCTACGGCAACGGCCTGAGCGAAGAACTCATCGCCAAAGCGTTCCCGACCCGGCGCGACGACATCGTGATCGCCACGAAGGTCGGCTACGACGTGGCCAACCACGGGAGCGACGCCCGCCGCGGCCAGCGCGCCATCCCGCACGACTTCTCGCCGGCGGCCATTACTCTCGCCACCGAGAACGCCCTGCGCCGGCTCCGGACGGACCGCATCGACCTGCTCCAACTCCACAACATCGGCATGGCCGAGGTGGACGACGACGCGGTCTGGGAGACGCTCGACCAGCTCGTCGCCTCCGGCAAGGTGCGCCACACCGGCTTCGCGCTCGGACCGGCCATCGGGTGGATGTACGAGGGCGTCCGTGGCGTCGAGCGGCGGAATGTCACCAGCGTCCAGCATATCTATAACCTTCTGGAGCCTCACCCCGGCCGCGCGATCCACGAGGCCGCCGAACGGGCGGGCAAGGACACGATGTTCCTCATCCGCGTGACCCACTCCAGCGGGATGCTGGAGGGCAAGTACACGGAGGAGACGGTGTTCCCGCCGACAGACCACCGCGTCCACCGGCCGCGTTCCTGGCTGCTCAACGGCATCAAGAAGGTGGACCAACTCCGCTTCCTCGAAGGCCCTGGCCGCACGCTCGGCCAGGCGGCGCTCCTGTGGCTGCTCGCCGACGATCGCGTGGCCGCCACCCTGCCCAACATCTACGACGCCGAGCAACTTGAAGAGTTCGCCCGCGCGGCCGACGCGCCTGCGTTGACCAACGACGAAATGGCCCGCGTCGCCGAACTGACCGCTGGCAACTTCGGCCTGTCCGAAGACCCGCCAAAGTACAAGGGCACGATGGAATTGGACGAAAGCGCCAAGGAGCGCGAAGCTGTGACCGCCTGAGAGGGGCACCACCGCATCCATGAGCCAGGACTTGAATGATCTTCTAGAGGGATGGTCCCACGAACCGGGCCAGATCAAGGTGCGTAAGATCATGGGCAGCGACGGCCGGGAAAAGGTTCAACTCCGCCTCGACCTGGGCCTTATCCAGATGGAAATGACCGGCCGGCCCGATGGTACACGGCCGAAGAGTTGTGAGTCGCTTCTGTCCTACCACCAAGGCCGCGCGATGGCCTCCGAGAAGAAGGGTGAGAAGTACGAACTTTCGGCCGACGACTGCGGCGAGTTACAGCAAGAGGGCATCCAATATTACCACCGCTACCTGAGCCTGTTCCAGTTAGAAGATTTCCCGGCGGTGGTGCGCGACACGGCACGCAATCTGGAAATGTTCGCCTTCGTGCGCGAGCACACCGACCGCGACGACATTACCTGGGCGTTCGACCAGTTTATCCCCTACGTGCAGATGATGAACACGCGTGCCCGCGCCTCCATCGACCTCGAAAAACGTCGTGTGGACGCCGCGCTCAAGGAGATCGAAAAAGGCCGCGATCTGATCGTGACTTTCTACAACGAGCACGAGCAGGCCGACGCCGAAAAGAGCGCCGAGTTGGCGTTCCTCGACGAGTGGAGCGAGGAACTGCGCGCCAAGCAGCCGGTCAGCAAAACCGAAAAGCTGCGCCGCGAGATGGAAAGTGCTATTTCGCAGGAAGCCTACGAGCGCGCCGCGCAGTTGCGCGACGAGATCAAGGCGCTCGACGCCAAGCGTTCCAGGAAAACCGCCCCGCGTGGTTCGCGCGAAGACTCCGAGGAATGAGCGACACCCTGACCGAGCGCAAGGAGCGCTGGGCGCGCAAGCAGGCTGGCAAGGAAAAATCCGCGGTGCGCTCGCACGACCGCCTGCCGCCGGGTCAGCATCTCACGACGGGTTTTCCCGTCCTCGACCTCGGCATTCAGCCCGTGGTCAAGTTGCCCGATTGGCGACTGGAGGTCCGCGGGCTGGTCGAGAACCCGGTGTCGCTGTCGTGGGAGGAGTTTCACGCGCTGCCGCCGTTCGAGGACGTGAGCGACTTCCACTGCGTGACGACTTGGAGCAAGTACGACTGCCGCTGGTCGGGCGTGGCGTTCTTCACGCTAGTCGATCTGGTGCGGCCGAAGCCGGAGGCGCGGTTCGTGTACTTCACAAGCTACGACGGGTACTCGACGAACACGGCGATCGAGAACTGCCTGGACGACGACGTGCTGGTGGCGACCGGGTTTGATGGCAAGCCGATCCCGAAGGATCACGGCGGCCCGGCGCGCGTTATCCTCCCGAAGCTGTATGCGTGGAAGGGGGCGAAGTTCGTGCGGACGATCGAGTTCCTCGCGGAGGACAAGCTCGGCTTTTGGGAGGTGCGCGGTTATAGTAACACGGCCGATCCGTGGACGGACGACCGGTTTGCGTAGCGGCACGGCTCCGCTCTCGTTCTCTCCATGCATCTACCTACCCCGCCGGACCCGCAGGAGTTTCACGCCCGCCTGCGCGCGCTCGGGTTGGCGAAGGCGTTCGAGGTGCGCGCGGACGGCACGGCGCGGCTGACGACGCCCTTCGTGTACCCTGACGGTACGCCCATCGAGATCATCCAGCGGGCGGTGGATGACATGTTCCTCTCGGCGCGACTGACGGACGGTGGACGCACGTTCGGCTACCTGGGCAGCCAGCAGGTGCAGATGGACGGGCACGAGAAGCGCGAATACCTCCTGCACGAGGTCTGCCAGGGCCTCGGCGTCGAGCACAAAGGCGGCGAACTCGTCGTGTCGCTGCTCCCGGACGCCGACCTCGCCGACGCCGTGCTGCGCCTCGCGCAGGCGTGCATCCGCACGGCCGACCTGCATTACACGCTGATCTTTAAGAACAAGACCGATTTCCACCAGATCTTCTTCGCGGACTTCCTGAGCGTGGAGCGGCCCGACCACATCGAGAACTTTTCCATCGACGGGCGGTTCGGCCGCAACGTCAAAATCGACTTCTTTGTGCGCCGTAAGACGGCGAGGGACCAGCTCATCATTACGATGACCTCGACCAACAAGACCTCGTCGCACGCCGTCGCCAACGACGTGTTTTGCCGCTGGTACGACCTCGAACGCTACAAGAACGACTATGAATTCCTGACGGTGCTCGATTCCAAGAGCCGCGCCTTCCACGAGGGGGATGTTGCCCGCGTAGCCGACGTTTCGCGGGTGGTGCGTTACCCCGACGAGGTGAAAACGTTGCGCGGGCTGCTGGCGAAGGAGTAAACTCCCGCGGTGCCGCTCCTTGAAGTCCGCCGCTTGACGATCCGCTTCGCGCCCGGCGGCCCGGCGGCGGTGAATGACGTGAGCTTCGCGGTGGAGGCGGGCGAAACGCTCGCGGTCGTCGGCGAGAGCGGCAGCGGCAAGAGCGTCACGGCGCTCGCCATGACGCGCCTCTTGCCCGAGCCGCCCACGCGCTACGAGGCTGGTGAGATCCTCCTCAATGGCCGCAACCTCCTGACCCTGCCCGAGCGCGAACTGCGCACCGTGCGGGGCGGCGAGATCGCGTACGTCTTCCAGGACCCGGGCACGACGCTCAATCCCGTGCTCACCGTCCGCGCACAGATGGACGAGGTCCTCGCCCTGCACCGCCCCGACGTGCCCGCTAACCGCCGCGCGCACGACGCGGAAATCATCCGCGCCCTGACGGAGGTCGGCATCACCGAACCCGAAAAACGCCTGCGCGCCTACCCGCACGAACTCAGCGGCGGCATGGCGCAGCGCGTCGTCATCGCCATGGCGCTCGCCTGCCGACCCAAGCTCCTCGTCGCCGACGAACCCACCACCGCGCTCGACGCCACCGTGCAGCGGCAGATCATGGACCTGTTCCGCGAGTTGAAGGGCAAACTCGGCATGAGCATCCTGCTCATCACGCACAACTTCGGCATCCTCGGCGGCCTGGCCGACCGGGTGGCGGTGATGTTCCGCGGCCGGTTGGTCGAGGAGGGGAAGACCGAGGACGTGCTCCGCGCCCCGCAGCACCCTTATACACGCGCTCTCATCAACTGCATCCCCCGCCTGGGCGAGCATCGGCACCGCTTGACCACGATTGACCATGCAGCCCTTCATTGAACAATTCATCCGTCACCTCGCCACCGAGCGCGGGCTGTCGGACAACTACCAACTCAGCGTGCGGCGGTCGTTGGAGGGTTTCGCCGCGTGGCTCAAGACAGAACACGGCGTCGAACATCCCCGGGACGTGACCGTGGAGCACGCCACCGCGTACCTCGCCGCGCGCAAACGCGCCGGCCTCGCCGCCGGGTCCGTGAAGCTCGAACTCGTCGCCCTCAAGATTTTCCTGCGCCGGCTGCACGTCTCCGGCCAAATCCCCCGCGACGTGGGCGAGACGCTCCGTCCGCCGCGGTTGGACCGCACCGTACCCGAGACGCTCAACGAGTTGCAGGTCGAAGAGTTGCTCGCTGCACAGCCATCTACCAGCCACCGGCTGGTCTTGCGTAACCGCGCGATGCTCGAACTCCTCTACGCCAGCGGCCTACGCGTGTCGGAGCTGGTCGGCGCGAAGCTCGAAAACCTCGACCTTGACCAGGGCATGATCCGCGTGCTCGGCAAGGGCCAGAAAACGCGCCTCGTGCCCGTCGGCGGCAAGGCGCGTGAGGCCCTCGTGCGCTACCTCGCCGAAGCGCGACCCAAGCTGCTGACCAAGCGTACGGGCGGCGAGATTTTCCTCGCCCAGGGCGGCCGGCGCATGTCGACCATGCAGGCGTACACGATTGTCAAACAGGCCGCGGCGCTCTCGGGCTTGTCGGTGAACATCTATCCGCACCTGTTGCGGCACTCTTTCGCCACGCACCTGCTCACCAACGGCGCGGACTTGCGCGTCATCCAGGAAATGCTCGGCCACGCGGACATCTCGACGACGCAGGTTTACACTCACGTCGACCAGCGCCGGCTCAAGGCCGTACACCACAAGTTCCACCCGCGCGGCTAGCGCATCCGCAGCCGGAGGGAACAGCTCACCTACTTCATAAACTGCCCGATGGCTCGGCGCAGTTCGACGCTCGTGGCTGGTTTGCCCAGCACCATGTCCACGCCGGGCGCGGTGTCCCTCGTCTCGGCCGTGTCGCCGCCGAAGCCGGTCAGGAGGATCACCGCCGTCTTCGGGCAATGCTGCTTGACGACCACGGCCAACTGCTCGCCCGTCATGCCAGGCATGGACTGGTCGGTGATCATCAGGTCAAAACAACCCTTTTCCAGTGTTTCGAGCGCTTCCTTGCCGTCGCCAGCGGTCTCAACCTCGTGCCCGTCCTCAACGAGCTGCGCCTGGAGCACGTCGCGGATGATCGGCAAATCGTCCACCACGAGGATGCGCAGGATGCCGGCCGTTTCCAGCGGCACGGCGTCGCCACCGGCCTGCGTCGGGGCTTCCGGTTCGATCAACGCGGCGGGCAGGCGGATGCAGAACGTCGTGCCGACACCCTTCTCGCTCTCGATGTCCATCATGCCGCCGTGCCGCTGGATGATGCCGTACACCGCCGACAGCCCCAAACCCGTACCTTTTTCGCCCTTGGTCGTGAAGAACGGCTCCAAACAGCGCCGACGCGTTTCGTCGTCCATGCCCGTGCCGGTGTCGGACACGCGCAGACAGAGTTCGCCGTCGTCCAGGCTCGTCTGCAAGCGCAGGCTGCCGCCCTCGGGCATGGCGTCCGCGGCGTTGAAGATGAGGTTGGTCAACATCTCGCGCAGCTCGGCGGGATCGCCGGCGAGCGGGGGGAGTTCGGCGAGATCGGTCTGGATGGAGACCTCCCGGCCGCGGGCGCGGGGTTCGTCCATCCACTTGGGCCGGGTCATGGTAATAGCCTGTTCGACGATCTGGTTGAGCTGGAGGGTGACACGCGTTTCCTCGCCCTCGTCGGGCCGGTGGAACTCGCGCAGCCGGCGCACGATCTGCGCGGCGTCCTGCGCGGCGGCGGTGATGGCGCGCACGTGCCCAATCTCCGGGCTGTCGGCTTCCGCGCGGCCCTTGGCGCTGGACATCATCAAGTCGCTGTGGCCGAGGATCATCGTCAGCGCGTTGTTGAAGTCGTGCGCGATGCCGGCCGCCATCGTCCCCAAGGCGCTCAGACGCTCCTGCTTGATGGCGGCGTGCTGGGCGGTGCGGAGCTTGGACAGCGTGTCTTCCAGTTGGGAGGTACGCTCGCGGACCTGTTCTTCCAGGAGGATGTTCTGGTTCTGGAGCTGGATGTGCAGGAAGCGGTTCTCTAGCAGGTTGCGGATGCGCAGGAGCACCTCCGACTGGTCGAGCGGCTTCGTGAGGAAGTCCTTCGCGCCGGCGGCGAGCGCGCGGTGTTTGGTCTTGGTGGTTACGTCGGCGGTCAGGACGAGGACGGGCACGGGGTTCTCGCCCGTGGTCAGCGCCTTGATCTGTTCCATGATGTCGAAGCCCGTGACGTTGGGCATGTGCAGGTCAAGGAGCACAAGGTCCGGCCGAAAATCGAGGAACTGCGCCATGGCCTCGCGCGAGTCGCACGTGCTCTGGATACGGGTGGCGCCGATGAGTTCGAGGATGCGTTCAAGCAGGCGCACGTTGGCCTGTTCGTCGTCCACGATGAGGATTTTGGCTTTGCCGATGGTCGAACGCAGCATGAGAAAACGACAGGGTTGAGAAAAGCGGGGCGACTTTTCTGTGTAGCAACCTGCGGACCAACCCGCCATCGGGAACGCACCTCCTTCTAGGAATTTGCCCGGGCGTCGGCGGCGTAAAACTGCTGATAGAGTCGCTCGATGGCCTCGTCGGGGTTCTCGAACTGGAGGTTCTCCTTTAACTTGCTAACGTACAGGCCGAAGCCGAAGGGGCTGACCACGGGCGTCTCCACCAGCCGCCATTGCCAGTCCGGCGCGTTGGCACGCTCCAGCCAGGCGCACGCGCCTTCCTGGTCGAGGAAGAGCGTCGTCGCCTGCCGGTAGGACTCGGCCAGGAGCGGGTGATCGGGTTCGTACTGTTCCAAGACGCGGAAGAGGATTTCGGCGCTGAAACGCAGCATCTTGATGGCGCGGTCCTTGCCGGGTAGCTGGCGCGGGACCATCAGGCCGGTCTGCGCCACGGCGCGGAACTGCCAGCGGACAAGTTCGCCTTCCTTGAGGGCGGCGAGGAGTTCGTCCTCCGCGCCCGCGCGTGCGAAGCACTGCTGCCAGCGAGCGAGCGGCAGTTCCTGGAAGCGCGCGAGCGTGAGAAGGAAGCCGTAGTCGTTGACCGTCGCCTGCGCGTTGCCGCCCGCGACACCCGCCAGTCGGCGCGCGACGATGCGGGACAGCGCGTCGTTGACCGGGCGGCCGGCCATTGTGTGGAAGAAATAGTGCGAGAGCACCTGTTTGTTTTCGGGCACGGTCTCACGGTAGAGTTCAATAAGCGTCAGCCCCGCGCGTGGCACCAGCGAGTGTCGCCGCTGCAACTCGAACTGCGCCACGACCGCCTGCGCGTTGGCCTGGGAGATTTCCCACGCTTCCACGAGCCAATCGGCCACCGCGCCGTCGCGGTCCCCGAGCCGGTCGTCGAGTTCGCCGCGCAATTGCGCGATCTCGGCGGCGAGCCCGGTGGAGAGTCCCATCCGCCCCCCTCCCCAGGTCGGCACGTTAGGCCGTTCGCCCGCGGCGTCCTCCACCTTGGCCACCTGCCAGCCGACCTCCACCAGCCGCACCACCCGGCCGCCCAGCACGAACACGTCGCCCGCCTTCAAGCCCTGCACGAACCCTTCATCCACCGCGCCGAGCCGGCGGCGGCCCAGCAGCACGTTGACCAAGCCCTCCGAGGCGATGGTGCCGATGTTGACAAGGTAGTCGCGCTCGACCTTGCGCGAGACCGTCCACATCCCGCCGGTCTCGTCCACGCGCAGCTTGCCGAAGGTGTCGGCGTAGGTTTTTTCCAGTGAGCGCCCCCCGCCGCGCAGGTATTCGACGGCGCGGTCGAAGTCCACGCGCGCTAGGTGCCGGAAGGGCCACGCGCGGCGGACCGTCTCCCAAGCGATGTCCACTTCGAGGCCGGGCTCCTCCATCGCCATGCCGAGAATATGCTGGACCAACACGTCGGCCGGGTTTTCGGGCACGCGCACGGGGTCAAGGCGGCGTTCGCGGGCGAGGCGAGCGGTGACGGTGCATTCGACGAGGTCGTCGATGTTCGTGGCAACGAGGACGCCATGGCTCTCCGCGCCGACCGAGTGACCCGAGCGGCCGATGCGCTGGAGCGTGCGCGAGATGCCCTTGGGCGCGGAGATCATCACGACGAGGTCGATGGCCCCGATGTCCACGCCCATCTCTAAGCTGCTCGAACACACCACCGCGCGCAGTTCGCCGTTCTTGAGCCGGTCTTCGACTTCCAAACGCACGTCGCGGTCCAGCGAACCGTGGTGGACCTCGATACGATCGGCCAGCTTCGGCAAAGCGGCCTTCAACCGCAAGCCGAGAAGTTCCGCGCCGGTACGGGTGTTGGCGAAGACCAGCACGGACTGCTTGCGGCGGATGAGCGCGGCGAGTTCCTGCAAAACGCGGCCGACGCTCTGCCCCGCCGGCGGATAGGGATTGCGCCGCACGGGCGAGAACACCTCGATGACTGCTCGGCGTTGTCCCCGCGCCTCGGCCAACACGCACGGTCGCCCCGCGCCCACGAGGAAGCCAGCCATCGTTTCTAACGGGCTGATCGTCGCGGACAAACCGACGCGGCAGAGTCCCGGCGCGCCAGGTTCGCGGGCGACGAGGCGCTCCAGGCGTTCGAGGGAGACACTCAGGTGCGCGCCGCGCTTGTTCTCGGCGAGGGCGTGGAGTTCGTCCACCACGACGAACCGGCAGGCCGCCAGCGCGCCGTGGTAGCTTGGCTGCGCGAGGAGAATGGCGAGGGACTCGGGCGTGGTGAGCAGGATGTGCGGCGGGCGCTGCTTGATCTGGGCGCGTTCCTTGGCGGGCGTGTCGCCGGTGCGCAGAGCGATGCGAATGTCTTTTTCCAATCCCATCTCGACCAAGGGGCGGGTGAGATTCTTCTGGATATCGTACGTCAGCGAACGCAGCGGCGAGATGTAGACAGCGTGGATGCGTCCCGGTGGCGGCCTCTCGCGCACCAAGCGGTCGATGACCGCCAAAAAACCCGCGAGCGTCTTGCCGCTGCCCGTCGGCGAACTCAACAGCACCGACCGTCCCGCCAGGATTGCCGGGATACAGAGCGTCTGCGCAGGCGTGAACTGCCCGTACGTCTTCTGAAACCACCCCGCCACGCGCGGGTGCAAGCGCGCGAAGAGGTCGGCGTCTGGTTCGGCCGGCGGGTAGAGTTCGGCGGGCGTGGTCAGAGGTTCAAGGAACCCCGCGGGTGATACGTCGTCAATCCAGCTATCGCGTCATCGTGTGGATTACACCACCCCGAAGTATCGGCGATAAACATCCACGTACCTCGCTGGTGTGAAGCGGTCGAAATCTTCCGCGGCTTCACACTCGAGGATATATTCCAGCGCCTCGTTTGCTTCTCGCGAACCTTTCGCTGCTAGAAATCGCTTGGTTTCTTCCAACCCCGCTCCGCAGAGGAACTGCACATCCAAGCTGCAACCTAAATCGAAGCCCGAACGCTTGGCTGACCAAATGAGCAGCACGTCTTCCAAGTGCCCGCAGCTAAACAATTGCACGCAGCACAAGATAGCTACAGACCGGGACATTGAATAGGCAAGTTTTTTCAAGGTTGGCTGCTAGGTTGTGCTTGGATGAAAGCCCTGCCGCCCGCGTTGCGCGAAGCCCGTCGTTTACAAGCCTGGAAACTCAGTCGCCAAGGCTGGAGCCAGCGCGCCATCGCCGACTTGTTGGAGGTCAATGAAGCGAGCGTGAGCAAATGGCTTCGGCGGGCGCGCCTGCTCGGCGGGGCCAAAGGATTACGTCGCCGGAAAGCCCCCGGTGCGACTCGACGTTTACCGCGCGCCCAGTGGCAGCGCCTGCGTGCCTTGCTGCGGCGTGGGGCCGAAGCGCACGGCTTTCACGGAGCGTTGTGGACCCGCCAGCGCGTGGCGGCGCTCATCGAGCGGGAGTTTGCCATCGTTTACAGTCCGCGCCATGTCGGCCGTTTGCTGGAGGCGATGAACTGGAGCGTGCAGCGGCCTTTGCGCCGTGCCCGCCAACGCAACGAGGAGAAGATCACTCGCTGGCGCACCGAGCGTTGGCCTGCCCTTCAAGCAAAGCCAAATGCCTAGGTCAGAGCGTTTTCTTTGTGGACGAGAGCGGTTTCTATCCTCTGCCCGCCGTGGTGCGCACCTACGCGCCGCGCGGCCAGACTCCCGTCCTGCGCGAGTGGCTCACCCGCCAGCATCTCTCGGTCATCGCCGCCAGCAACATCCAGGGACGGTTGTACTGCCAAGTCCGTGAATGCGCCTTTGACGCCGTGGCGGTGGCGGAGTCCCTGCGCCATTTGCTGCGCGTGGTGCCCGGGAAAATTCTGGTCATTTGGGACGGAGCACCCATCCATCGAAGCAAAATCATCAAAGCCTTCTTACAGGCGGAGGGTAACGGACGCCTGGAACTGGAAGCGTTGCCTGGCTACGCTCCTGATCTCAACCCGCTGGACACCGGTGTTTGGCACTGGCTCAAGGATGTCGCCTTGGCCAACGTCTGCGCGGCGAACTTGGCCGAGTTGAAGAAGGAACTGCGAGCGGCCATCAACCAGTTGCGCCACAAACCCGCCGTGATCAAAGCCAGCTTTGCCGAAGCAAAACTTGCCTAATCAATGTCCCGGTCTGTAGGTTGTCTTCGCGGGGGGCTCCGTTCCTCTCGTTCTCGGCCTCGTCGGCCAATATTTGGCGGATTGCTGGAAGCGCTGCCTCCGCCGGGACTAGACCATAAATCCGCAGACTTTCTTTTGCGGTCACCTCAACATTACACCGCCCGCTCGCCCGTCTCCTCCGTGCGGATGCGGATGGCGTCTTCAATGGAATACACAAATACCTTACCGTCCCCGATTTTGCCCGTCTTGGCCGCCTTGATGATCGCCGCCGTCGCGTCTTCCAACAGCCCATCAGCCAGCACGACCTCGATCTTGATCTTCGGTAGAAAATCCACCGTGTACTCGCTGCCGCGGTAGATTTCCGTGTGGCCCTTCTGCCGGCCGAAACCTTTGACCTCGCTCACCGTCATACCTTCGATGCCCAACTCCGCCAGCGCGTCTTTGACCTCTTCGAGCTTGAACGGTTTGATGATGGCTTCGATCTTTTTCATAACAGGGAGGACGGGCGGGGTGACGGCGGGTTTACTTCTGAACGGAAACCGGGTGTTAGGCAAAGGTTTTCCGCGGCGCGGCGGCACTAGAGCAAAGCGTATGCCGATGCCCTCTCAGCGCCGAAAACCCGGCTTTTCCCTGCTGTACGGTCGCGCGAGTTGTTGTGAATCAACCAGCCGGACAAAAAACGGCCAATGTCCCCGCTGATCCGCTACGCGCGGGGGTGGGCATCGTTGTAGGCGCGGCGCAGGCGCTCGATGGTGACCTTTGTATAGATCTGCGTCGTCGAAAGGCTGGCGTGGCCGAGGAGTTCCTGGACGCTGCGTAGGTCCGCGCCGTTGTCGAGCAGGTGCGTGGCGAAGGAGTGCCGCAGCTTGTGCGGACTGAGGGCGACCGGGATGCTCGTGTGGCGCAGGTAGCGTTTGAGCAGCAGCCAGATCGAGCGGGGTTCGATGCGCCGACGCAGCTTGTTGAGGAAGAGCGCTCCCTCACGCACACCCGCCGCCTGCCGGTAGCGCGACACGGCTTCCAACGCCAGCAGACCTACCGGGCAGACCCGTTCTTGGCGGCCCTTGCCGAACACGCGCAGGGTCTCGGTGTAGGAATCAATGTCCTCGACGTTGAGCGCGGCGAGTTCGGACAGGCGCAGGCCGCTGCTGTAAAAGAGTTCCATCACAGCGGCGTCACGCATGGGCATCCATGCGGGGGCCTGCTTCTCACGTTCGACCTTGAAGGGCGCGGCGAAGAGTTCGTCGATCTGCGCGACGGTCAGGAGTTGGGGCAACTTCTTCTCGGACTTGGGCAGGTGGAGCGTCTTGAGCGGATTGACGGTCAGCCCGCGCCGCTGGCAGAGGAACTTGTAAAATGCCCGTAGCGCCGCGAATTGCAGCCGCACGTACGCGCGCGACTGGCCGCGCTTCATGATCTGGAAGAGATGTTCGCGGAACTGCTCCGTGTCGCACTCCAGCCAACCCGGCGCGCCGGGCGTCGCCGTGCGGAAGGCAACCAGCGCGCGGGCGTAGTTACCGACGGTGTGCGGAGAAGCATTCCGCTCGTCTTCGAGGAACGCGAGGAACGCGTCAGCGTCCGGGTCAACGGTCAGCGGGCGAGACGGCGCACCCATGGGAGAAGCTTACCGCCCCGAACTCGACTCCGAGTGAGTCCCGCTGAACAAAGCCCCTAATAGGCCAATGTGGTGCTCGATGGCACGGCGGAAGTCAGCCGCGCGTTCGCTCGCCGCCAAATCGCCGCCGCCGGGACCGACGACCTTCGCCAACCGCCACGCCTCGCTGCCTCCCCCGCCACTCGGTCCCGCGAACGAAGCCAGCGTCTCGCTGCTCATTCCTGCCACGAACGCCGCGAGAGTCATGTCGCGCCCAAATCCGCCGGAGGAAAGTCCCTCGCTGCCCCCGCCATGCCGCGGACCGAACATGCCCGCCGAGGAAAGTCCCTCGCTGCCGAACGCTCCCGCGCCCAGTGCCTCGACACGGTCCCGCAGGAAACTGCCGCTGCCCGTGTCGCCGGCTGAGTGCACGCTGAATTGGTGCCCGAGCAAACTTTCGAGGCTGTGCAGTTGTTCCGAGTCGATGCCTTCAAGCGCGCCAGCGATGGGCTGCATGCCCGACCGGTCACCATGTTGGAGACGGGACAGCGCGGCCGTGAGGTCTTCCCTCTGACCCATGGCCCCCTGGATCAACTCCAGCAGCCGCTGAAAACTGAGGTGGAAGGGCAGCGTCGCAAACTTCGGATCGTCCTCGCTCGCTAATCCCTCCGGCGGCATCGTCACGCGGCCGGAAGTCGCCCCGGGGTTCCACGCGCCATCGCGCCCGCGGGTGCCGAGTTCGACGAAGTACGTCCCACCCGACCGGGTGGCCGGCAAGTAGCGTCCGGCGTCGGCGGGGGTAATGGAGTGTTCGGACTCGACCTGGCTGTCCGCGCCGCACAACCGCAGCACGAACGCCGCCCCGGGTGCGGCGGTCCAATCCACGTCCCAATAGGCAAATAGCTGCCGCGGATCGTACGCCACCAAGTAGACACTCTGCGTGCCGTAAGCGGCGGGCAGTTCGCCGAGGTGTTCGTACGCGGGTGAGGGCGGGGCGGCGGGGTCAAGCGTCTCGGCAGCCGCGGCGGCTTCAGGCTCGATCACGGGTTCCTGCGAGAGCAGGAACGGCGCGGTGGACACACGTTCCTTTTCCTGGGCAGCATCGTCCTGGGAAACGTCGGAAGCGGGTTGACCGGGCTGGCTCTCACTCATAAAGGAACGCTCAAATACGGAAGGCCCGGACTTAGTTCGTCACGGCGGGCCCAAGCGGCCGGACGGTAAACACATTGTCTGCGAAAGCAAGCGGATTTACCCTGTTGGCGGGTTGCAGCTTTGGCGGGGGATGCAACGGTGGAAGCTTTCCTGCCATGCTGACCAAACGCGTGATCCCCTGCCTTGACGTGACCGGCGGCCGGGTCGTCAAAGGCACGAAGTTCCTCGCCCTGCGTGACGCCGGCGACCCCGTCGAGAGCGCCCTCGCCTACAACGACCAGGGGGCCGACGAGTTGGTCTTCCTCGATATCACGGCCTCCTCGGACGACCGCCGCACGATGCTCGATGTCGTCGCGCGCACGGCCGACCAGTGTTTCATGCCCCTGACCGTTGGCGGCGGCGTGCGCACGGCCGTCGACGTGCGCAATCTCCTCATCGCCGGCGCGGACAAGGTCAGCGTCAACACCGCCGCGCTCGCCCGGCCCGAACTCATCGACGAAGGCGCGCGCGGCTTCGGCTCACAGTGCATCGTCCTGGCCGTAGACGCCAAGCGCGAACCCGACCCTGCACCCGACGGTAGCCCGCGCTGGTCGGTCTACACCCACGGCGGACGCCGCCCGACCGGCCGCGACGTGCTCGCCTGGGTCCGCGAGGCCGTGGACCGCGGTGCGGGCGAAATCCTGCTCACCAGCATGGACGCCGACGGCACCAAGGCCGGCTACGACCTGGAGCTAACCGCGGCCGTCAGCGCGGCCGTGGGCGTGCCCGTGATCGCCTCGGGTGGCGCGGGCACCCTCGAACACATGGCCGACGTGCTCACCTGCGGCGGGGCCGACGCCGTGCTGGCGGCGAGCATCTTCCACTTCGGCGAACACGATGTCGCCGGGGTGAAGCGGTTTCTCGCCGCACGTGGCATCCCCGTGCGCCCCGTAGAAAAGAAGACGGGCCACCTAGCGACCTGAACGGCTGCCAAGTGGCCCGAAGATTTGGCCGGGAAAAGCTCCCCGGTCAAAACGACCGCTCAATAGTAGTACCGGCGGTGATGCCGGTAGTAATAACGGCGGTGATGATAGTAGTGGTGATGGTGGTGGCGTTCGACGACGACCACCTGGTTGATGTGGGCCACGGCCGGGAGGGCGTTGACCGCTTGATCAGGTTGGGCAGCTTGGGCATTCACGGCACTGAGGCCGATGACACCCGCGGCAGCACAAGCCAAGGCAAGAAACTTATTGCTCATAGGTTGGATTAGAAACGACTGCATTGGTATCTCCTAAGCAGGAGACATACCCGACACATCACCAAGCTTAGTTGTGGTGGTGATGGTGGCGATGGTGGCGCATGTGGTGGGTGCTATGCGTCGTGGTCGTGGTCGTGCTCGTCGTCTCCGCACTGGCGGAAGCGGCGAAACCGGCGAAGCTAGCAATGAGGATGGTGAGGGTGAGGAGGGTTTTCATTGGTTAGTTGGTTAGTTGCAGGCATTTCGTAACCTGCTGATGGGTCGGACGCCCGGCTTCGCACGATCATTCAAATTTTTCTCGGCGGTATTTTCTCACTCCAAAGGCACGCTCCGACTCTGGCGCTTGAAGAAACGTAACGCTTCTTTGTACCCCGCGGTACGAGCGGCCATTACAGCCTGATCGAAACCCAGTCCGACTTCGTTGGGCGCGTGTGCGTCGGAGTTGATGACCACCGGCACACCCGCGGTGTGCGCTAATTCTAAGAACCCGGTGGAGGGATACAGTTCACCCACGGGCTTGCGTAGGCCGGCGGTACTGATCTCGACCGCCACGTTCCCGGCCGACGCAGCGGCAACAGCGGGCTCGTAAAAGCGCCGCAGATCGCCGGGCGGACGGTGTCCGAATTTCTTGACCAGATCCGGATGAGCCACGAAGTCGAACAGTCCGCTGGCAATGCAACGCTCGTAGGCTTGCCAGTAAGCGGTCCAGATTTCCTCGGTCGCTGTACCGGTCGCCGTGTAGCGGCCGATGAATTTCGGGTCGTCCACGGCCCAATCTGTTGTGATGTAGTGGACGCTGCCGATCAGGTAATCCCAAGGTGCGAGACCGGCGAGTTCCTCGATCCAGCCTTCCTGTCCGACGATGAAGTCGCACTCCAACCCGAGGCGCACGGGGAACGGCGCGGACTGCTCGCGCGCCTCCGCGATCATGTCGAGGTAGCGCGGCAGGTCGTCCCGGTGCATCCGCCAGTCGTCGAGCGGTTCGTCGCCAGGCGTCGGGGCATGGTCGGAGAAGCCGATCTCGTCGAGTCCACGGGCGCGAGCGGCGGCGACGTATTCGGGCGGTTCGCCGACGGCATGGCGGCAGAGCGGGGTGTGGATGTGGTAATCGGCGAGGGGCATGGCGGGTGGGACGACCATCCCGGCAGCGCGTTTCCTTTGCAATCGGTGATTCGGGTCTAGTGTTCCCGCCCCCAGGCATGAAGTTCATTGACACCGTTTACGAGAAACTCGCGCGCCATCCGAAGCGCATCGTCTTCCCGGAGGGGAACGACCCGTGCACGCAGCATGCGGCCCACGAGTTTGCCCGGCGCCAACTGGGCGCACCGATCCTGCTCGGCCACCGTGACATCGCCGAGAGCGTGGCGCGTGGTGAAGGACTGAACCTCTCGAAATACAAGATTGCCGTCATCGACCCGGCCAACTCGGTCGAACCGCCCACCTTCTGCGAGCGGCTGGAACAACTCGCCACCATCGCCCCTACACACCTCCGAACCTTACTGTCGGCTGTGCGGCAACCCGGCGCGGGTGGCGATGCTGAGTTTTTCCACCCGCGGCTCCAGCACCTCCCCCGCGGCGCAACGCGTCGCCGCGGCGGCGTCCCTGGCCCGCCAGCGGATCGAGGAGCGCCAGGCTGCTACCGTGCCCGCGTTCCCGACCGACGAGGTGGAGATCGACGGAGAACTCCAGGCTGACACCGCGCTCGACCCCGACCTCAACAGCGGCAACATTTCCACCAAGCTCTTGCAGGGTCTCGCCAGCGTGTGTTCGTACGGGCAGATCCTACTCGGGTTGTCGCGCCCGGCCGCCGACGTGTCGCGCGGCGCGACGGCCGAGACGATCCTCGGAGTGACGGCCATCGTCGGGCTTCAAGCCATCGAATACCACACGCTCTACCGGGATTGAACGCCCGATTCAGTTTGCGCCTCTGAACCCATCACCATGCGTACCATGAAATTACCTCTCACCACCCGCCCCTTCCTCGCACTTGCCGCGTCCGCTGCCCTGGCCCTCGCCGTGCCTGCGGCGCTCCACGCCCAGCAGCCCGCCGCTTCACCGAACCCTTCGGAAGCCGACGTGTTCGACGTGATCAAGAAGGGGGCTGACCGCCTCCAGAAACAGGCCAAAGAAGCGAAGGAACTCTCGCCCAAGGTCAAGCTCCTCGAAGAGCGCCAGAACGACCTGCACAAGCAGGTTGTCGAGTTGGAGCAGAAGCTGGCCAAGCAGCAGGAAATCATCGACCACCTCCACCACGAGAT
>CAXTQD010000022.1:28003-29013 GCA_964246175.1 uncultured Chthoniobacterales bacterium | reverse complement strand
CGTCAGCGGTTGCCGTGGCATCGTCGGGCCAGTCCCTCCGCCACTCTGGATAAGAGCTTGGAGGGACGATTAATGCACTCCCCAACGGTCGTCAAACGGATTTCTGGGCTGCCCCCTTCGCGGCGAGGACGGCCGGCGGCACAGGGATCGTGGCGAGCGGGAGGTCCTCGGCATCGTCCTGGCGGTGGCCGCCGGCGAGCGCACCCTTCTGTCCAAAAGCCAGAGAACGCTGCGTCCCGGCAAGCCGGGCCAGCGCCTCATCCAGCAACGCGGCGTTGTCGGCGTTCCACTGCTCGGGGTTCGACGCGTCGGGATGGATGACGCCAGCGGCGGTCCCCGCGGGGTCGAGGCCGGCGGCGATGCCCATCAGTCGCAGCGTGCCCACCCCCAGGCCGCGACCGTCGGCGAGTTGGGCAACCGTCGGCGCGCCAGTCGGTGGCGCGGAGCCAGTGCGAACATCAATAAGCAGCGCACTCGCCCCGGCGAGTTCCGGCCGGTCGAGCAGCACCGCGTCGCAACGCGCGCGCAGCTTCAGCGGTCCCTGCGCTGTCTGAAGATCGACCTGGAAGGTGCGTTCCAGGCACAACCAGCGCGGCCCTGATGGCGCGCCATCCTCGGCCGGTTGCAACGCGGTGGCAGCGAGAGTTTCCAGGCAGCGGCGGGCAGTCCACTCGGCGCGCCCGAGCGTGCTGCGCCACCAGAAGGGGAGTTCGTCCGGCTCGCCGAGGCTCTGGCGCAAGGCGCGTTCGGTGTTTACCCGGGCGGCGGTCAGACCGGCGGCAAGGGCGTCCTGCCAATCATCCGAGGTCATGCGCTTTGGTTGGTCGGACGCTCCGAGCGCGACGCGCAGCCAGCCGTGCACCAAGCGGCCCACCGCCCAGCCCTCGCGGCGGCTGAGGCTGCCGCCCTCGTCATGCCAGGACTGCGCGTCGAAAACGTCCCGCAGCGCGAAGGTCGCCGGCCGGTTCCAGATCGTTTCCAGGTCGCGGCCCGACCAGGCTTCGTGGAGA
>CAXTQD010000022.1:0-27993 GCA_964246175.1 uncultured Chthoniobacterales bacterium | reverse complement strand
AAGTCGAAAAAGTACCCGTCGAACGCCGCCGCCGGGTCCTGACGTCGTGCGAACACGCCGCGCAGGTGCGCATCCTCCCGTGCTGGTAACGTCGGCGCGGGTTGGTGGGTGCGGCGGACCGCCTGCCGCCAGCGGTCGAGGAGGTTCTCGCCGCCGGCCGGCGTGTAGCCGCTTTCCACTACGCAGCGCAGCGCCCACTCGTTGGCGTGGAGTTCCTTCGAGGGCTCGGCGAGGTCGCGCGCCACGCCTGCGAACGCCAACGGCCCCGTGCAGTTTTCCAGGATTTCTAGGAAGCGAAAATGTTCGAGCTGCGCGCGGTCGGCGGCGGTCAAGAGGTGACCGTGGGCGGGTGGAACACCGCCGTTTTCGTCGATGGTGGCGGCACGCCGGGCGTTCAGGCGTGCCCGGTCGGCGTCGTCGAGGAACGGGTTCTCGCCCGGGTAGATCGGCCACGCGCCTTCGTTGGAATCCAAGAAGAGCGCGCCGCCCCAGGTCTGGCCCATGGCCCCGTCCAGCGAGGTCACCACCACGCGTGCAAAGCGGTTCCGGCCCTCTGCCGCACGCCGCGGTGGCACGCCGGCCAACACCCCGCTCAGGAACTGGAAGAACGCTTCCGCCGGTGCGTCTTCGCCGATGGGTAGATTGGAGAGTTGCGTCCACAGCGGCTCCAGGATTTCCGTGGTTAACCCAAAGCCGTTGAGGGCGCGTTCCCAGCGGCCGAGGGCTTCGGTCCACGGCAGGCGCTCAGGCCAGGTGCCGAGGTGCTCGATGAGTTCGCGCAACGGTCCGGCCACGTCCGCACGGCCGAGGGTGGCCCGTTCGCCGAGCACGCGTGCGCTGTGATGCTGCACCTCGGCAAAGGCGCTGTAGAGCGCGCGCCGCGTCGCCACCGGGTCGAGCGGGCACACGCGTTCCAGGACGCTGCCCGTCGGGGGCTGGCTGATGGCGGCGAGTTCGTTAAGAAGTTCGATCAGGGTCAGGAGGGCCGCGATGTCGGCCTCGTTCTGGTGATAGGCCAACATCGCGCGCTGGACTTGCACGGACAGCGACGGCTCGGGTTGTTCGCCCACTTCATCCTCCACCGCGATCCCGGCCGCCGAGAGCGCCTTGACGACGGCGACGGACGCCACGTCGCGCCCCGGGCTGAGCAGCACCAGACGCTGGCCGGAATCGGCGGCCTGGAGCCCGTCCCTGCCCGCCGGACGCGCCGCCAACCAGCGCGCGACGAAATCGCACACCAGCGCCGCCATGTCGGCGGTGTCACGGCCGGCGAGGAGTTCGGGAACAGCAGGTTTTTCGAAAGCCAGGTCACTGCCTTCCAGACGCGCCGCGAGAGCCGACTGCGCCGACTCGAAGTCGCTCGCCTCGCAGAAGTCATATTCCACGCCGAGCACCGCTTCCAAGGCGGCGAGCCAACCTTGTTGCACGCCTTCGGAGGTTCCGCGAGGCGAGGGGATGTAAACGTCGGCCCGATCCGCGCTCTCGCAGGTGGCAGCCAACAGGTCGAGCAAAGGCCAATGCGCGGCGTTCCAGCCGAAAACGCAGACCGCCAGGGGTGGGGCGTCGGGGGGCGTGTTTTGCGCTGCTTGACTCAGCCGAGCATCTACCTCGGGCACCCACGAACCTGTCGCGTTCAGGAGCGGCAGCCAATCGTGCAACGCCGCTGGCAGCAGGTCCGCGAACAATCCCGGACCGTCCGCCAGCCAACCGGCCGCAGCGTATTCGTCGAGCGCTGCCAAGCAGGCTCCGGGATGTCGCGCCACGGCTGCGAGGGCCGGGTGGTTGTTCTCATGCGTCAGTGCGTGGAGGCGCAGGAGGAGTTCGAGCGCGTGTCGCCCGAAGGTCGGCGGTGCGACCCCCTCCCGCAGACAAAGCTCCCGCCGCAGGGCTCGCGCATCCAAGAACTGCACCCCGAACAGGCTGATCCCCTCGCAGAGCAGCCGCCGCTTGATCCAGTTCGCCTGCCCGTCGCTGGTCGTGACCATCCACGCCTGCCCACCGCCGAGCACGAAAGGTGACGCCGCTCGGCACCAGTCGGCCACGCCGCCGGTCCAGGCGTCTTCCAGCAGGGAGTAAGCATGCAGCGAGACCATCGGCCTCTCTACAATCCGGCCATGAACTCGAACGTGGTGTCCTGGAAACCCGGCAGCCCTTCGTGTCCGAAATCCGGGTAGATCACCACGCGCTTCTTGGCGGAAATCTTGTTGTACGCGGCAAATTGCGAGGACGGTGGGCAAATCCGATCCATCAAGCCCGTGCCCATGAGCACCTCGCCACGGATGCGCTTGGCGAGGTGCTGGATGTCCACGTAGCCCAACCGGGTGAAGACCTCGCACTGGCGTTCGTGCTGCGGATCGAAGTTGCGAAAATAGTACTTCAGTTCCTCGTAGGCGTTCTCCGCGAGGTCCATCTCCCAGACGCGCTGGTAATCGCTCAGGAACGGGAACACCGGCGCGGCGCGCTGGATCAGGTGCGGGGCCAGAGCCGCGCAGGCGAGGGTCAACGCGCCGCCCTGGCTGCCGCCCATCGCCCCGATACGGCCGGCGTCCACCTCCGCGAACCCGGCGACGATTTTGGCCAGCATCGCCGTGTCGAGAAAGATTTGCCGGAAGGCGAGCCGCTTCGGGTCGGGGTCGTCGAGGCCGCGGATGATGTGTCCGCGCAGGGTCGTGCCCGACGCACCGCCGAGGTCGTCGCTGAGCCCACCCTGGCCGCGGCAATCGAGCGCGGCCACGGCGTAGCCGAGGCCATTGACGTACGCGAGCTTATCCTGCCAGTCGCCCGCGTTGCCCGAGTACCCGTGGAACTGGAGCACGGCCGGGCGTTTGCCGCCGTTCTCCTTCGGCCGGAGGTACTTGGTGTGCACGCGCGAACCGCCGACGCCGGTGAAAAACAGGTCGAAGCACTCCGCGTGCGGCGGCTGGAAGGTAGCCGGGCGCAAATCAACGGCCGGGTCGGCCGCATCCATCTCGCGCAGGCTCGCGTCCCAGAAGGCATCCAGGTCGGGCGGGCAGGGGTTGAGGCCGGCGTAAGTGTAAAGATCGCGGAGAGGAAGGTCGACGAGAGGCATGAGACCTGGGAATACAAGCAGCTTCCGCCGCGGCCGTCAGCGAGAAATCAACTTGAGCCCGTCCGCAAAGCGTGAGAACCTCGCGTCGTCAAGCTTCTGGCGGGGTAGCCAAGTGGTAAGGCCGAGGTCTGCAAAACCTCTATCCGCGGGTTCGATTCCCGCCTCCGCCTCTCTTCCTTTGGAGGGACGCAAACACCGCGGCAGAGCCGTTTCCTATGGTATGCAAGGGTATTATCTCCGTTTGACCGCCCTCGCCTGCGCCTTTGTCGGACTGGCTAGTACCGCCTACGGCAAAGAGCCGGACTGGCAGGTAATCAACGCAGACGGCCGCGAATACCTCTCCCTCGGCAACATCGCGCGCTTCTACCAACTGCGCGGCAACCCATTACTGACGGACCGGCATGTTACCCTCGTCGATGGCCGCACCCGCATAGAACTCGGGCTAAACCCACGCGAAATCTACGTCAATGGCGTCAAGCAGTGGCTGCTCTTTTCGGCCGTGGTGCAGGATGACCAAATACTCATTTCGCGCTTCGACCTTGCTAAAACCATCGAGCCAACCTTGCGGCCGACGATGATTTCCAATTTGCGTCCATTCCGCACCGTGGTGCTCGATCCCGGGCATGGCGGCAAGGACCTTGGTGCCAACAGCCATGTCGGCGAGGAGAAGAATTACACGCTCGACGTTTGCCTGCGCATAAAACCTCTGCTCGAAAGGCACGGATTACGGGTGATTCTCACCCGGCCTGACGATACGTTCTTGCCTTTGGAGGAACGCGCCGACGACGCCAACGCGGCTGGAGATGCCGTGTTCGTGAGCCTACATTTTAACTCGGCGACCGACGGTGGGCAGGCAAAAGGCTTCGAGGTCTACGCCATTACCCCACAAGGAGCGGCCTCGACGGATGATCATGCGACTTCTCTCGACCAGTTCGAAGGTGTGCCAGGCAACGAGTTCGATGAGGCAAGCCTCGCGCTGGCGACATGCGTGCAGCATTCGCTCCTCGGCCATCTGCCGCAAATCGACCGCGGCGTGAGACGGGCGCGCTTTGCAGTGTTGCGGCTCACGCGAGCACCAGCTGTGCTGATTGAGGGTGGTTATTTGACCAACGAACGTGAGAGTCTCGTGATCAATGACCCCGCTTGGCGGGAGCGTTTGGCAGAGTCCATCGCGCAAGGGGTCGAGAGCTTCCAAGGCGTCGCTTCTTATCGGCAGCCGCCGAAAATTCTCGCCGATTACCGCAGCGAACAACTCCCGCTACGAGGCATGGTGGTCAACCCTGCCTCACTCGCTCCTCGTGGACAGCTGGGCGTGATAGACTATGCGCCCGTGTCGAATCCGGTGGCGGCACGCGGCACGGCTGGCCTCGTGCGTTCGGGCGGCGGTATTCCGGCGGTGAACTGAAGCTTGATTGCACCCTGCGTCTGGACGGCCGGGGTGGGTTGGCGTATAAAACTCCGCTCCCATGATCGCCGCCAAAAATTCTTTTAGCCCGCGCAGCACGGATGAACTTCCCAACAGCCGCAAGATTTATACGGGCGGCCGGCTTCATCCCGATCTGCGGGTGCCGTGCCGCGAGATCAGCCTGGCCCCAACGCGCGGCGTGGACGGCTCCACGCAGCCCAACGAGGCTGTGCGCGTGTACGACACCAGCGGACCGTGGGGCGATCCCGCCTGTGCGTGCGATGTACGTACCGGCTTGCCTACCCTGCGTCTGCCGTGGATCGTGGCGCGCGGTGATGTGGAGACGTACCAGGGCCGTGAGGTGCTGCCGCAGGACAACGGCTACCTGAGCCGTGGACACGAGGACCTCGCCGTCAACCGTACGGCCGGAGCGCGGGGAAAGCTGGAAACGTTCCCCGGGCTGGTTCGTCAACCGTTGCGTGCCAGCGCGGGACACCCGGTGACGCAGCTTTGGTACGCGCGCCAAGGGACCATCACGCCTGAAATGGAGTTCATCGCCGTCCGCGAGAACCTCGGCCGCGAGCAGGCCTACAGCGCTACCGAGAACAAGACCGGCGCGCGGAACGTCCCTAACCAGCAGCACCCGGGGCATGGCTTCGGCGCGGCAATCCCGCGCTACATCACGCCGGAGTTCGTGCGTGATGAGGTAGCCCGCGGCCGGGCGATCATCCCCGCGAACATTAACCACCCGGAACTCGAACCGATGATCATCGGGCGTAACTTCCTGGTAAAGATCAACGCCAACATCGGCAACTCGGCCGTGGCGAGTTCCATCGAGGAAGAGGTCGAGAAGATGCGCTGGGCGACCAAGTGGGGTGCCGATACGGTGATGGACCTGAGCACCGGCAAGAACATCCACGCCACGCGCGAGTGGATTTTGCGCAACAGCCCGGTGCCCATCGGCACGGTGCCAATTTACCAGGCGCTCGAAAAGGTCAACGGCCGTGCTGAGGAACTGACTTGGGAAGTTTTCCGCGACACACTGATCGAGCAGGCCGAGCAGGGCGTCGATTACTTCACGATCCACGCGGGCGTGCTCCTGCGCTACATCCCGCTGACGGCGCGGCGTGCCACCGGCATCGTCTCACGTGGCGGCTCCATCCTGGCCAAGTGGTGCCTCGCACATCACCAAGAGAACTTCCTCTACACGCACTGGGATGACATCTGCGAGATCATGGCCGCGTATGACGTGAGCTTCTCCATCGGCGACGGGCTGCGGCCAGGGTCCATCGCGGACGCCAATGACGACGCGCAGTTCGGCGAACTCGAAACGCAAGGGGAGTTGACCCGCCGCGCTTGGGAACACGGCGTGCAGGTGATGAACGAGGGCCCTGGCCACGTGCCCATGCACCTCATCAAAGAGAACATGGACAAGCAACTCGAATGGTGTCACGAGGCACCGTTCTACACGCTCGGTCCGTTGACGACGGACATTGCGCCTGGCTACGACCACATCACGAGCGCCATCGGCGCGGCGATGATCGGCTGGTACGGTTGCGCGATGCTCTGCTACGTCACCCCGAAGGAACACCTCGGCCTGCCCGACCGCGACGACGTGAAAGCCGGCGTCATCACGTACAAGATTGCTGCCCACGCGGCCGATCTAGCCAAGGGGCACCCCGGCGCGCAACATCGCGACAACGCCGTAAGCAAGGCGCGGTTCGAGTTCCGGTGGGAGGATCAGTTCAACCTGAGCCTCGACCCGGAAACCGCACGGGAGTTTCACGACGAAACGTTGCCGCAGGAGGGAGCCAAGACGGCGCATTTCTGCTCGATGTGCGGCCCGCACTTCTGCTCGATGAAAATCACCGAGGACGTGCGCCGGTACGCCGCGGAGAAGGGTGTCGGCGAAACCGACGCGCTCCAGGCCGGCATGGAGGAGAAGTCGCGAGAGTTTCTCGGCAACGGCGCAGAGGTCTACGTCCCGTCGGCCAACGACGAAGCGCAGTCCTGACGGGAGTGGCGGTTCAGCCTTTAACCGCGTGGGCGCGGAGTTCTTCGAGGTTGACGAACTCCGTTGCGGAGGAGTGGGTCGCGTGCAGATCGACGGGCGGGGCCTTGCCGGCTTCGAGGGCTTCCTGCCAGCGGCTTACGCAAAGGCACCACTTGTCGCCGGGACGCAATCCAGGGAAGTCCCACTCGGGATGTGGCGTGAGGAGATCGTTGCCGCGCGCACGCGAAAACTCTAGAAACTCTTCGGTCATTACAGCGCAGACGGTGTGCAATCCGGTGTCGCCTGCGCCGGTGCGGCAGTAGCCGTCGCGGTAAAATCCGGTCATCGGGTCGCGGCAGCAGCAGCGGAGATCGCCGCCAAGGACGTTGGTAGGCATTGGGCAGACTACCACCGCACGCCGCTGGCGACAACGCTCTTACCCGCCGCTATCAAGGCGATCATGACTTCATTCCTAGCTTGTCGAGCTTGGGCGTGATGACGTAGGCGCAGTAGGAGTTCCGCGTCTTGTTGGAATTGTAGTAATCCTGATGGTAGTTCTCCGCCGGGTAGAAGGTCGCAGCGGGTGTGATCTCCGTGACGATGGAACTGCGGAATTTCGCCGAGGCAGCCTGTTTGCTAAGCTCGGCCACGGTGCGCTGGCGGTCATCCGCGTAGAAGATCGCCGAGCGGTACTGCGTGCCCACGTCGTTGCCCTGGCGATTGAGCGTGGTCGGGTCGTGCATGGTCCAGAAGACTTCCAGGATCTGTTCCAGCGTGACCTGCTGCGGATCGAAGACCACGCGCGTAATCTCCGCATGGCCAGTGTCTCCGTCACAAACTTGTTCGTACGTTGGGTCTACAGTCTGGCCGCCCATGTAGCCGCTCGTGACACTGAGCACTCCAGGAATTTGCTGGTAGACCGCCTCCGTGCACCAGAAGCAGCCGGCGGCGAGGTCGATGATTTCCGAACCGGTTGGGGCGGCGGGTACGGTAGCGGGAGACATGGATTGGGCGGCGGTGTTCATGGCATACATAATCTAGCGCGGGCGACGCCCCTCGGCAAGTTGTCGTCCAGAGGGTCGACCGGACCAGCAATGGTGGTCTGAACGCCTCTGAGGTACTAAATGTTGCGTTTTTCTCTGGGTTTGTCCGCAAGAAAACCGTTGTCGTCCGACCCCGGAAATGGTATGTTGCCCATCATCTTTGTTAACCCCCGTGCGCACGGGCTGGTTACCCTCGACATGCAAGAAGCCAATTCACCCGCCGAAGTCGCCTCCGACCTGCATCCTAACAGCGAGTACAACGCCGCCCAAATCGACAAGCTCGAAGGGCTGGCCGGCGTCCGGCAGCGTCCGGGCATGTACATCGGGCCGACCGATGAACGGGGGCTGCACCACTGCGTCTTCGAGGTGATGGACAACTCCATCGACGAACACCTCGCTGGCTTCTGCACGAAGATCGACGTGGCGGTCCACGTCGACGGCTCGTGCTCCGTCCGCGACAACGGCCGCGGCATTCCGGTCGACACGAACCCGAAATTCGGCATCCCTGCCATCGAACTCGTGCTCACCAACCTGCACGCAGGCGGCAAGTTCGGCCAGGGCGCTTACAAGTACTCTGGCGGCCTGCACGGCGTGGGCGCCAAGTGCGTCAACGCGCTCTCGGATTGGTTCAAGGCCGAGGTTTCGCGCAATGGGCAGGTGTACCACATGGCCTTCGAGCGTGGGGTGACCACGCAGAAGTTGACCGTCATCGGCACCGTGCCCAACCCGAAGGCGACGGGCACGCTCATCACGTTTTTGCCCGATGCGACGATCTTCACGATCACCACGGAATTCAAGTTCGAGCGGTTGGCGGGCCGGCTGCGCGAACTAGCGTTCCTCAATCCGGGCTTGGAGATCAACCTCACCGACGAGCGTGGTGAGGTCGAGCGGAAGGAAACTTATTTCTACAAGGACGGAGTGCAGGACTTTGTCGGCCAACTCAACGATAAGAAGCAGCCGCTCTTTCCCAATCCTATCGTCCTCCACGGACGCCGGAAGGTGCAGTACAAGACCAAGGATCAGGTGGAAGTCGAGGACGACATGATCATGGACTGCGTCCTCCAGTACAACGACTCGTACACGGACAATCTTCTTTACTACACCAATGCCATCCCGAACCCGGATGGCGGCACGCACTCCGTGGGCTTCCGCACGGCGTTGACCCGCGCGGTCAACGCGTACGCCAAGGCCAACAACATGCTCAAGGAGAAAGACCCGGCGATCACCGGCGATGAGGTCCGCGAGGGCTTGGTGACGGTGCTGGCGATCAAGCATCCTAACCCGAGCTTCAACGCACAGACCAAGAGCCGGCTGGTCACCCCGGAAGTCGAGGGCATCGTGTCGTCCATCGTCTACGAGGGGTTGATGCATCATTTCGAGCAGAACCCGGCTGTGGCGAAGCGGATCGTCGAGAAGGGGCTCAACGCGGCCCGTGCGGCCGAGGCAGCGCGGCGGGCGCGTGAGACCGTGCGCAAGACGGCGCTCGGCGGCGGCGGACTGCCAGGCAAGCTCGCGGATTGCTCCGAGCGTGACCCGGAGAGCACGGAACTCTTCATCGTCGAGGGCGACTCCGCCGGCGGCAGCGCCAAGCAAGGCCGCGACCGCCGCACGCAAGCGATCTTGCCTATCCGCGGCAAGCTCATCAACGTGGAAAAAGCGCGTCTAGACAAGGTGCTCGCCAACACCGAAATCCGCACGATGATCACCGCCATCGGCACGGGCATCGGCGACGGCGAACAGGAAGGGAGCTTCAACCTGGAGAAGCTGCGCTACGGCAAAATTGTCATCATGACCGACGCCGACGTGGACGGCTCGCACATCCGTACCCTGCTGTTGACGTTTTTCTATCGCCAGATGGCGACCCTGGTGCGTAACGGCCACATCTACGTGGCCCAGCCGCCGCTTTACCAGATCAAGCGCCGCAAGCGCGAGGAGTACGTGGACGACGATGTGCAACTCAACCGCATCCTGATCAGCCTGGGCACGGAGGACGTGCGCTTGAAGAACCTCGCGGATGGTCGGGAGTTCACGACCGAGCAACTCAAGGATATCCTCGATCTGTTGGAAAAGCTCGACAAGTTCGCTACCGCGATCCGGCGGCACGGTGGAGATTTCGAGGAGTACCTTGCGCGGCGTGTCATCGATGGCGGCAAGCTGCCCACGTATCTCGTGAAGGTGCGTGAGGGAAACCAAGAATCGGTGCGCTACTTCAAGGACGAGGTGGAGGTGCGCGCGTTTTCTACCGAAAACCCGGATTTGAACCTCTTCGAAGCGCCCGCGTCCGACCCGTCCTCTGCTGGCGAGTCGGACGATGAGCCAGCCACCAACGGACATGCTCCGCGGTCCGCCAATGGGTTGGCCTTGCGTCGCCGTGCGCGGTTAGTGGAACTCTACGAGTCCGCTTCCATCCAGCGGCTTATTGACGATTTGGAACGCCGCGGCCTCCACATCGAGCACTATGCTGCGCAGGACCAGCCACTGTTCGAACTCATCGAAGGCGAGCGCGGCGTGACGCACCCGGTGTTCTCTGTGGGCGAAATCCTCGACAGGATCAAGGAAAACGGTCGGCGCGGCGTGCAGATCAAGCGGTTCAAGGGCCTCGGCGAAATGAACGCCAAGGAACTCTACGAGACGACGATGGACCCGGCGCGCCGCAAGCTCTTGCGCGTTGACCTGAACGAGGATAACGCCATCAAGGCCGACGAGATGTTCACGATCCTCATGGGTGACGTGGTCGAACCGCGCCGGCAGTTCATCGAGGACAACGCGCTCAACGTGCGCAACCTCGACGTTTGATGCCAGTCTGGGCCGCGCGTCGGCGCTGGCTGGTCGGCGCGGCGTTGCTTTTTGTTGGGTTGATCGTGGCGGGTTTGGTCGCGCTGTACATCTACGGACCCTATCTTGTAATCGTGCCGGGACGGTTGGAGCGCCGCTTCAAGTATCCCGGTGTCACCCCGACCGGAGCCGGACTGAACGCCGAGGCTTGCGACGTGGAGGTGGAACATGATCTGTGGCTGCACGGGTGGTTCATCCACGGGACAGGCACGCCGCATGGTACGGTGGTGCTGCTGCACGGCCATGCGAGTTGCAAGGAGTCCGTGTTCCCGCTGGCGAAGTTCCTGGCAGAACACGGGTACAACTCGCTGGCGTACGACTCCCGGGCGCACGGTGAAAGTGGTGGGACTTACTGCACGTTCGGCTACTACGAACACGCGGATTGTTCACGCTTTCTGGACGCCGCGCAGAGCCGCTTCCCGGACCTCGGGCTGGTGGCGATCCAGGGTGAATCCCTCGGTGGCGCGGTGGCGCTGCAAACCCTGGCGGAGGACCGGCGCTTCCGGTGCGGGATTGTGCAGAGCACTTTCGCCGACCTGCGCGAACAGGTGGACGCCGACGCGCGGGCGTGGGTGCGTTTGTTCGAACCACCGATAATGGACGCCATCATGCACAGGGCAGGGGAGATTGCCCATTTCCCGGCGGAGGCTGTTCGCCCGGCGGAGGCCGCGCGGTCCATCCGCTGTCCGGTGCTGATGATCCACGGCACGGGGGACCACCGCATCCCGATACAGAACGGCGAACAAATCTTTGCGAACTTGCAGACGCCCGGCTGCGAATGGTATTCGGTGCTGGGAGCGGGCCACGGCGGCGTGTGGCACACGGGCGGCGCGGAGTACGAACGTCGCATCCTCGATTTCCTCGCGCGCTATGAACACTGAAGAACAAGACGCCAAACCGGTCGTCGGCATGATCCACGTCGGCGCGCTGCCGGGTACGCCGCGCCACCATCAGAGCGTGCGCGAGATCGTCGAAACGGTGCGGACCGAAGCACGGACCTACCGTGATGCGGGGGTCAATTGCCTGATGCTCGAAAACATGCACGACGTGCCGTATACTCGCGGTGAGGTCGGCCCCGAGATCGTCGCCGCCATGACGATGGCCGCACAGGCGGTCCGGGCGGAGGTCGATCTACCCATCGGGCTGCAAATGCTCGCCGCCGCCGACGTGGAGGCTATCGCCGTCGCGCACGCCGCCGGGCTGAACTTCGTGCGGACGGAGTGCTTTGCGTTTGCCCACGTCGCTGACGAAGGCATCATGGAATCCAACGCCGCGAAACTCCTGCGCTACCGCCGCACCATCGGGGCGAAGTCCGTGCAGGTGTGGGCGGACATCAAAAAGAAACACTCCTCCCACGCGTGGACAGCCGACCTTTCGCTTGGCGACGTGGCGGAGGCGGCGGAGTTCATGGGCGCAGAGACTCTTATCGTCACCGGGACGAGCACGGGCCGCGCGCCGACACCTACCGACGTGGAGGAGGCCCGCAGCCACTGCCAGTTGCCGGTGTTCGTCGGCTCCGGGGTGACGCTGGAAAACGTCGCTGATTTCCTCGCGGTGTCCGACGGCGTGATCATCGGCTCGTACTTCAAAAGCGGCGGGCACTGGTCAAACGGCGTTGACGCGGAGCGGGTGCGCGCGTTCATGGCCGCCGCCGCGCCGCACCAAACCGCGCCGGTCGTGCCGGTCTCAATCTAAGATACCGCCATCCCGCCCTTTCCGCAACAGCCGCGCTAGTAGGCCACCGTAGCGCGCGCGGGCGGACTGCTGGCGGACGGCGCGTTCCAGGGCGCGGCGCTGGCCGACGATCACGACGAGCTTCCGACCACGCGTGATGCCCGTGTAGATCAGGTTGCGCTGCAACAGGAGATGCTGGCTGGTAGCGAGCGGGATCACGACCGCTGGGAACTCGGAGCCCTGTGATTTGTGAATGGTGATAGCGTAGGCGGGAGCGAGTTCGTCCAACTCGCCGAAGGCGTACACGACGGCGCGGCTCTCGAAGCGGACGACGAGTTCGCTTTCCTCCGGGTCGATGCGCTCCACGAAACCGAGATCGCCGTTGAAGACTTCCTTGTCGTAGTTGTTCTGCGTCTGGATGACTTTGTCGCGCAGTCGGTAGGCCCAGCCGAACTTCTCCGCCCACGGTTCGCCGTCGCGCGGGCCGTTGAGTACGCTTTGCAGGTGGCCGTTGAGCCCGCGCGCTCCGACGGGGCCGCGGTTGGTGGGGCAGAGCACCTGGATTTCGCGCACAGGGTCGAAGCCCCACCGGCGCGGGATGCGCGTGGCGGCGAGTTCGGCCAAGGTCGCGGCGATGCGCTCGGGTTCTTCGCGTTCGATGAAGAAGAAGTCTGCCGTGTCACTAGCATCGGCGGGCGGGCGGAGGTCGGGGAGTTCGCCGGCGTTGATGCGGTGCGCGTTGGTGATGATACGGCTCTCGGCGGCTTGGCGGAAGATTTCGGTGAGCCGGGCAGTGGGGATGCGTTCGCTCTCGATCAGGTTGCGCAGCACCAGTCCCGGTCCGACGGAGGGTAACTGGTCCACGTCGCCGACGAGCAGCAGCCCGGCGCGCGGCGGCAGGGCGCGCAGCAGCGCGTGCATGAGCGGCAGATCGACCATGGAACACTCGTCCACGACGAGCAGGTCGCCGTCGAGCGGCTGCGATTCGTTGTGCTGAAACCCTCCGCCGGGTCCGTAGCCCAGCAGGCGATGGATCGTGCGCGCTTCCTGGCCGGTGGCTTCCGCGAGGCGTTGAGCGGCGCGGCCCGTGGGGGCGCAGAGCAGGCAGCGGAGTTTCTTGGCGCGCACGATGGCGAGCACAGCGTCGAGCAGCGTCGTCTTGCCTACCCCGGGGCCGCCCGTGATGATGAACACCCGCGACTCCAAGGCGCGGCCGAGCGCCTCGCGCTGCGTGGAGGAGAGTTCGCGGCCTTTGCGGGTTTCGTACCACTCGGCGGCGCGGGTGAGGTCCAAATCCGGGTAGGGAGAGGGCTGTGTGGCGAGAACGAGCGTACGCCGCGCGACGCCTTCCTCGGCACCGCGCATGCCGGGTAGGTAGACGAGGTCTTGGCCGCCGATTTCCTCGCGTTCGAGGTCTTTGGAAGCGAGTGCGTCGGCGAGAGCCTGTGTCACGATGGTTTCGTCCACTTCCAGCATCGCCGCCGCGTGGCGGACCAACTCCTCTGCGGGCAAGGCGCAGTGTCCGTCGCCGCCCGCCTCGTGGAGCGTGTGCCGCAGGCCGGCGGCGGCGCGCTGGAGCGAGTCGGCCGCCACGCCGAGCTTGCGCGCGATGCCGTCGGCCGTCTTGAAGCCGATGCCGTGGATGTCGCGGGCGAGTTGGTACGGGTTGGCACGCACGGCGTCGATGGCCGCTTCGCCGTAAGTCTTGTAGATGCGCACCGCCCGGCTCGTGCTCGCGCCGTGCGCGTGCAGGAAGACCATAATCTCGCGCACAACCTTTTGCTCGGCCCACGCGGCCTTGATGCGCCGGCGGCGTTCGGGGCCAACCTTGTCCACCTCTTCCAAACGGGCGCTCTGCGTGTCGATGATGTCGAAGATACCCTCGCCGAACTTCGTCACGAGCTTCTTCGCGAGCACGGGGCCGATGCCCTTGATCATGCCGCTGCCGAGGTACTTCTCGATGCCCTCGCGCGAGGTCGGCTGGGTAGCCGTCAGAGTGTCGGCGCGGAACTGGAGCCCGTGCTGCGGGTCGCGCACCCAGACCCCGCGCGCCGTGAGCCACTCGCCGCCGTTGACCGCCGGCAGGGAGCCAAGCACGGTCACGAGGTCGCGCTGGCCGCGCACGGTCACGCGCAGGACGGCGAAGCCGGTCTGTTCGTTGAAGAACGTGACGCGTTCGACGAGACCCTCCAGTTGTTCCATGCGGCTCCGGTTATGTTACAGTCGTCCATGGACCCGTCCAGCCCCTCGGCCGCCCGCCTCCTGCCCGAACGCCTTGCCCGGCAGATCGACTTCCTCATGGAAATTGACAAGGCCAAAACCATCCTGCGCCGCAACCGCGTCGTCTCTGACCCCCAGCGCCGCGAGAACGACGCCGAGCACATGTACCACTTTGCCATGATGGCCATGATCCTCGCCGAGTACGCCAACCAACCCGTGGACCTCCCGTGTGTCCTCAAGATGATCCTCGTCCACGACCTCGTGGAAATTGACGCCGGGGATGCCTTCGTCTACGACGCGGCGGCGCAGGTCGGCAAACGGGAGCGCGAGGAACGCGCGGCCGACCGCATCTTCGGCCTCCTGCCCGCCGACCAGCAAGCGGAAGTGCGTGCCCTGTGGGAGGAGTTCGAGGCCGAGGAAACGCCAGAGGCACGGTTCGCTGCGTCCATTGACCGTTTGCAGCCGCTGCTGTGCAATTACCACACGCAGGGCGGCGCTTGGCGTGAATACGGCATCACGCGCGACAACATTTTCGCGCGCAACTCCAAAATCGCGCGCGGGTCCACCGAACTCTGGACCCACATCAGCCGCGTACTCGAAGACGCCGCGGCGCGAGGTTACATGGCTGGCGGCGAACCGGCTGGCTCCGAGTCCTTCTCGTAGGCGGGCAGCGGTCGGTCGAGGATATCCGGATGGTTAGCGCGCGGCTCGCGGTCCTTGGCTGTCGCGCTCGACGGTGAGGTCACAAATGGACCACCCTCCAGCGGCGCGATGTTCGAGAACGCCACATCGGGCATCTCGCTCGGCTTGCCTTCCAGCGGGAAATCCTTCCGCAGAGGGTAAAACGGATAGCCTTCCCACATGAGGATGCGGCGCAGGTCCGGATGTCCGGCGAAGCGGATGCCCATCATGTCGAAGATCTCACGCTCGTGCCATTCGGCCGTCGGCCATACGTCGCAGACGGTCGGTGCTGCCTCAATGTCGTCCTCGCTGACGGTCGTTTTCAACCGCAGGTGGACGTTGTCGGTCATCGAGTAGAGTTCGTAAACCAACTCGAAGCGCGGTTCGTCGCCGAAGTTGTCCACGCTGGTGACATCCACCAAGTAGTCGAAGCCGAGCGTCTCCTTGCAAAACGCCGCGGCGTCGTGGATGCGTCCGGTCGGCAGAACGAAGGAAAGTTCCCCACGGAACTCGGTCTTCCTGGAAAGGTCCTTACCGAACTTTCCTTCGAGCTTGGTGGCGGCTTCGGCGAGCGTCATAAAGTCGACTAGCGCAGGTTAGCGAGGAGTTCGCGCTTTTGTTCGACGAAGGAGTGTTCGCCCTGGATCTTTTGTTGCAAACGCATCAGACCTTCCAGGAGCGCCTCTGGGCGGGGAGGGCACCCGGAAATGTACACGTCCACCGGGATGATTCGGTCCACGCCTTGCAACACGGCGTAGGAGCGGTACATCCCGCCGCTGGAAGCGCACGCGCCCATCGCGATCACCCACTTGGGCTCCGGCATCTGCTCGTAAATGCGGCGCACAGCGAGGGCCATCTTGTAGGTCACGGTGCCGGCGACGATCATCACGTCGCTCTGGCGCGGGGAAAAGCGCATCACCTCCGCGCCGAAACGCGAGATGTCGAAGCGCGAACTCGCCGCCGCCATGAGTTCAATGGCGCAGCAGGCCAGACCCATCGGCATCGGCCAGAGAGAGTTTTTGCGCATCCAGTTCATCGCAGCGTCCATCGTCGTGAAGATCACGTTGCCTTCGACCTTGGAGTCGTAAGCCATCGGGGCGGTTTGCTGGACGGCGGGTTGTAGGGTGGACATGTGGGAAATATACTGGCGCGCACGCTTTATCTCAAGCCCGATCATGCCTACCGCCCACACTCCGCTCATCCTCGCCATTGACCTGGGCACCTCGTCTGTGCGCACGGCGCTCTTCGACGCGGCGGGGCGGCGGCTCCCGGGCACGCTGACGCAACGTGGCCACGGCGTGACCCACTCCGACGACGGGGCGGCGGAACTCGACCCGGCGGCGGTCCACGCGAACCTCGACGCATGCCTGCGCGGCACGCTGGCACGCACGGGCAAGAAAGAGGTCGCCGCCGTGGGGATGAGTTGCTTCTGGCACAGCTTGGTCGGAGTCGACGCCCGCGGCCAAGCGCTGACACCGATTTACACCTGGGCGGATTCCCGCTGCCGCGACGACGCGGCCCGCCTGCGGACGGAACTGGATGAGCAGGAGTACCACCAGCAGACCGGGTGCATGTTGCACGCCTCGTACTGGCCGGCCAAATTGCGCTGGCTGGCGCGCACGCAGGCGCGGCTTTTCCGACGCGTGGCGCGTTGGGTGTCGCCTGGCGAGTGGTTGGCCGGCCAGTACGGCGACGACGGGGCGGACGCTTGTGCGTACGGGATGGCGACGGGCACGGGACTCTTCAACCCCCGCACACTCGCGTGGGAACCCGACGTCGTCGAACGCTGCGGCATCCGGCCGGATCAACTCTCCCCGCTGCGACAGGACGCGTGGAGCGCGAATACCGCTACGACGAAGCGGTTCCCCGCGCTGGCCGGCGCGCGCTGGTGGCCTGCCGTCGGCGATGGAGCCGCAGGCAACCTCGGCTCCGGGGCGACGCGGCCGGGCAGGGCCGCGATCAACGTCGGCACCAGCGCGGCCTTCCGCGTGATGAACGAGGGACCCGACGCGCAGGGCCCTTTCGGGCTGTTCTGCTACCGCGTGGACGCGCGCCGCTACGTCGTGGGCGGGGCGGTCAGCAACGCCGGCAATCTGCGCGCCTGGTGTCGGCGGGAACTGCGCCTCCCTGCCAACGACGCCGCCCTCGACCGCGCGCTGGCCGCTCGCCCTAGCCCTGTCGAGAGCCTCGTGACGCTGCCCTTCTGGTCGGCCGAGCGCGCCCCGACTTGGCGCGAGGACCTCGGCGGCATCATCCAAGGGCTGAGCCAGAACACGACCGCGCTCGACCTACTACAAGCGACGACCGAGGCTGTCTACCACCGGCTTGCTCTCATCGCCGATCTGAGCCTCGCCGATGCGCGGGGCATCGAGATCAATGTGTCCGGAGGCATCCTGAAATCGGATCACCTCCTCCAACGCCTCGCCGACGTGCTCGGCCGGCCGGTGCGCCCGAGCCTGGAACCGGAAGCGTCTCTGCGCGGGGCCGCTGTGTACGCGCTCGACCACTCGGACCTCGGCACGCGAGGGCCCGAGGATGTTCGTCAGTTAACCGGCCCGGCTATCCGTCCCCGCGCCCGGTATGCCCGCCTCTACGCCCACGAGCGCGAACGGCAGCGCGACCTCGAAGCGACGCTTACCCGCGCAGCCGACGACAGAAAACCACACGAAAAAGCGTGACCATCCCGTTGTGGGACTGTTAGCATCGCCGCCCGATGAACTTGGGGTCAAGTCGGAAGGCGTTCACGTTGATAGAGTTACTGGTAGTAATCAGTATCGTCGCCGTCTTGGCATCGATCCTCCTACCCGTCTTCAGCCGTGCGCGGCAGCAGACCGATGTGGTCAAGACGCTCAGCAACATGAGGCAGGTGGGCATCGCCTTTCTTTCGTACGCTAACGACAACAACTATCTGCTGCCCAACCGCGTCTCGGACGGAGCGAACGATCCCAAATGGCCGACGCTGCTCTTGCCCTACCTCCAGAATACCAACGTGTATTATTCCCCGATCCCGGACGTGCAGGGAGTATCCTACCGGGTGTCCCAGCCGTCCGACTATTTGAATAACCAGAAGAACTACACGAGCTATATCTACAACGGCATGAACGACCTGGGCGCACACGGAAACTCGGCCGTGGCCGTGCGCCTGAACAACGTGGGAGAATCCACCCAGACGATTCTGCTCGTCATCCCTTATCCGCAAAGGGCGAACTTCTACATGGATTTCGACGACCGGGACAACGATGTGGTTCTCAACAAGAAGGCGTTCGGAACGGGCACGGTTTACATGTTCTGTGATGGTTCCTCACGGACCTTGGCGTACAACAACGACTCGGTCAGTTACAACACGCAGAAACCTCCGAACTCCGGGACTTACACCGACTGGTTGTGGCTGTTCGACAAAGCCAACTCCGCCGCGATCCATTGACCCGGCTGGCTGACCTGCCGGCGACGCTCGGGGTCCTCTCGGACACGCACGGCCTCTTGCGACCGGAGGCCGTCGCGGCCCTGCGCGACGTGGGCACCATACTGCACGCGGGCGACGTGGGGAAGGAGGCGGTCTTGGCGCCGCTCGCAGCCCTGGCTCCGGTGGTCGCCATCCGCGGCAACGTGGATCGTGGCGATTGGGCGCAACACCTGCCGCCGACGGAGATCGTCGAGGTCGGCGGCGTGTTGATCTACATGGTCCACGACGTGCACGACCTCGACCTTGATCCGCGCGCCGCCTCGGTGCGCGTCGTGATCAGCGGGCATTCGCACCAGCCGTCCATCCGCGAGGATCACGGGGTGCTCTACCTGAATCCAGGCAGCGCAGGACCGCGCCGATTCAAGCTGCCGGTGAGCGTCGCACGCCTGGAGATCGACGCACGCGGGCAGGTGACGGCACACCTCATTGAGCTACATGTCTGAAGTTCACTCCACGCTGCCCGCCTGCAACCCGGGCGGGAACGCGGCCGGGCGTTCCATGGTGCTGGCGAGTTCAATGTGCCTTCCGCTGGCCGACGCCTCGTGGAAGGCGACCATCAGGTCGAGCACATGGAAGGCCATCTCGCCGCTCGCACGGTGCGGGCGTTCTCCGCGCAGGGCGGCGGCCATGTCGGCGACGCCGATCCCGCGGCTGTTCTGTGTGTAGGGAGAATTTAGCGACTGCTCCGCGAACGTCTTCTCGCCTGATCGGCGCAAGCCGACCGGACCGCCGAAGTTGTTTGGATCAGGCAGGGACAGCGATGCTTCCGAGCCGTAGATTTCAAGGAACGGCGCGCCACCGTGCACGTCGAAGCTTGTGATGAGCGTGCCGACCGCGCCGGCCCCAAAGTCGAGCACACCGGCGATGTGCGTGTGGGTGTTCACCTTGATGGTCTGGCCCAGTTTGGCCTTGCTGCCGATGGTACGTTCCGGAAACGACGTGCGTGCGGAACCAGTCACGCGGCGCACTGATCCGAGCAGGCTGGTCAATGCCGTCAGGTAGTACGGGCCCATGTCGAACATAGGCCCCGCGCCAGGTTGGTAGAAGAACTCTGGGTCCGGGTGCCAGCCTTCCGGCCCGCGGCTTTGCAGCACGCCGATGGCCGCAACGGGTTCGCCGATGGCGCCCTCGTCGATGAGTTGGCGGCAGGTTTGCAGACCCGCGCCCAGGAAGGTGTCGGGCGCGCAGCCGACTCGCAGACCTTTCTCTTTGGCGAGCGCGAGGAGCGCGGCGGCATCGTCGCGGTTGGTGGCAAGCGGTTTTTCGCTGTAGACGTGCTTGCCTGCTTCCAAAACGCGGCGGGAGACCGCGGCGTGGACGGCCGGGATCGTCAGGTTGACGGCGATTTCCACCTCCGTGTCGGCGAGGAGTTCGTCCACGCTCAGCGCCTTGGGGATACCGTGTTCAGCCGCTTTGGCACGGGCGCGCTCCAGGTCGAGGTCGGCGCAGGCGACGACTTCGATGTTCGGGAATTTGGTCGGAGCCTCGCAGTAGATTTTGCTGATGTTGCCGCAGCCAATGATGCCGATTTTCGCCTTGTCCATAAAAGAGGGAGATGGCCCGACATCAGCGCGCTGCCCACAGCAGCCCGCGCCGCGTGATCGTTCGATGGGTCGGTGTGCATGTAGTACTGCTCGGAGTGCATCGAGAAGTCTGCTAGGCCCGCGGTGATCGGGTCGTCGTGACGGGTGATCTGCACGCGGTAGTCGATGATGTTACCGGGATGTGCGACTCACTGACCACCGACCATGAACTGGTACTCCGTGGATTGTCGGAAAGAGTCCGCCATCCCGCCGTGCCAGCCAGCCAGACCGACGCCGGAGCGGACTGCACCCCGGAGGCCGTCGAGTTGGTCGGGCCGGATCGTGTCCATCGTCCAGCAGGGCACGATCAACGACAGGTCGCGCATCCGCTCAGCGTCCAGG
The DNA here is from genome assembly GCA_964246175.1 of uncultured Chthoniobacterales bacterium. GTDB lineage: Bacteria > Verrucomicrobiota > Verrucomicrobiia > Chthoniobacterales > SZAS-18 > CAHJWO01. The sequence goes on along the minus strand of CAXTQD010000022.1, from coordinate 7,684 downwards.
TAGGCATCGAGCGTGTCCGAGATTTCCACGCCGAAACCCGCCTCGCGCAACGTCGGCGCAAACCGTTCCACGCATTGCTGCGGCTCGTGTCCGCTCCAGCCACCCCAGACCATCAACACGCGCCTGCCCATCATCGAAAGGCCCACAACCTCCGCGAAGCCCGCCGACCTTGGCAAACAAATACCGCCGCCCAACTCATAACAGGTACTGCTCCGGGAGGTGAAAGGCGTTTTCGATCAGCGTGCAGCGCGCGGGAGTGTCCGGTTCCACGAGCACTTCCACGATGTCGAAGCGCACGGGGATGTCGTGGCGGTGGAGCATCCGCATCCATGCCAATGCACCCTTGATGATGAGTCGCTCCTTGTCCGCGTCCACGGCCTCAGATGGACGCCCATAAGCGAGGCTGGAGCGCGTCTTTACCTCGACGAACACCAGCGTGTCGCGGTGTCGGCAGACGAGGTCGATCTCACCTTTGCGGTCCCGCGGCCGGAAGCGACGGTAGAGCACCTTGTAACCCCTCTGCTGAAGGAACTTCGCCGCCTCGTTTTCGCCGAGCCAACCCAGCCGCTGACGCGGTTCCGTAGGCAGCGAAGGCCAGATGCGGCTCCGCCACCGGCCGAAACGAGTAACGATGAATTGGGCAAGGGCCATCGCGCGCCAGGATAGCGAGATGTTGGCTCGTCGAATACCCCTTGTGTCGAGAAAATCCGTATGCCGGGAATCGCGCGTCCCATTCCTCCATGATCCGGTCGCGGGTGACCTTGGCGATCACGCTGGCCGCAGCGATGCTCAGGCTGATGGCATCGCCTTCCACCAGGGCGGTATGCGGCACGGGGAACGGTTCCACCGGAAGCCCGTCGATGAGCGCGTGGTCGGGCCGGACAGGCAGAGCGAGCAGCGCACGCCACATCGCCTCGTGGGTGGCGCGCAGGATATTGAGCCGGTCGATCTCGGCGGGTTCGAGCGTCGCGCAGGCCCAGGAGATTGCCGGGTCGGTGGTCAGTTCCCGGTAAATGGAGGCACGGCGAGCAGCCGAGAGCTTCTTGGAATCGTGCAGGTGCCGGTGTGCGAAATCAGCCGGCAGCACGACCGCTGCCGCTACCACCGGGCCGGCCAACGGGCCGCGGCCGGCCTCATCGATGCCGGCGATGATTTGAACCTTGCCGCCGCTCTGCGCACGCAGGCGAATTTCGTGTTCGAGATGCGGGCGCGCCGCCCGGGCAGGGGACGCAGCGCGTGGCATGGGAAAGAAGAGAGGTTACTTCGCCTCGCGCACTGCCATGGCCTGCTTGCCCTTGCGGTCGCGCAGGTAGTTGAGCTTGGCGCGGCGGGCGGTCCCCTGCTTCTCGACTTCGATCTTGGCAATACGCGGCGAATGGATCGGGAACACGCGCTCCACGCCTTCGCCGTAGGAGATGCGGCGCACGGTGAAGTTTTCGTTGAGCCCTGTGCCTTTGCGGCCGATGACGATGCCGGTGAAGAGCTGCACGCGCTCCTTGTCGCCTTCGACGACCTTCGTATGGACCCGCACGCTGTCGCCGACCTTGAAGGACGGAACGTCGGACTTCTTTTGTTCGCTTTCGATGGCGTTGAGGAGAATGTTCATAAAATCGCAGGTTGCCTAGGAGGCAGAAGGGGCGTTCTATCCCACCGGCACGACCAAAAGGCAAATGAAATCTGCCGTTGATTCCGTCCGAAGATGAGCGCTTCCGATCTGCCTACGCTCGTGGTGCGCCCGCAGCCCACCGGCGGGTTGGAAGACCAGGACCACGAGCCGCAGCAGCGTCCACTCGATCTCGGGCTCATCCGACGGCTGTTTGCCTACACCCGGCCGTACCGGCGGCAGCTCGCGTGGCTCCTGGCTGCCGTGCTGATCCGCGCCGTGCAGCTACCTTTGGGTGCGTGGATGATCGGATGGGTCATCCAAGGACCGGTCTCGCGCGGGGACAGTCGCGGCACGCTGCTCGGGGCTGCGGCGTTCGGTGCCCTGGCGTTGTGGACGGCGGCGAACTTCCACTTTCGCCTGCGTCTGGTGCTGGCCTTGGGCGAAGCGGTCATCCACGACCTGCGCGCGGAGGTGTTCGCACACCTTCAGCGGATGACGATGGGATTCTATCACCGCACGAAGCTCGGCCGCATCATCAGCCGCATGACGAGCGACATCGACGCCGTGCGTACGGGCGTGCAGGACGTGCTCTTCGTCTCTCTGGTCCAGTTCGTGCAGATGCTCATCGCTGGGGCGTTGATGCTCTACACGGACGCGGTGCTCTTTTGCACCGTGCTGGCCATCGCGCCGGTCATCTGGCTTATCAACCGGTATTTCCACGCCCGCCTGAGCCACGCTTACCGTAAGCAGCAGGAGAGTTTCAGCCGCATCACGGCGACGCTCGCTGAGTCGGTCAACGGCATCCGCGTGACGCAGGGGTTCGTGCGCCAGAAGGTCAACGCCGGGATGTTCAGCTCCCTGCTCGCCGACCATTTCCAGATTACCTTCGGCGCGGCACGGCTGGCGGCGATGTTCGTGCCGATGCTCGAACTCAACAGTCAGTTCTTCATCGCGCTTCTGCTACTCTTCGGCGGCTACCGTGCCCTGCACCCGGCCATCGGGACGCCGGTGGGCGACCTGATCCAGTTTTTCTTCTTGGCGGGGCTGTTCTTCCAACCGGTGCAGGTCATCGGCATGCAGTACAACCAGGCGCTCACGGCAATGGCCGGGGCGGAACGCGTCTTCAATCTGCTCGACCGCCCGCCGGATTGGGAAGATGCGCCTGACGCCCGGCCGCTGCCCGCACGCACGACCGGGCGGGTGGAGTTTTGCGGCGTGGGTTTTGCCTACGATCCCGGCAAGCCGGTGCTGCGGGCTCTGAACTTCGTGGCTGAGCCGGGGCAGACGGTGGCACTCGTCGGCCACACGGGCAGCGGGAAGAGTTCGGTCGTGAACCTCGTCACCAAGTTCTACCTGCCCGTCGAGGGGCAACTTTTCATCGACGGGCAGGAGATCCGTGCTGTTTCCACGGAGAGCCTTCATCGTCAGATGGCCATTGTCAGCCAGAAGAACTTCCTCTTCGGCGGCACCGTGGCCGACAACATCCGCTTCAGCAAACCGAGGGCAACCGACGACGAACTCCGCGCCGTGTGCGCGCACCTGGACTGCCTGGACGTGTTCGAGCGGCTTCCCGGCGGCCTGCAAACCCCGGTCGGCGAGGCGGGCGGCAGCCTGAGTGGCGGGCAGCGGCAACTCGTGTGCTTCGCGCGGGCGCTGCTGGCCGACCCACGCATCCTGATCCTCGACGAGGCGACGAGCGCCATCGACGCCGTGACCGAGGAGCGGCTCCAGACGGCCCTGACGCGGCTGCTAGCGGGTCGGACGAGCTTCGTGGTGGCGCACCGGCTCTCCACGATCCGGCACGCTGATCTCGTGCTCGTCCTAGAAGCTGGCCGGATCATCGAACGCGGCAACCACGACACGCTGCTCGAACACGGCGGCGTGTACGCCGGGCTGTACCGCGAGTTTACCCGCGACGCGGTGGCGTGAGGTCGTGAGAGGTGGTAGCGGTGAACGTTCCCCGATCCATGAAAACTCTCTTGGCCCTCGCTGTTTGCCTGCTGGTCCTCGCCGGCCGTGCGTCGGCACAGACTGCCTCCCAGCTTTACACCGAAGCTGCTCAGACCTACGAGGCCGGCGACGCGGCGACCGCGAAACAAAAGCTCCATCTCGCCTTGGAGGTAGACAAAAACTTTCGCCCCGCCGCCGTTCTCCTCGCCAAGATCGCCGCCGAGGAACGCCAAGCCGGCACGCTGCCATCGGGGGCATCGGTGCAATCCTTGCAGCGGGTGATGGTCCCGGTAGACCTCCAGCACACTGACCTGCAAACAGCCATCGAAATCCTGCGCCAGCGTATCGCCGAAAAGTCCGCGGGCCGGGTGGCAGTCAATTTTGTCCTGCGGTTGCCGCCGGAGTTGGCGAATAAGAAGGTCACCCTGCACCTCGACCGCGTGCCGACCACCGAGGCTATGCGCTACCTCGGCAGCGTGGCGGGCGTCGATTTCAAGGTCGAGCCGTATGCGATTACGGTGACGCCGGCCGCGGCGGCGGTTCCTGCGCCGACGCCTTGACCCCGTAGAGGACGCGCATCAGGTAAAGCCCCTCCGCCGGAGCAGCGAACGACGTTTTCCCCACGCCAGCCAGCAGACTATCCAGCCACGACAACGGCGCACGGCCCTGTGCGCAGCGCAGCGCCGATCCCGTGAGCAAGCGCACCATCTTGTAAAGAAACCCGTCGCCCTCGAAGTCGAGGGTCCACAGCGCGCCTTGCCGCCGCATCCCGACGCGCCGCACTGTCCGCACGGTGTCGGGTTCAGGCTGACCACGGTTGGCCGCGAACGGGGCGAAATCCCGCCTTCCGACGATCCTCTGCGCCGCCTCTAACAAAACCCTTTCGTCCAACACGCCGGGCAGGTGCCACGCGCGGCCGATTTCCAGAGGATCGAGCACGGGGTCGTTCCACACCCGGTAGCGGTAGACTTTGCCCTGCGACGAGTACCGGGCGTGGAAGGCCGCGGTGACAAATCGCACCTCCAGCACGCGCACTTCCGGGGGCAGGTGCGCGTTGAGCGCCGCGCGTGAACGCTCCGCGTCGTGCCGCCACCCTGTCGGCACATCCACGTGGGCGACCTGCCCGCGGGCGTGAACCCCGGCGTCCGTACGGCCGGAGCCGTGCACGGCCACCCGCGCCCCGCCGCACAGCGCCGCAAACGCCGCCTCCAACCGGTCCTGCACCGTGTCGCCATGCGCCTGGCTCTGCCAACCTTGGAACGACCGGCCATCGTAGGCGATCCGCAGCCGCAGGCGCCGGACGGCTGTCATGCGAGATCGTCAGGGAGGGCGGGCGCCTGTCGTAGCGCCTCGGCGTCGAGGTACGTTTGCAGGATGATCTGCGCCGCCGCCTGGTCGATGACGCCGCGTTCCTGCCGGGTGTTCCGACCGCTGGCCTGGAGGGCCTTGTGCGCGGCGACGGTGGTCAGGCGCTCGTCTTGCAACCGCACCTCGCAGCCGGTCGCAACGCGTAGGCGTTCGGCGAAGGCACGGGCCTTGGAGGCGGCGGGGCCTTCGGTGCCGTTCATATTGCGTGGCAGACCGAGGATAACGACACTGATCTTGTCGGCCTTGACGATCTCGGCGAGCCGGGCCAGCACGGCCTTTTCGCCCTTCGGGCCAACACGGATCGTCTCCCGCGGATGGGCGAGCATCCCGAGCGTGTCGGCCACGGCAACGCCAACGCGGGCCTCACCGAGGTCGATGCCCATGGCGCGTTTGGCAGGAGGCGTGGGCACTTTATTGTAGTTCGGCGGCCACCTTGCCGGTCAGGAGCTTGATGCGTTCGGCCTCGTGTCGGTTGCAGATGAGCAACGCGTCGGGCGTCTGCACCACGATCAAGTCGCTGACCCCCAGCAGCGAGATGGCCCCCGGCCGGTCGCTGAACACGATGTTCGCATGGGCATCGAGGGTCGTCAGCGGGCAGTTGGCGGCGTTTTCGTGCTCGTCCTTGGGCAGGTAGCTCGCGACGGCGATCCAGCCACCCACGTCGTTCCAATCGAAGCCAGCTTCGAGGACGAGCACACGCGCGGCGTTTTCCATGATGGCGTAATCGACCGAAATCTTCGGCAGGGTGGGAAAACGCTCGGCCAAGACAGCGTCGAGATCCCGGGCGCCGCGTACCTGTGCCACGAAGTCGGCCAGGACCGGAATCTGGGCGCTGAGTTCGCGTAACACGGCCGGCAGCGTCCAGGCGAACATCCCGGCGTTCCAACGGTAGTTGCCCTGTTCGTAGAACACTTGGGCGAGTTCGGGCGCGGGTTTTTCGCGGAAGCGGCGGACATTGCGGATCGGCGGCGCGTCCTTGGCCGCGCCTTCCAGCGTCACGGGGTCGCCGGTCTCGATGTAGCCGAAACCTGGGCAGGCCCAGGTCGGCTTGATGCCGATGGTGATGAGCGCGCCGGTTTCCTCCGCAGCGGTGGCGGCGGCAGCGAGGTCGCGTTGGAAGGCTGCCGTGTCGCGGATGACGTGGTCGGCGGCCAGGACAAGCATCGTCGCACCCGGGTCGCGCCGCGCCACCCAGCCAACCGCCAGGGCAACGGCGGCGGCGGTGTCGCGCTTGGCGGGTTCGGCGACGATGTTCTCGGCTGGCAGGTGCGGGAGAAGTTCGCGCACGGCGGCCTCCTGGTCGCGGTTGGTCAGGATCAGGACGCGCTCAGGCGGCACGAACCCATCTAGCCGGGCGAGGGTGTCTTCGAGCAGCGAACGGTCGGAGAGAAGCTTAAGGAGTTGTTTGGGCTTGGCGCGGCGGCTCAGGGGCCAGAAGCGTTCGCCGCTGCCGCCGGCGAGCACGAGAACGTAACGGGGATTCGACATGGGCATGGATAATGCGGTAGCAGAGATGAATCTAATCCCGGCGATTTTTCGAGATGTATTTTCTCGGGCCGTGGCGATATATTCTCTCTGACAGTTCAATCCCCTCTTTATGAGTTCGGCCTCCACGAAAGCACTCGACAGCATGCCCGCGCTCAGCGTGCTGGCGGTCACGCGCGCAGCGCTCGGCTGCGGCATCGGTATGATGGTGGCGCACAAGTTCCAGCGGACCTCCACCCGCCAGACCACGGCCATCGCGCTCCTGTCGGTCGGCGTGCTCGGCAGCCTGCCCTGGCTCGTGCAATCGGTGATCCAGGCGGTCAACCGGCCCGATTCCGCCCGCGGCATGCAGCGCCGGCTGGACTCGATCCGCGGCGGCGTCGGCTTCGAGAGCGGCGCGGAGATGTTTTAAGAGGACCGCGCGGCGGGGCGGGGGAATGACCTACCTGCAATTTCATCTCGCGTTCAATCTGCCCGCGCTCGTTGTCCTGCTGTGGCTGACGCGCCGCCGGCTGCGTCGCACGCACTGGAAGTGGATCGCAGCGCTCTGCGGGATTGTTTTGGTGGCAACGACCCCTTGGGATAATTGGGCTGTCCACTGTGGCATCTGGGATTTTGACTGGGCACGGGTGACGCCGGTCGTTGTGCCGCTTGGCGGCGTGACGTGGCGGCTGCCACTGGAGGAATATGGCTTCTTTCTCATCGAAACCGTGCTGGTCGCTCTTGGGGCGGTGCTGTGCCTGCCGGTGCCGGACGGGGCGGCGCCCCGGACATGAAGTGGCATTACCTCGTCCATCTCCTCGGGTGGACCATGCCGCTGCTGGCCTTGCAATGGGCTGCCGGTTGGAAAGTGTTCCGGCGGAATCTGCGGGCGCTGTTTGTGCCGGCGGTGGTCGGAGGCGTGTTCTTCAGCGCCATCGACCAGGTGGCCGTGCGCTCGGGGCTATGGTTTTTTGACCCCGCGCAGATCATCGGCTGGCACATCGGGCGGCTGCCGGTAGAGGAGGTGTTATTTTTCTTTGTGACGAGCCTGCTCGTGACGCACAGCCTTGTGCTCCTGCTGCCGCGCGGCTACCGGCGGGATTGAGGCAGAGTGTAGACTGCCGTCGCGAGATTTTGGTGATGTGGCGAAGCTTGTCTGGTGACTGCTCGAAGTCACGGTCAATGTAGTCGTAGGCGAACTAGTCGTAGTGCTCCAAGCCGACAGCCTGTGCAAACAGCTTAAAGCGGTTCTCAAGGTAATTGAGCGATAGGAAAGCCGCAGTGCTCGAACCA
>CAXTQD010000021.1:29016-29324 GCA_964246175.1 uncultured Chthoniobacterales bacterium | reverse complement strand
GCGGATTGCTGCGCGGCGCGGGGGCCACCGGCCGGGCGGCCGGCGACGGCGGGGTGCTGCTCGGGTCGGACATATCAGGAGGACTGCCGTCGGAATCAGCCATAAGAATATACGCGTCGGTCGTGGGCTTGCGGCTTACCTAGCGGATAACCGCCGGGATGTAAAGGCACGGGGGTTGCCGGCCGGTCGGTTCCTGCCGTAGCCTGTGGCGCACATGAGCGAGCACGGGCAGGCGACGGGCGGGGCGGCGGACGGCGGCATCGTCGTACAGAAGTACGGCGGCAGTTCGATGGCCGGACCCGACAAGA
>CAXTQD010000021.1:28097-29006 GCA_964246175.1 uncultured Chthoniobacterales bacterium | reverse complement strand
CACCCGCGCGGCGGGCCACGCGGTGTGCGTAGTCGTCTCGGCGATGGGCGACACCACCGACGAACTCCTCGCCACCGCCCGGGAACTCTCCCCCAGCCCGCCGCGGCGCGAGCTGGACATGCTGCTTTCCGCCGGTGAACGCATCTCCATGGCGCTGCTTTGCATCGCCATCCGCGAACTCGGCGGCGATGCCATCAGCTTCACCGGCAGTCAGAGCGGCATCATCACAAACGACCGGCACTCGGACGCGCGGATCATCGAGGTGCGGCCCTTCCGCGTCCAGGACGAACTCGCCCGTGGCAAGATCGTCGTCGTCGCCGGCTACCAGGGCGTCTCGTACAAGAAGGAAGTCACGACCCTCGGCCGAGGCGGCAGCGACACGACGGCCGTGGCGATGGCGGCGGCCTTGGGCGCGGAGTGGTGTGAGATTTGCAGCGACGTGGACGGCGTGTATTCGGCCGACCCGCGCGTGGTGCCCGCCGCCCGGCGCTTGGCTGAACTCAACTACGAAGAGACCCAAGAGATGGCCGAGGCCGGCGCGCGTGTGCTCAACGCCCAGGCCGTCGAGTTCGCCAAGGAACGCGGCATCGCCATCTACGCGCGCGCTACCGCGCAGCCGCCGCCGGAGGGGCGCGGTGAAATCGACGGCACGGTCGTGCGGCGGTTCGCGCCGAGGCAGCCAGGCACGGTCGCCGCCGTGGTCAGCGAGCGCGACGTGCTCGTGCTTCACACCGAGAGTTTCCCCAACCTCGACGTGCTGTCCTGGCTGGAGGAGCGGGGAATCTGCGGCAAGCAGCTCCACGCGACCGCACTCCGGCAGCCGCTCGACGGCTCCGGCGCAGGCGATGCGCTCAGCGTGGTACTCTCGCGCGAGAATCTGCACGAGGAGCCTGACGCGCTCCGACACGG
>CAXTQD010000021.1:0-28087 GCA_964246175.1 uncultured Chthoniobacterales bacterium | reverse complement strand
GGGTGAAACTACTCGAGAGTCTCGGGGCCGTCAGCGCCGTCGGCACGGGCATCAACGCGTCCTACCGCAACCTTCTCGCCGGCAGCGCGTGCCTGTGCGCGGCCGGGATCGTTCCGCGCGCGACGGCGACCTCTTCCTTCCGTATCACTTGGCTCGTCGAACGCCGATGCCTCGACGAGGCCGTCCGTCGTCTGCACACGCTCTACATCGAAGCCCCTTCCCCGCTTGTCCCATGAAAACCGCCGCTCTCCTTTTCGCCAGCCTCTGCCTGCCCTGGGTCGCGGCCGCGCAGTTGCCGCTCGCCTCGCCGGAACCTTCCCGGCCGATCACCGTGTCCGACGACCCGGCCGGTCACCTGTACGCCGAGATCGAAACCACCAAGGGCCAGATCGAGGTCGAACTCGACTTCCAGCGCGCCCCGCTGACCACCATGAACTTTGTCGGCCTTGCCGAAGGCACGCTGCCGGCCTGGAACCGGCTCGTGGGCCAGCCGTTCTATAATGGAACGACTTTTCACCGCGTGGTGCCGGGTTTCGTGGTGCAGGGTGGCGAGCCGGCTTCGGCTGACCCTGCCACGCCGAAAGACAGGCTCGGCGACGGTGGACCGGGCTACGAGTTCCCCGACGAGTTCAGCCCCGAATTACGGCACGACATGGCCGGCGTCTTGTCGATGGCCAACGACGGGCCGGACACGAACGGCAGCCAGTTCTTCATCACCCTGGCCGAGACGAACCGGCTCAACTACCTGCACAGCGTCTTCGGCCAAGTCGTGCGCGGCATGGACGTGGTCAACCGCATCGAACAGGGCGACCGCATCGTCCACGTCGGCATTCAGCGCGTCGGGCGGCTGGCGGGAGAGTTCCACGCGGATGCGACGGCGTTCGCCGCTCTACGCGCGAGCACCCTTGCCAAACGCCGCGCCACTCCCGCCGGGTTGACCTATTTCGTGGATGGCACCGGGCAGTTGCCGGAGTTCCGGGTAAAGAACTTTAATTACAAGCTGGCGAATTACGAGCGCACCACCGGCCACCGGATCGCGGTGCGCATCGAGCCTGATTTCACGCCGACCAGTCCGGGCCAGACGCGCGGTAACTTCGTCAAACACTTGGCGGGCGAGCTCAATCTGCCAGACATGGGCGACAACGTGCTCGCGTGTTGTTTCGCCAAGGCTGGCGGTTGGACGACGCGGCTCGGGGAAACCACCTATCCAGCGCTGATGGGTGAGGCGGGTTCGACCGAGCAATTGATGGCTAACGGCGTGATGCACGACCGCAAGGCCGCGCTCGCCGCCCGCGCCGACGCCCTAGCGCACGAGGGTAAACTCAAGGAGAGCGTCGACGCGATGATCGACACGCTGATCCTCACCTTCGACGACCACGAACTCCACGCGCAGAAAACCGCGAGGTAGCCGAGCCGTGCCCGCGGCCTTGTTCAGGGGTCCAATGCTCAGGACACCGACGTTTCGTTTGCGCCCGTCATGTTGTCGGATGCCGTGCCGGCCGGCTCTTCACTCATCCGGTAGGTGCGCCCCTTCCAGGTCACGCCGCGTTGCGCGCTCAAGCGCCAACTATTTAGCCCGATTACCAACGAGAGCGCCTGCCCGACCGGGTGCAGCCACACGCCCGCCCACGAGGTGCGGAAGCGCAACGCCAGCACGATCCGCAACGCGTACAACCAGACGACCTGCAACACCGGCAGCCACCACCAACGGCCGTTCACCCACGGCAAACACGCCCACACGAACGGCAGCACCAATCCCGCCGCCTGGAGCGCGCCGAACAGCCAAAACGTCCCCGCCGATTCGGAGAACGCCGCGCGCAAGTTCTTGGTGAAGCCCTCCCAGAGTTCCGGGAACGACGTGTACATCCGGCAGCGCACCAGCCGGGAGCCGTCGCAGTTGACCAGCCGCATCCCCTCCGCCGTATGTCCGGCCACACGCCGGGCCAGCGCCACGTCTTCGACGAGATGGTCGCGCACCGCCGCGTGTCCACCGATGGCCTCGTAAGCATCGCGGCGGAAGAGAACGAACTGTCCGTTGGCCGCCCCGAGTGTCGCGAGCCACTTCGAAGACAGGATCCGGGCGTACTCCGGCCTCCGCTGGAGCCGGTGCAGCATCCGGTGCGGCAACGCGCCCAACAGCAGCACGTACACGAGCGGGATCACCGCGTGTTCGCTCCACGAACCTGTCTCCTGCCGCGGCCAAGCCGAAAGGAGCGCCGCCTGCGTGTCCAGCGCGTGCCCAACGCATGCCGCGAGCGCGTCCGGCGCGTGGACGGTATCGGCGTCCGTAAAGAGCAGGTACTGCCCACGCGCGGCACCGGCGAGTTGGTGGCAGGCCCAGTTCTTACCGACCCAACCGGCCGGCAGCGGGCGGCCTTCGACGAGCCGCCGCGAGGCGTTGGGATCGCGCGACCAGCCGAGGTCGAGCACGACCTGGGCAGTTTCGTCTTCCGAGTGGTCGTCGAGAACGACGATCTCGTAATTTGGGTAACCCTGTTCACGCAACGAGCGCAGGCAGGGCGTGATCCGCCGCGCCTCGTTCCGCGCCGGGACGAGAATGGACACGAGCGGCGCATCGCCGGGCCTGAAGCGGCGCGGCCGGGGAGCGACGAACACGCCAAGGTTCAGCGCGACGTTCACCGTAACCAGCAGCAGGAACGCGCTGACGAGAAGATGATAAACCAGAAGCCAACTGCTCATCGGGGTGCGTCAACGTAGACGCCCGCGGCGGATGCCGGGAAGAAAAAACCGCCGCCCGGCGCGGTTCGGCCGGGCGGCGGTGGTAGAGGGTCGGACGGTTTTAGCTGGCGGTGGCGGCCTCGGTGCCGCTGCTTTGCGCCTCGGCGACGTGGAACGCCAGCTTCTGACCGGCGGCGCTCACGTTGAGCGTGTCGCCTGCCTTGATGTTGCCACGGAGCAGTTCTTCGGCGAGCGGATCTTCGAGGAACTTTTCCACAGCCCGGCGCATCGGACGCGCGCCGTACGTCGGGTCGTAGCCCTTCTCGATGAGGAACTCGTGCGCCGAGCCATCGAGCACAACGTGAATGTCCTTCGAGCGGACGCGTTTGGTAACCTTGGCAACTTCGAGGTCCACGATCTTCAGCAGGTCCGGCTTGCCCAACGTGTGGAAGACGATCTGGTCATCCAGACGGTTGAGGAATTCCGGCTTGAAGACACGCTTGGCCTCTTCAAGAATTTTGCCCTTCATCGAGTCGTAATCCTGCTCGTCCTTCGGCACGCCGAACCCGAGCGACATCTGCCGCTTGATGAGTTCCGCGCCAACGTTGGAGGTCATGATGATAATCGTGTTGCGGAAGTCGATCTTGCGACCGAGCGAATCCGTGATCTTGCCCTCTTCGAGGATTTGCAAGAGGAGGTTCATCACATCCGGGTGCGCCTTCTCGATCTCGTCGAAAAGCACGACCGAGTACGGCCGGCGGCGGACGGCTTCGGAGAGCTGACCACCCTCCTCGTAACCGACGTAGCCGGGAGGCGAGCCAATCAGGCGAGAAGCGGTGAACTTCTCCATGTACTCGCTCATATCGATCTGGATGAGCGCGTCTTGGTCGCCGAACATGAACTCCGCCAGCGTGCGGGCCAGGAATGTCTTGCCAACACCCGTCGGCCCGAGGAACACGAATGAACCGATGGGGCGCTTCGGGTCCTTGAGGTCGGCGCGGGAGCGGCGGAGCGCCTTGGAGATGGCGACGACCGCTTCTTCCTGACCGATGACCTGCTGGCGCAGTTCGGCTTCCATGGCGAGGAGCTTCTGGGTTTCCTTCTGCTCCATGCGCTGCAAGGGCACGCCGGTGAACTTGCTGACGATGTGCATGATGTCGTCCTCGGTGACGATTACCTCGCGCTCTTCGCGCTGTTCGCGCCAATCCGAGAGGATGTGCTCCAGCTTGTCCTTGGCCTGCTTCTCGGTGTCGCGGAGCGACGCCGCCTTCTCGAAGTCCTGCGCCTTGATGGCTGCTTCCTTCTCGACACGGATGTCGTCGATCTCCTTCTCGATCTCCTTCACGTCCGGCGGGCGGGTCATCGCGCCGATGCGGGCACGTGCGCCGGCCTCGTCCATCACGTCGATAGCCTTGTCCGGCAGGAAGCGGCTCGGGATGTAACGGTCGGACAATTTGACAGCCTGTTCGAGCGCCTCATCGGTGAGCTTGGCCTTATGGTGGGCCTCGTACTTCGGGCGTAGACCCTTCAGGATTTGGATGGCCTCGTCGATGCTCGGCGCGTCCACCTTCACGGTCTGGAAGCGGCGTTCGAGGGCGGCGTCTTTCTCGATGTACTTGCGGTACTCGTTGAGCGTGGTTGCGCCGACACACTGCAACTCACCACGGCTCAACGCCGGTTTGATGATGTTGCTCGCGTCCATCGCGCCTTCCGCCGAACCCGCACCGACGATGGTATGGAGTTCGTCGATAAAGAGGATCACGTTGCGGCTGCGGCGGATTTCGTCCATCACGGCCTTGATGCGTTCTTCGAACTGGCCGCGGTACTTGGTGCCGGCGACCATGAGGGCGAGGTCGAGGGTGACGACCTTCTTGTCGCGCAGCAGTTCGGGGACGTTGCCACCCGCGATCTCCTGCGCCAAGCCTTCGGCGATGGCGGTCTTGCCGACGCCAGCCTCACCGAGAAGGACCGGGTTGTTCTTCGTGCGGCGGCAGAGAACTTGGATAACGCGTTCGATCTCGTTGCGCCGTCCGATGACGGGGTCGAGTTCGCTCTTCTTGGCCAACTCGGTCAGATCCCTGCCGAACGCGCGCAGTGCAGGGGTCTTCACATCTTTTTTGTTACCGTTTTCGGTGGGCATTTCTTGTTCTGCTTCCGGAGGGGTAAAGTTGGGGTCGAGTTCCTTGAGGATTTCGTTGCGGGTGCGTTCGATGTCGACTTCGAGGCTCTTGAGGACGCGGGCGGCGACACCCTCGCCCTCGCGCAGTAGGCCGAGCAGGATGTGCTCAGTGCCGACGTAGGAATGGTTGAGGCTCTTGGCCTCCTTGCCAGCAAGCGCTAGTACCTTCTTGACGCGCGGCGTGTAGGGGATGTTGCCCACCATCTTGGTCTCCGGTCCGCTGCCGACCTGTTTTTCGATCTCCATGCGGACAGTCTCCATGTCGAGACCCATCTTCTGCAACACGTTGACGGCTACCCCCTGGCCTAGTTTGATCAATCCAAGGAGCAGGTGTTCGGTCCCAACGTAATTATGGTTAAATCGGTCCGCCTCTTTGCGGGCCAAGGCTAGCACCTGCTGCGCTCGGGGAGTAAAGTTGTTCATCATTTTAGACGGTGCGTGGTCAAGCGGTGACCACGTTGAACAGAAAGCTACCAGATTTCGACGGCTTTTTCAACTTATTGGCGTGTCTTCCAACACGCGAGCAGGCCGCATGCCGAACCGGCTTCGGCGTGCGGCCTGCGCAAAGGTCATAACAAACGTTGTCGCTCACTCGTTCTCCTGCACGCGGGCGTTCTTGCTGCGCAGTTCTTCGATCATCTTCGACGCCTCGGTCTTGGTGACCTCCTTGGATTCGTCGAACTCCTGGCCCGCTTCACCCATCAGAGTCTTGAGGTAAGACATTTGCGCGCCGGTGGCGGGTTCACCACCCGTCGTCCAGGTGTCCGGGTCCTTGATCGTGTTGGAGGCGTCTGTCGCGGCGTGGTCTGGGGTATGGTCCGGGGTGTTTTTGGTGCTCATGCAAATAGATACGCTTGGCCGGATGCGTGCGGCCTTGACGCCAGGCGGCCGGCGGTTCATCCTCGGGCAACCCGGGGGATGACGACGATTTTGCACGGAGCGTTGGGCCGATGAAGGAAGGCTCGCACCTATCCAGCGGTCGGCTCGGCTGGCTGTTGGCGGCGCTGTTGTTTGGAATCCTGGCGGGTGGCGGGATCGCCTGGCTGCTGATCCGACCGCACGCGGAACAAGCTCCGGTAGTGATCTACCAGGTGCCGACCGCCGCCCCGACCCCAACCCCAGCGCTCACCGACGACAACGCGTCTTCCCTGCGCCGCCGTCATCACACGGTGCACCCTGCCGAGGACCTACCCGCCGTCATCGAACACGCCGCACCGACCCCGCTCCCGGACTTTGCCGCCGGCCTGGATGGCGCGGCCGCTCCCAATGCTCCGACGCCCGACGGCCGCCAGACCGTGCTCGTGGATGGGATCGCCATCACGCACCCGCCAGCCTTGGTGGCACCCACCGCGACTCCCCTGCCGCGCCGCGTGGTTTATGACCTCAACTCGGCAGGGGTCGCCGACAGTATCGCGCTCGCCATCGACGGCATCGCCAAGTACATCCAAAAGGGCTACAATCTCCGCGAAGACACCTGGGGCGGCGAACTCGCCATCGGCCGCGCCAAGGCCATCACGCACCAGCTTTTCAAAGGAAACGACTACTGGTTCGGCATGGGCTGCTCGGTGGCAGGTTCCACCGTGCGAGTACGATTGTACGACAGTGAAGGCAACCCGGCTGATGGAAACTACTGGCAACACGAGGCCAGCGATGGCTCGTGCGCCGCGGCTGAGATCCAGTGTCAGCACACGGGCACGTACTTCGTCGTCGTTTCGTTGGAGAGCGCCCCAGAGAGCCGGGTGCCCTGGGGCGTGGTGTACGCCTACCGCTGATCAGGAGACTGCGCGTCTTCCGAGTCGTCGCGCCGCTGGGTTTGGGCGGGGCCACCCTGGTACTCGCTCTTGTCGATGGAAGGGCTGGCCATGTCGTCCACAAACTCCTCCTGGGACTTGCGGATGGGGAACTTTTCGCTGGATTCAGACTCGGGCTCCGGCGGGGTTTCGTGGGCGGGTGGTATTTCGTTCATAGAAAAAGGATTCGTTTGCCGCGGGCGTTCGGAGGCTCAAGTTTACGGCACAAACGATGAGCTGGAGACTCGACCCAAGCGCATGCGCCCTGTTGGTGATCGACGTGCAGGCGCGGCTCGTGCCCGTGATGACGCGCTCGGAGGCGACGGTCAAGCGGATCGCGGACGCGGTGCGGGTGGCGCGGCTCTTTGGCGTGCCGGTGTTCCACACGGAGCAGGCGCCAGACAAACTGGGTCCAACCGTGGCGCCGGTGGCGGAGGCGTTGGGAACGGATGTGCCGCCGGCGCGGCTGCTCCTGGAGTTTTCCAAAGCGGGGTGCTTCGCGGCCGGTGAGTTGCCGGACAAGCTGATCGTCGCTGGCATCGAAACGCACGTCTGCGTGCGGCAAACGGTGTTCGACCTACGCGAGCGTGGGCACGAGGTTTACATGCTGGCTGACGCGGTGAGTTCGCGCT
Source organism: uncultured Chthoniobacterales bacterium (assembly GCA_964246175.1). Taxonomy (GTDB): domain Bacteria; phylum Verrucomicrobiota; class Verrucomicrobiia; order Chthoniobacterales; family SZAS-18; genus CAHJWO01. Next base: position 20,807 of record CAXTQD010000021.1, on the reverse strand, counting down.
CGGAGACCGACCATCGGCTGGCGTTACACGAACTCCGCGAAATCGCCAAGGCACGGCTGACTACGCTCGAAGCCGTATCCTGGGAACTGCTTCGGCGCGCGGAAGGTGAGACGTTCAAGAAGCTGCTGGCGATCCTCAAATGACGCTCACGCCGCTAACGCCCGCGGCTTGAAGCCGGCTTTCTTGATCGCCACTTTCAGCGCGTCGCCGAAACGATCCAGCATCTCGCGCGTGTGCAGCGAGCTGACCGCTGTTCGGATCAAGTCCTTACCAGCCGGCACCCCGGGCGAGATCGACATCACCGTGAAGAACCCCTGGTCCTGAAGTGATTTCCAGACGAAATAAAGTTTCTCCTTGTCGCCGATGACGATTGGCACTGCCGGCGTCGGGCTCTCCCAGAAATCTAGCCCGAGTGAACGCAGTATCCCCTGCAAGTAACGGGTGTTCTCCCAAAGCCGTTCGCGATGTTCGGGCTCACGCTGCATGACGCGCAGGCTTGCTAGCGCCGCCGCGCAGGCCGACGGCGTGATCGCCGCGCTGAAGATGATTTGCTGGCTGTTGCTGCGCAGGTATTCGACCGTCGCGCGGTCGCCTGCGACGAAGCCACCCGTGCTGGCGAGCGACTTGGAAAAACTCCCCGTGATCAGCTCGACCTCGTCGGTCAGCCCGTAGTGATCCACCACGCCGCGTCCGTCGCGTCCGAGCACCCCGAAGCCATGGCAGTCATCGACCACCACGAACGCGCGGTGTTCCTGCGCTAAGCGCACGATGTCGGGCAAGGAGGCAACGTGCCCCTCCATCGAGTACACGCCGTCCACGACGATGATTTTCGGCTGCTCGGGCGGGAGCCGGGTGAGCAGCGCCTCCAAAGAGCGCATGTCCTCATGCGTGAACCGCTCCACCTCCGCTCCACTCAGGCGCACGCCATCCCACAAGGACGCGTGGATGCTCTTATCCGCGATGATAACGTCCTTGCGCTGCGCGAGCGACGACAGGCTCGTCACGCACGCCATGTAGCCGGCCACCGACACGTGGCAGGCTTCCTTGCCCAGGAACGCCGCCAGTTCGTCCTCCAACTCGACGTGGTAAGCGCGCGAGCCGTTGGCGAGGCGCGACCCGCACGGGCTCGTGCCCCATTCGTCGATGGCTGCCTTCGCCGCGCGCCGCACCTCGGGGTGGCTGGTCAGCCCGAGGTATTCGTTGCTGGACATCATCACCATCGGGCGTCCGCCCACGACGACGTTGATCCCGTCGACGGAGTCGACGACGTTGTAGTACGGGTTGTATTTCAGCCGTAGCCGCGTGCTGACATCGCTGCGGCAACGCTCCGCCACGGGCTTGGCTCGGTCAGCGAAGAGGTTCTTGAACATTGGGGACGCGCGAGACTGCGCGCACATAACCGTCCCGACCCGGCGGCGTCAACCGCCAACTCGCCGTTCGCCCCTCGTCCGGCGCGAATTTTTCCTTGGACGGGGACAGCGTCCCCCCTTAAATGCGAAGGGCTCACCGATGAATTTTTTCGTTCGCACGCGCGCCCGGCCGCGTTTCGCCCAGCGCGCCGTCGCCACCCTCGGGTTGACCTTCCTTTCCTCCGCGCCCGCGCTCCTGGCGGGCGGCCCGGCCACGCCGGTCTACACGCTCGAAGACTGCCTCGCGCTCGTGCGCCGGCAAAATCCCGACGTGGTCGCCGCCGCCAAGCGCGTGGACGCTGCAACCGCCAGCGTCACGACCGCCAAGGCGCAGCTCTACCCGGCGGTGACCAGCAACGGCTACTACCAATACCGCGAGCAGAACCTGACCGAACAGACCCTCATCACCACCACCAATCCAACCACCGGCAAGCAAACCAGCTCCGAGATCTCCACCAACCGCAAGGAGGATTACTTCGGGGAGGTGCGTGTCTCGCAGAACGTGTATTCCGCTCAGGCCGTGCGCAACCGTGTCGCCGCCGCCAAGCTCCTGCTCGAAGCCGAGACGAACACCTACCAGGCCCAGGTGGATACCTCCACGCTCACGGCGCGGCTGGCCTTCTATCAGACCCTCTACGCGGAGAGCAGCATCGCGGTGGAGCAGGAAGCCGTTGATCTGCTCGGCTCGCAGCTCAAGGACCAGCAGGACCGGTTCACCGCCGGATCGGTCGGCCAGTTGAACGTCAACCGGGCCCAGGTGGCGCTCGCCAACGAGCAGCCCGGCCTGCTCACCGCGCAGAGCAGCGTGCAGACCGCGTACGTCGCCCTCGCGCAGCTGCTCGGGGTGACCTACCCTGCCGACGCGCATGACCACCCCTTCCGCGTGAAGGGGGAACTGTCCTGTCCGCCCTTACGCATGACGCTGGCCGAATGCCTCGCGCGCGCCCAGGCGCTGCGACCCGAGATCACCTCGCGCAAGGCGCAGATCGACGCTTACAAGCACCAGATCGCCGTCGAAAAGTCCACCACCCGCCCGCAGATCACCGCCTTCGCCGCGTACGATCTCTACAGCGAGCCGAGCATCCTCTCCACGCGCGACAGCTTCTCCGGCGGGACGGTCGGCGTGCAGGCGACTTGGACGCTCTTCGACGGCTTCGCCACGCGCGGCCGGGTCCGCAGCGCCCAGGCGCTGGTTGCCCAGGCTGAGGCGCAGCTCGAAGGCACGCGCCAGCAGGTAGAAGCCGACGTGCGCACCGCCTTCTACGATCTCCAGCTCGCCAAGGACACCCTCCCGCCGCTCGCCAGCAACATCCGCCTGGCCGCCGAAAACCAGACCCTCTACAGCCGCCAGTTCGACGCCGGGCTCTCCACCCAGCTCGACGTGCTGCAAACCCGCGTGGACCTCACCCGCGCCCGTGAGACCGAACTCGGCGCGCGGCTGCGCTACCACCAGGCCCTCGCCCGTCTCGAACGCGCCATCGGCATGGGCCGTCCTACCCAGGGCAGCGCCACCGCTCTCCCCGTCTCCAAGAAATGAAGCGCTCTCTGATCCTCGTCGCGCTGGTCTTTTCGCTCGGGTGGTCGCTGGCCCGGGCGGAGACGCTCACGCTGGAAGGCTGCCTGCGCGAGGCCGCCGAGAAGAACCCGACGATCATCGCCGCGCGTCTGGAGGTGCAACGCGCCACCGGTATCCGGCTGGTGCTGCGTTCCCGCGGCCTGCCGACGTTCAACGTTGCCGGGGAGATCGGCTACCAAGGCGCACAGGACACCGAAGTCCTCCGGGCCGACAAGAAAGCGGGGCTGGCGGCCTCCACCAACGTTCGGGACGCGCAGTTCATCCTGATTGGCACCGAGAACCTGGAGCAACCGATCTTCGACGCCGCCATCCCCGCGTCCTTCCGGCGCGGCGATGCCGGGGTGCAGGCCGTGCAGCAGAATTACTACACGGCTGCCGTGACCGAACTCTACGTGACCCGGTCGCTTTTCTACCAGACGCTGCGCCAGCAAGAGCGCGGCGCCATCCTGCGCCAGGCGGACGAGGTGCTCGCCGCCAACACCCGCACCGTGGAGGGACTCGTCAACGCCGGACTCCGGGGCCGGCCCGACCTGCTCGCCTCCCAGGTCCGGCGCGGCAACTTCGCCCCCACCGTCACTGACGCCGCCGGCTCGTACCGCTCGGACCTCGCGCTGCTCCTGCAACGCATGGGCCGACGCTCGGGCACCGGGCCGGGGGGCAAGGACCCGCTCGATGGGATCACGCTGGGCGGGGGTCTCGCCGAGGAGGCGCTGCGCTTCGACGCCGTGGCCGTGGGCCGCGAGGCGCTCGCCCATCGACCGGACCTCCAGGCTCTGCGGGACGCGATCCGATCCACTCGGGAGGACGCCAACATCACGCGCGCCGGGTATTACCCCCGGGTCCGCCTGTATCTCGCCGGCGAATTGATCCCGCAGAGCTTCGTGCGCTCGAACAACCCGAACGCCGTCCGCTCTAGTGATCAGGTGCAGACCAGCGAGCTTCGCCCCGGCGTGCGCGGAGACTGGAACATCATCGACACCGGCGCCGTGCGTGGCGAGGCCCAGCGCATCGACGCCAGCCGCGCGGAGACGGAGGTCCTCCTCCAGCGTGCCGAGCGCAACATTCCCGGCGAACTCGCCGGCGTCCGTGCCTCCCTCGAACAAAGCGCCGCGACCCTGGCCGCGCTGCGCGGCAACGTGGAGGTCGCACAAAATACTTTGAACACAATCAACGCGGGAGTTGCCCAAGGCATCAACTCGCAACTGGAATTCCTTGATGCTCAGAGTGGTGTCCTGAACACGCAACTGGGCATCGTGGAAGCAAAATTTGCGTTGAGCGCTGCCCGCAACGAATTTGACCGCATCACCGGCCGCTTCCTGAAATACGTCAACGACGATCCGCCTGCTGCCGGTGGTGCCATTCGCCCATCTCATCAGTGAATCCCGCTTCTCCTACCGCCGCACGTTCCGTTACTACCCCCCTGCCTGCCCCGGGTACCGCCCCGGTGCGCGAGACTCCCGGCCAGTTCCGGCGGCGTTCGGCGCTCGCCAGTTTTCTGCGTTGGACCGGCGTGCTCGTGGTGCTATTTGCGCTCCTGCTGACCGGCTACTACCTGTACGTCAACGTCATCAACCGGCCACCGGCGGAAGTGTACGTCGTCTCGCGCGGCACGGCGGTATCAGCGGTGTACGGCACTGTCACCATCTCCTCGGTCGCCAGTCTGGCGCTCTTGGCGCAGAACAGCGGTTACCTCCACTACGCGCCGGGGTTGAGCAGCAACGCTTACACCCTGAACGGCTATGTAGTCAAAAAGGACCAACTCCTCGGCACAGTGGTCGACGAAATTGGTCAGAGGCAACTGGAATCCGCCAAGCGCGACTACGAGGCCGCAGTGTCCCGCCAGAACAATGGCCCGGGCAGCCAAGGGCTCCTCGACAACGCCAAGACCCAGCGTGACGCTTATAAAAAGGTGGATCCGAAAAGCATCCCGCGCGTCCAACTCGACGCTGCCGAGAGTGACGTGAGTCGCCTGCAAACCGCCGTGGATAACGAGAAGCTCGAACTCCAGCGCGTTACCGACACCGCCGGTACGGCGCTGAAGGCCGCTGAGGACCAGGCCCGGCGCACCGAGGTTCGCGCGCCTTTCGACGGCATCCTGATTGCCATCAATTTCAACGACAACGCCTATGTCACCATCAACCAGGCACTCTTCACCGTATCCGATGCGCGCACCTACGTCTCAGGCGAGGTCAACGAGGAAGACGTGGGCGCGCTACGCTCGGGCATGAAAGCCGAGGTGCGGCTCTATTCCTATGCCAACCAGACCTTCGCCGCCACGCTCGAAGCTGTTCTGCCCAGCCCGAGTGCGAACAGTTCGCGCTACGTCGTCACACTGCATCTCGACCAGCCACCGGATAACCTCTTGTTCGGCCTGACAGGCGAGATGAACGTCATCCTCGGGCGCAAGCCCAACTCAATCATCGTGCCTTCGCGCGCGATCAACATCGACCAGGCGCTCGTGGTCGATGACGGCGTGGTCGCGCCGCGCACCGTCAAACTCGGCTTCAAGAGCCTAGAGTTCGCCGAGGTGATCGACGGCATCAGCGAGGGTGATCAGGTGATCGTCTCCGACCAGGACGCCTTCCGGCCCGGCGAGCGGGTGCGCGTGGTCAAGACTAACCAGGGCAAGGCAAAACCGTAGATCGTGCGCCCGTCGCTCTACATCGGCATGCGGTTCACGGTGAGCCGCAAGCGTTCGCTGCTCTTCAGCCTACTGGGGGTGATCTTCGGCGTGGCCTTCTACATCGTGCTCCAGGCGCAGACGCAGGGGTTCGAGCAATACTTCATCAAGACGATCCTTGGCACGAGTGGAGCCATCGTCGTCAGCGATCGCTTCCAGAACCGGTACACGAACTTCGACAACACCGAGGGGGCGACCGTGCTCGGCAGCCAACAGCGGCGTAAGTACTACGAGGGCATCACGGACGCGGCCGAGATCATGCGCGTGGCGCGGCAGTTCCCCAACGTGCTCGCCTGCGCGCCGCTCGTGCAGGGCAATGTCACCGCGCGCGGTGACTTCCAGACCGAGATCATGACGATGCAGGGCATCGACTTGGACCTGCACCTGCGCGCTACCGCCCTGCGCGACCAGATCATCGCCGGCAGCCTGAACGACTATCGCGTCAACCCTGCCGGGCTCATGCTCGGCTCGCTGCTGGCCGACAAGTTGCAACTGAAGGTGGGCGACAACGTCACTCTCCTGGGTAACGGCAACGAGCGCAAGATGATGACGCTTTCTGCCATTTTCCGCAGCGGCAACAACGTCATTGACGAGCGCCGCGGGTACGTCAACCTGCGCGTTGCCCAGGACCTCCTCGAAAAGCCCTCGATGGTCTCGCAGATCATCGTCACCCTGCGCGAGCCCGACCGTGCCCCGGCGCTCTCGCAGCACTTCGAGCGGCTTTTCGGGCATCGGGCACGTTCGTGGCAGGAGCGCGAACAGGGCAACTTGCAGGTGTTCTCCACCTTGCGCATCTCGGCGGCGATCACGGTGAGCCTCATCATCCTCCTGGCCGGGGCGCTCATCTTCAACACGCTGACCATGACCGTTCTCGACAAGGTGCGCGAGATCGCCATCCTGCGCTCAATGGGCTATAAGCGGTGGGACATCACGGTGATCTTCGTGTTCCAGGGGTTCATCATTGCTACGCTGGGATCGGTCGGGGGTGCGGCGTTCGGGGCGCTCTTGACGTACGCGATTTCGCAGATCCCGATCAAGGTGCGCGGCGTGCTCTACGCCGACCGCTTCATCGTGTCGTGGGACCCGCACCATTATTACCAAGCGGCGATCATCGCGTTCTTCGCGGTGTTGACGGCGAGTTACTTCCCGGCCCGGCGCGCGGCCAACCTCGCCCCCGTAGACATCCTGCGCGGTTCCGGCCAATGAACATGGACACCCTGCTCGACGAGGCGCCGGCCGAACCGCCGCTGCCGCTGCAATGCGAGAACCTGGAGCGTTTCCTCGGCCTGGAGGAAGCGCGCGTCCACGTCCTGCGGGGGGTGTCGCTGGCGCTCCAGCGCGGCTACACGCACGCCGTCGTCGGGCCGTCCGGCTGCGGTAAAAGCTCGCTCCTCTACATCCTTGGCCTGCTCGACCGGCCCGACGCTGGGCAACTCGCCATTGGTGGCCGGCCCGTAGCCGGGCTGCCCGACAATGAACTCTCCCGCCAGCGCAACGAACTGCTGGGCTTCATCTTCCAGTTCCACTTCCTCCTCCAAGATTTCACGGCGCAGGAAAACGTCATGATCCCCATGCGCCAGCTTGGCCGTTGGACGGAAAGCCACATGCGCGAGCGCGCCGCCCACCTGCTCGAAGCCGTCGGTCTGGGCAGCAAGCTCTACCGTCCCAGCCGGCACCTCTCCGGCGGTGAACAGCAGCGCGTCGCCATCGCCCGCGCCCTGGCGAACGACCCGGAGGTCATCCTCGCCGACGAACCCACCGGCAACCTCGACACGGCCAACTCCACGCGGGTTTTTTCTTTGCTGACCGAGCTCGTCCGCCGCGAGAACAAGGCACTCCTGCTCGTCACGCACAACCCGTCCATCGCCCAGGCGTGCGACTGGGTGCTCACCATGAGCGACGGCCAGATCGTAGACCAGCAGTGGAACCCTCGCGACCGGGAGAGCGATATGCCGGCACACGTCGCCGACGAATAGCCGCCGCGCAGCGCGGCCTGCCCAGAGGTTTTCAGACCACGTCGGCAAATGAGCGCTTGGCGCCCATGAACACCCCGTAGCCGACCGCCGCGAACGCGACGCCTGCCGCCAGTACGACCCCGTACCCCTGCCAATCCATCGGTAAGCCGCGTACCGACAGGTTGCGACTTTGCTCGCACAGGAACGCAATCGGGTTGAGTCGCACGATAGCCTGGTAGGTAGGGTCTTCCACTTGGTCCACACGGTAGAACACGGCGCTGGCGTACATCAGGATCGTCGTGACGGCGAGCATCGCCTGGTTGAGGTCGCGCACGAACACTCCCACCGCCGAGAGCAGGTACGTCAACCCCGCGGCCCACACGAAGATCAACGGCAGCAGGAGCGGCCAATACAGAACCGTCGTCGGCAGTCCGTGCGGCACAAAGTCCGGCTGCCCCCACGCCCGCAGGAACGCCACGCCAAAGCACAGCGGCACGAAGGAGATCAGGAGGTGCAGGACCGCCGACAACACGACGGTCAGCGGGAGGATTTCTAACGGGAAAACGACCTTCGTCACGTACGAGGCGTTGAGCAGGATAAGCGAGGGCGCACGGCCCAGGCACTCGGCAAACAGGTTGTAGACCGTCAACCCCGCGAAGAGCATCAGCGCGAAGTCGAAACCACCTTCTCGCGGGTTGCCGGTGAACTTCGCGTGAAAAATGAATTTGAAGACCACCGTGAAGATCGCCAGGAGCAGGAGCGGGTTGACGAACGACCAGACCATCCCCATGTACGACCCGCGGTAGCGCCCGAGCACCTCGCGCCGGGTGAACTGCTGAATGATGTGCCGGTAGCGCACGAAGCGCAGCGGGGCGTTCCACCACGAAGGCCAAGACGGGACGGCCAGAGAAAACATGACCCCAGCCTTCCCGTCCCCAGACGGTGCCGTCAACCAGATTTGTCCGCGGGGCCGCAATGGGGTTGACCCCGCGGCTGTCGGAATTAAGGTCTGGCTCTTCGGCGCATGGAACACTGCAAATTTCTCATCCTTGGGGCAGGCCCATCCGGGTTGTCGTTCGCGCACACGCTGCGGCTGCTGGGTGAAGAGTCCTTCCTCGTGCTAGAAAAGGAACCGGAGGCCGGTGGCCTGTGCCGCTCGCGCGAGGTGGACGGCAAGCCGCTCGACATCGGCGGTGGGCACTTTCTCGACCTCAAACGCAAGGACGTGCTCGAACTGCTCTTCCGCTTCATGGGTCGTGAGGAGTGGCAGGAACACTCGCGCGTCTCCAAAATTCGGCTGCGCGGCGTGGAGATCGACCATCCGCTCGAAGGCAACCTTTGGCAGCTCCCGGTGGCCGATCAGGTGGATTTCCTGGAATCCATCGCGCGGGCGGGCAGCGTGCGCGGCGAGCCGATGCCGACGGCCTTTGCGGACTGGATTACCTGGAAGCTGGGCGAGTGCATCGCGCGCGAGTACATGTTACCCTACAATCGCAAGATCTGGTCGATGGACCCCAACGCCCTCGGCACGTACTGGCTCTACAAGCTGCCAGACGTGAGCTTCCGCGAGACCCTGCAAAGCTGCCTGGAACGCCGCATGTACGGCGGCCTGCCCGCGCACGGGACCTTCCTGTACCCTAAGGAACACGGCTACGGCGAGGTCTGGCGGCGCATGGGCGAGGCGCTCGGCGACAAGCTGCGCCTCGGCGAGGGACTGACGAGCGTGGACCCCGCTCGGCGGACCGTCAACGGCCGCTACCAGGCCGACGTGATCGTCAACTCGGTCCCATGGTCCGCCTGGGCGCAGGCGGGGCCGCTGCCGAAGGAGGTTCGTGCTGCCGTGGATCGACTCGTGCAGGTGCCCATCGACGTGGATTACTGCCCCGACACGCTGCCAAGCGACTCCCACTGGACTTATGATCCGGACGAGTCCAAGAGCTATCACCGCCTGCTCTTGCGGGCGAACTTCTGCCCCGGCTCACGCGGCCACTGGACCGAAACCAACGCCGCCCGCTCCCCTGCCCTTGCGCCGGGCGGTGTCCGGTTCCACAACGCCTATGCCTACCCCGTTAACACCCTCGACAAGCCGGCGGCCGTCGCCACGATTTCCGGTTGGGCTCGGTCGCACGGGGTCTACCCGCTCGGCCGCTGGGGCCAGTGGGAACACATGAACTCCGACGTGGCCGTCTCGCTCGCCATCACCGCGGCGCGCGACCTCCACCAGACCACCGCGTAGTAGTACCGAGATGAAATACTTCATTACCGGCGCGGCCGGTTTTATCGGCAGCAGCCTGGCCGACCGGCTCCTGGCGGAAGGCCATGAGGTTGTGGGCTGGGATGATTTTTCCACCGGGCAAGAGCCCTTCTTGAAGGCTGCGCTCCGTCAAGGAGGTTACCGATTGGTCCGGGGTGACAATCTCGACCTACCCGCGCTGACAGCGGCGATGGCGGGAGCGGAGTTCGTCTTCCACTTCGGCGCGAACGCCGACGTGCGCTTCGGCCTGCAACATCCCGGCAAGGACCTGCAACAAAACACGGTCGCCACCTTCAACGTCCTGGAGGCGATGCGCTCCAATGGCATCAAGGGGATCGGGTTTTCCTCGACGGGCAGCGTGTACGGCGAGGCGGCGGTGATCCCGACGCCGGAGGACGCGCCATTCCCCATCCAAACCTCGCTCTACGCGGCTTCGAAGGTCGCCGGCGAAAACATGATCCAGGCGTACTGCGAGGGATACAAGTTTGAGGGGTACATCTTCCGGTTCGTGTCGATCTTGGGCGAACGCTACACGCACGGGCACGTCTTCGACTTCTACAAGCAACTCCTCGAACACCCCGACCACCTCCGCGTGCTCGGCGACGGCACCCAGCGCAAAAGCTACCTGTACGTGCAGGATTGCCTTGAGGCGATGCTCCATGTCACCCGCGCTGGGACCGCCCGGGAGGCCAAACACCGCGTCCAGGTCTACAATCTCGGCACGGAAGAGTATTGCCAGGTCAAAGACTCTGTCGGCTGGATCAGCGAACACCTCGGCCTCCAGCCCGAACTGCGCTTCACCGGCGGTGAACGCGGCTGGGTCGGCGACAACCCGTTCATCTTCCTGGACACGAAGAAGGTGCGCGCGGCCGGCTGGGCGTCGAAGCTCACGATCCAACAGGGCATCATCCGCACGCTCACCTGGTTGCAGGAAAACCAGTGGGTGCTCGAATCGCGCGCCTAGTTTTCCATGAACGTTGTCGTCCTTGGTTTGTGGCACCTCGGTTGCGTGACGGCGGCCTGTTGCGCGGAGCATTTCGATGTCGTCGGATTAGACTTCGACGCCGCCAACGTCGCGTCGCTCCAAGCCGGTAAGGCCCCGCTATTCGAGCCCGGCTTGGACGATGCACTCCGCGCGGGGGTCGACGCGGGCCGGCTGCGTTTTACGGAGGGTGCGGACCCGGCAACTCTCGGTGCGGTGGACGTGCTGTGGGTTTGCTATGACACGCCGGTGGACGACAACGACGTGGCCGACGTGGGCTTCGTCTTGGACCGCCTCACGCGCTGCCTGCCAACGTTGCGGCCTGGAGCGATCGTACTGCTTTCCTCCCAGGTGCCAGCCGGGACGTGCGCCGAACTCGAACGCCGCCACCCCGGCATTGCCTTCGCGTACAGCCCGGAAAACCTGCGCCTCGGCAAGGCGCTTGATATTTTCCGGCACCCGGAGCGCATCATCGCCGGCACGCGCACGCCGGAGGCCCGTGCGGCATTGGAACCGCTTTTCGCCCCGTTCTGCCAAGAAGTGATCTGGATGCGGACGGAGTCTGCCGAGATGACCAAGCACGGCATCAACGCGTGGCTCGCGCTCTCCGTGACCTTCGCCAACGAACTCGCCCGCCTGTGCGAAGCCGTTGGCGCGGACGCCCGCGAGGTCGAGCGCGGCCTGCGCAGCGAACCTCGCATCGGTCAAAAGGCGTACATCCGACCTGGGGCGTCGTTCGCAGGCGGCACGCTGGCGCGCGACGTGGTAGCATTGACCGCTATTGCCCACGAGTACGATGATCCGGCGACGCTGATTCCCGCGATCTCCGCCGGCAACAACGCCCATAAGGATTGGGCGCTTCGCCGTCTCGAAAGTTCCCTTCCCATCTCGCTGAGCAACGCAGCCATCGCCGTGCTCGGCCTGACCTACAAGCCCGGCACCGACACCCTGCGCCGCAGCGGAGCCGTCGAACTCGCCGCCAAGCTCCTCGCCGCGGGCGCGACCGTGCGTTGTTATGACCCTGCCGTGCGTGACCTGCCACCCGAACTCACCGGTGCGACGCTCACCGCCTCCCTACCCGACGCCGTACGCGACGCCGATGCCGCCGTCGTGGCAACCGAGTGGCCACAGATCAAGGAAGGGGATTGGACGGCGCTCACCTCCACGATGCGCCGCCGTGTGGTGGTCGATGCCAACGGCTTTCTCAATCTCCGCTTGGCGAACGTCGAAACCTTCGCCGTCGGCACTCCTGCTCACTAGATGAAACTAGCCAACCGTAACGCCATCGTCACCGGCGGCAGCCAGGGGCTCGGACGTGCCATCGTCGAGGCGTTCGTGCGTGAGGGAGCCAACGTGCTGCTGTGCGCCCGCGACGAAGCTCTCGCTACCGCCGCCGCCGAGGCCGTCCGTGCTAATGTTCCCCGCGAGGGTCAGCTCGTCATCGCTGAAGGCTGCGACGTGTCCTCGCCCGAGGAGGTCGAGCAACTTTTCCGGTTTGCTGACGAGGCGTTCGGCCCGCTGCATGTCCTCGTCAACAACGCTGGCGTCTACGGCCCGAAGGGTCCGACGGACGAAGTGGATTTCGACGAGTGGCGGCGCTGCGTGGACATCAACCTGCATGGCACCCTGCTGCCTTGCCGGGCAGCGACGCAGCGCTTCAGAACGGCCGGTTACGGCAAGATCGTCAATCTCTCAGGCGGTGGCGCGACTAACCCGATGCCCAATCTCAGCGCCTATGCGGCGTCCAAGGCTGCTGTGGTGCGGCTGACTGAAACCCTCGCCCTCGAACTGAAGCCCGCCCGCGTGGATGTCAACGCCGTCGCCCCCGGCGCGCTCAACACCCGGATGCTCGACGAGGTGATCCAGGCCGGGCCGGAGGTGGTTGGCGCAGATTTCTATGAGCGTTCGCTCAAGCAGTCCAAGGACGGCGGCGTGCCCCTGTCACTCGGCGCGGACCTGTGCGTCTACCTCGCTAGTGCGGAGAGCGACGGCGTCACCGGCAAGCTCATCAGCGCTAAGTGGGACCCGTGGAAGCGCCTGCACGAGTACCGTGATGAACTCGCCGCTGGCGACATCTACGCATTGCGCCGCATCACGCCCGAAGACCGCGGCAAGAACTGGCCTCTCGATTGAACATGGACTCCGCTCCACTTGTACGCTTCGCCATCATTGGCTGCGGTCTGATCGGCAAGAAGCGCCTCGCCAGCCTCGCTCCGGGGCAGTTTCAGATAGCGTACGACCTTGACCGCACGCGGGCGGAAGCGCTCGTGCGTACGGCCGGGGCGGGCTGGACGGTGACCAGTCTCGAAGAGGCTGTCGGCTCGCCGGACGTGGACGCGGTGATCGTCTCGACGCTCAACGGTTCGCTCGCCGCCATCGCCCGCGAGGCCGCCGCCGCCGGCAAGCACGTCCTCGTCGAAAAACCCGCGGCGATCTCCGTGGCGGAGATCGACGAACTCGCTGCCGTCGCGGCGAAGACCGGTGCGCTCGTTCGTGTCGGCTACAACCACCGCTACCATCCCGCGCTGCAAAAGGCGCGCGAACTCGTGGACGCTGGCGCGGTCGGGCCGCTCATGTTCATCCGTGCTCGCTATGGCCACGGCGGGCGGGTGGGCTACGACCGCGAGTGGCGCGCCGACCCCAAGCTCTCTGGCGGCGGCGAACTCATCGACCAGGGCGTCCACCTCATCGACCTGGCGGGCTGGTTCCTGGGCGAGTTCCCGAACGTGGAAGGTCATGCCGCGACGTACTTCTGGGATATGCCGGTGGACGACAACGCTTTCCTGAACCTGCGCACCGCCGCCGGTCAGACCGCGTGGCTGCAAGTGTCCTGTTCGGAGTGGAAGAACCTGTTCTCCTTCGAGATTTATGGCCGCACCGGCAAGCTCGCCGTGGACGGTCTCGGCGGCAGCTACGGCGTCGAACGATTGGCCTATTACCGGATGCTCCCGGAGATGGGTCCACCGGAGACGACGGTGTGGGAATACCCCCGTGGGGACGATTCGTGGCGGCTGGAAATGCAAGATTTCCTCGCGGACATCCGCCTCGGCCGTCCACCCGCGCCGGGGTTGCGCGAGGCGCGCGCCGCGCTAGAAGTTGTCGAAACCGTTTACCGCGCCAGCGGCTACCTGTCCTCCCCATGATCATCACCCGCTCCCCTCTGCGCATCTCCCTCGGCGGCGGTGGCACGGACCTGCCCAGCTATTACCAGGAACACACGGGCTTCCTCATCGCCGCAGCCATCGACAAGTACGTCTACATCACGATTCACCAGACGTTCGTGCCCGACGGCATCCTCAAGTATTCCAAGCTGGAACGCGTCGCCAAGACCGACGACATCGAGCACCCCATCATCCGCGAGGCCTTGCGCCTGACAGGCCTGGAAGTCAGGGCGCTGGAGATTTCCTCGATGGCCGACATCCCCGCCGGCACGGGGCTGGGTTCGTCGGGGTCGTTCACGACGGCGCTGCTCCAGGCGTTGCACGCGCACAAGAAGAATCTCATCCAACCCGCCGAACTGGCTGAACAGGCCTGCACCATCGAACTCGAAAAGCTCCACGAACCCATCGGCAAGCAGGACCAGTACATCGCTGCGTACGGCGGGATCACCTGCTTCCGCTTTCTACCCGACGGCAGGGTGGAAGCGTGGCCACTCCAGATCAGCGAGGAAACGCTCTTCAACCTGGAAGACAATCTCCTCCTGTTCTTCACCGGCTACTCTCGCTCGGCGTCCAAAATCCTCAAGGAACAGGACGACAAGAGCAAGGCCGCCGACAAAGATATGGTGGATAACCTCCACTTCGTCAAGGACCTCGGCTTCCAGAGCCAGCGGGCGCTCGAAAGCGGCGACCTGGACGAGTTCGCCCGGCTCATGGACGTGCATTGGCAACGCAAGAAGGAACGCAGCGGCGGCATGAGCAACCCGCAGATCAACGAATGGTACGACTTGGCGATGGCCAACGGCGCGCTAGGCGGCAAGCTCATCGGCGCGGGCGGCGGAGGGTTCCTGATGTTCTACGCGCACGATAAGGCCAAGCTACGCCACGCGATGCGCGGGGCGGGGCTGAAGGAAGTGCGTTTCCGCTTCGACTTTGAGGGCACGCGCACGGTCATTTGAAAAAACCATGATGAACGCGCTCACCCATTTGGTTCGACGTGGCTTGCGTCATTTCGGAGTAAATGTGACCCGGCACCGTTCTCTGAACACCTCGCTCGCTCACTACGGGATCAACGTCGTACTGGATGTCGGCGCAAACACCGGACAGTACGGGACTGCCCTGCGTGCGCTCGGCTTCCGTGGCCGGATCGTTTCGTTCGAGCCACAGCAAGCCCCTTTCTCTCAACTCGCCGCCCTTGCGGCGCGGGATGGCAACTGGCAGGCCGTCAACCTCGGCTTGGGGGATGCGGATGGGCCGCGGGCAATCAACCTCTACCAAGATACGACCATGGGGTCGATGCTGACCTTCAGCGGCGATCTCAATAGGTTCTCGGCCAGCAAGCTTGGCACCGAGACCATCCAGGTTCGTACTTTGGACGGCATCTTTGAGCAGTATGCGGGACCAGCCGACAAAGTCTTGCTGAAAATTGACACCCAAGGCTTTGAGAAGCCGGTGCTCGCCGGTGCGGCCCGGTCGTTGGAGCGGATCGTGGGCGTTCAGATCGAACTCTCCATCACCCCGCTTTACACGGAGCAGCCACGGATAGAGGAGATGATCCTGTGTTTGCGCGACAAAGGATTCGTGTTGTGGCAGCTGATCCCAGGCGCGATCCTGTTCGATACTGGCCAGGAACTGGAGGTAGACGGAGTTTTTTTTCGCCCGTCATCCCAGGGTTGATCGGTTCGAAAGAAGAAACACAAAACCAGTGCTTGGAACACCTTTGCTCCTTGCTGTTTGGACCGCTGTAATCCCATGTCCCTGCGTATTCTTGAGATCGGTCACCTCAACTTCATCAAGGAGGCTTTTCCCGCCGAAACGGAGCGGATCGACACCAACTTCGTCTTGCTGACCGAACGCGGCACCCTTGCCAAGGTCAGGGCGGTCGCCGGGCAGCTCGTACGGCTGTGCCGGGCAGCCGTGCGGCCACCGTCGGACCTTGTGTTCTGCCGTTGCCTGGGTCGGTTCATCTATCGCCGCGAACTTTCGCTGCCCGTCAATGTCTTGCGCTTGGCGATGAGCTGGTTCGTCAAGCTCTGCGTCTGGGCGCAGGTGGCGCGAGGGGCCACGCTGGCGGTGGTCGACCAGTTGGACGAATCCACCATCGACGACCGCGACTGGTTCCTGCTGCGCCGCTGCCGTTGGTACTTCAAGCGCGAACTGCCGCAAAACGTCTGGAACATCTACCTTCGCGTGCAGCCCCGGCACGGCGAGTTCAACGATTTGACCACCCATCCCGCCTACACGTCGCAACTCCACAAGTTCGCGCCCGTCTCCATCGGCATCACGGTCGATAAGGTCCGCCGCATCGAGGCCGTCGCCAGTCAGATGGCGGATGAGGAGAAGACCATCGACGTTTTTTTCGCCGGCCTCGCCCATCGCTCGACCGTGCGGGTGGATGGGTTGTCGCAGTTGCAAGAATTGAGTCGGCGCGGCTACCGGGTGGAAGTGTACGAGGAGTCGCTGCCCTTCGAGGAGTTCGTGGCTAAGATGCGCCGGGCTTGGCTCGTCTGGTCGCCCGAGGGGCAGGGCTGGGATTGTTACCGGCACTACGAAGCTTGCGTGGCGGGTTCGGTTCCGCTGATCAACCAGGCAGGCATCCGCCGCCACGAGCCGCTGCTGCCCGGCGTCCACTGCGTGCAGTACGCGGTGGAAGGCGACGACCTGTGCCGACAGGCCGAAGCCGCGCTGGCAAACCGGGACGCGCTGCGCGCGATGGCTGCCGCCGGCCGCGAGCACGTGTTCCAATTCCACACGCACGCGAAGCTGGGTGAGTACATGGTGCGCCACGTGATGGAAGCAAAGTAGAATCTGTTGCTACCTATCCGGCATCAGCCGTTGTGCTGTAAACTAGGCGTATGGACACAAACGAAGCCGCCCCTTCGACCACCCCGCTCGCCGAATGGACGGTCGCGCTGCTGGCAGGTGGGTTAGCCACGCGTCTGCGGCCGATTACGGAGACGATCCCCAAGAGCCTCGTCGAGGTAGCAGGCGAGCCGTTCATCCGCCACCAACTCCGGCTGCTGCGCCGGCACGGATTCCGGCGAGTGGTGCTGTGCGTCGGATACCTGGGCGAAATGATCCGCGCAGAAGTTGGCGACGGTAAGGAGTGCGGGATGGAACTGGCTTATGCCTTCGACGGTTCGACCTTGCTCGGCACTGGCGGAGCGATCCGGCGGGCGCGGGGGCTCTTGGGCGAGAGGTTCGTGGTGCTCTACGGCGACAGCTATCTGCCCATGGACTACGCCGCGGCGGTGGAGACGTTCGCCGCCAGCGGCAAGCCGGGATTGATGACCGTCTTCCACAACCAAGGCCAGTGGGACACGAGCAACGTCGTTTTCGCGGACGGCACCATCCGCCGCTACGACAAAAAGGAACTCATCCCCGACATGCAGCACATCGATTATGGCCTGGGCATCCTGCGGGCTGACGCATTGGACTCCTACCCGGGAGACGCGGCGTTTGATCTGGCCGAGGTGTACCGCGACCTGTCGCGCGCCGGGCAGTTGGCCGGCTACGAGGTACGGCATCGTTTTTACGAAATCGGTTCGCCTCAAGGCTTGGCGGAACTCGATCTGCTCTTGCGATCCGGCGGTCCGGCCGACGCCTGAGCATGCAATCTTCTTCCCCGCGTCCCTTGGAGGTCTGGTTGCCTTGTCCCGGCGTCGGGCACGTGCGACGCGGCTACGAGTCTACGGTGGAGGAACTTTTCGCGGCGCTGAGCGCGAGCGGCCGGCACCGGGCGACGTTGTTCAAAGGGGCAGGTCCTGACGGCGAAAGGCAACAGCGACTGCCGTGCGTCCTGCGTTCCTCGCCCTTGGCGGCGCGGGTCGCGCGTTGGTTGCCGCGCCTGAATCCGTACGCCCTGGAGCAGATCACGTTCGGACTGTCGCTGGTCGCGCAACTTGTAGATCACCAACCCGCCGCGGTGATGGTCTGCGACCCGGTGCTAGCTCGTCTGCTTCACCGTGCACGCTTCTTGTACCGGCGCACGGCCCTCGTGTTCTGCAACGGCGCACCCTGCCCCCCACCCTTCCCCTTCGCGGATTTGGTGCAACACGTCAGCCCCGTGCAGCGCGACGAAGCTCTGGCCGCCGGAGAACCGCCGGACAAACACCGTTTCCTGCCCCATGCCTTGCGCCTGGAGCACCTCCGCCCGGACCCGACCGGCGAGCGCCGCCGCCGCGCCCGGCAGTGGCTGGGTATTGCCCCGGATGCGCGCGTGGTCGTCTCGGTCGGGCACGTCTCGTTTTTGCACAAACGGATGGACTACGTCCTACGAGAGGTGGCCGCCGCGGCGGTCCCTGGCACCGTGGTGGTGCTGGCCGGGCAGGAAACGGAGGAGACTCCCGCCATCGCCCGGTTGGCGGCCGAGTTGTTGCCGGACCGTCGGCACCGAATTATTTCCGTGCCGGCCGAACAGGTCGGCGAGGTGTATGCGGCGGCCGACGCGTTTGCACTCGGTTCGTTGACCGAAGGCTTCGGACGGGTCGTGGTCGAGGCGCTGGCGGCCGGGTTGCCCGTGCTCCTGCACGACACGCCCGTGCTGCGTTTCGTGGCGGGCGAGGATGGACGCTTTGGCGACTTCACGCAGCCTGGCGCGCTCGCCGCACTCGTCCGCACGGAACTCACCTGCCCCGCCGATCCCGCCACGGCCCAGGCACGTTCCGAGACGGTGGCGCGCCGGTTTTCCTGGGAGGTTCTCCTCCCCGGGCACGAGGCGCTGTTCACGGATGCCGCTGCCGCCCGGCGCGGAACGCACCATTAGACATCGCCGCGGATTGTGGAATCTCTTCTAACCCACCACCCCATGAGCACCACCTACTCCACCCAACACCTCCGCGAAACCGCCGAAGTCGTCTCCAAGCTCGACCCCGACCTCTGCGAACGGGCCGTGGACCTCCTTGCCCAGGTCCGCGAACGTGGCGGACGCCTGTTCATCTTGGGGGTCGGTGGCAGTGCGGCCAACGCCTCGCACGCGGTCAACGATTTTCGCAAGATCGCCGGTCTGGAATGCTACGCGCCGACCGACAACGTCTCTGAACTGACCGCTCGCACCAACGACGAGGGTTGGGAGGGCGTCTTCGCCGAGTGGCTCAAGGGCAGCCGGCTCAACCAGAAGGACGCACTTCTGGTCCTCTCCGTCGGTGGCGGCAACCTGGAAAAGAATGTCAGCCCCAACCTCGTGCGCGCCGTCCAGCTCGCCAAGGAACGCGGCGCCGGCATTGTCGGCATCGTCGGCCGGGACGGTGGCTACACGGCGCAGATCGCCGACGTGGCGATCATTATCGCCACCGTCAATCCCGAGAATACTACGCCGCACGCGGAGGCGTTCCAGGCGGTGGTGTGGCACCTGTTCGTCTCTCATCCCAAGCTCAAGGTCGCGCAGACCAAGTGGGAGAGCACGAAGTGAGCGGGCCGCGCGCCGTATTCCTCGACCGCGACGGCGTCATCAATCGCCCGGTCGTGCGCGACGGCTTGCCGTACCCGCCAAACACAGTAGAGGAGTTCGACATTTACGAGGACGTGCCTGCGGGCTGCCGTCAGCTGCGCGCCGCCGGGTTCGTGCTCGTCGTCGCCACCAACCAGCCCGACGTGGGCCGCGGCACGCAGAGCCGCGAGCAGGTCGAGGCCATCCACGCCGCCATGCAGGCGGCCCTGCCGGAGATCGAGCGGGTGGAGGTGTCCTACGACCCCGGCGGCAGCGGCCCGGCCGCCCCGCGCCGCAAGCCCGCGCCGGGGATGCTCCTCGACGCCGCCGCGACGCTCAACCTCTCGCTGGCGGAATCCTTCATGGTCGGCGACCGCTGGCGCGACGTGGACTGCGGTCATGCCGCCGGCTGCCGGACGATCTTCGTGGACCGCGGCTACAAGGAAGTCTTGCGCCAATCTCCGGACTGGACCGTCGGCTCCTTCGCCGAAGCCGTGGAAATTATCCTTCACGCCGCCTCTCGTTCTCTGTAAACAGGCTTGTCTGCCCTGACGGCATTTCTTATGCTACCGTCCCTGCCATGAGCACCGAATTATTGACGAGTCTCCCGGTCAAAATCTTCGCCGACGGTGCCGACCGCGAGGGCATCTTCGACCTGTACCGCAAGCCTTTCATCCAGGGTCTGACCACGAACCCCACTCTGATGAAGAAGGTGGGCATCACGGACTATGAGGTGTTCGCCAAGGCTCTCCTAGAAGTGGTCAAGGACAAACCGATCTCCTTCGAGGTGTTCTCCGACGACTTCGAGGACATGCGTCGGCAGGCCGTCAAAATCCGGGACTGGCAGGAGAACGTCTACGTCAAGATTCCCATCTCCAACACTAAAAGGGAGTCCGCCCTACCGCTCATCAAGGAACTCGCCGCGGAGGGCGTCAAGCTCAACGTCACCGCGCTCCTGACCCTCGACCAAGTGAAGGGCGTGGCCGACGCCCTCAACCCCGAGGTGCCCTCGGTGGTGTCGGTCTTCGCCGGACGGATCGCCGACACGGGCGTGGACCCCCTCCCGATCATGGAGAAATCGCTGAAGATTCTCGGGGACCAACCCAAGGCCGAACTCCTCTGGGCCAGCGTGCGCGAAGTGCTCAACATCTTCCAGGCCGCCTCGTGCGGCTGCCACATCGTCACGGTGCCGCACGACATTCTTGCCAAGGCTATCAAGATGGGCGGCATGGACCTGGCTGACCTCTCGCTGGACACCGTGCAGATGTTCTACCAGGACGCTGTTGCGGCAGGATTTAAGCTCTGAATTTCCCCATGGTCATCCTGCTCGGTGGTTCCGGCTACGTCGGCCTCGCCTACCAACGT
>CAXTQD010000020.1:6285-29447 GCA_964246175.1 uncultured Chthoniobacterales bacterium | reverse complement strand
CGATGGACAAGGCGACGCCCGGCAGCGCGAGCGGCAAGGCGACGAGTGTTTCTAGCCACGCGCGGCCGGGGAAGCGTCCCAGCACCAGACCGCACGCTCCGGGCACACCGAGGAGCAAGCAGGCAAGCGTGCTCAACAGAGCCAGGCGCAGGCTGAAGCCGAGCGACTCGTGGTAGAGGCCCCAGACGTACCCGAACCAATGGAAAGAAACGAGGGAAGCGCCTGTGTCCCCAGCCCATTGCTCGGTGGAAAGGCCGAGGAAACTCGTGTTGAACGCCGACCCGAGCACGACCACCACGAACGGCGCAGTCACGCAGACCAGCAGGGCCGCCGTGCCCGCCGCCAACAGCCAGAAACCGCCGTCGCGCTGCCCGTTCACCGCAGATTCCTTTCCCGCAACGCGTACTGCACCGCTAACGCGACCACGGTGAGGGTGAGCGCCATCGCCGCCGCCAGCGGCGCGTCGGCCAAGCCCGTGAAGCGGTAGAAGATCTCCAGCGGCAGCACGGAAAACCGCCGCGAGAGGATCAGCGCGACTCCGAACGAACCCAGCGACACGCTAAAGGTCAACGCGAAGGCAGACACCAGGGCCGGACGCAAAAGCGGTAGGGTCACCCACCGCCAACGTTGCGCCGCGCTGGCACCGAGGGAGGCCGCGGCGTCGGTCCACTGGGAGTCGAAGCGGCTCAGCGAGGCTTCGAGCGCCAGCACCCCGCGGGGAATCTCGAAGTAAAGGTAGGCGATGATCAGGCCCGTCATCTGGTAGGCCGCGCCCGAGAGCCACGGCGCGCCGAACCATCGGTCTGTCACCTGCGGCACGACGCCGACCCGCCCCAGCATCACCACCGCCAGGAAGCCCACCATGATCCCCGAGAGTGAAGCCGGTAGCGCGAACGCCGCGCGCACGAGGCGTTTTCCCGGGAAACGGTGCCGCGCCAGGAGCCAGGCAGGTCCGAGAGAGAGGAGGGTGGACACCGCCGCCACCGCGACGCTCAGCACGAGCGAGTGCAGCAGGGCGGTCCGGTACGCGGCGTCATGCCACAGTCGGACGTAGGCGCTGCCGTCCGGACGGTGCGCGCCGTGCCAACTTCCGTACGCCAACACGCATAGCGGCCAGACCAGCAGCGCGAATACGACCGCCACCAGCGGCAGCACCAGCCAGGCCGGAAAATTTCTTCCCATGGCTGCGCAGCGGTGCCCCGGAGAAGGGTATGATCAACGGTTGCCGCGGATTTCCGTGGTCCAACGTTCCTTGACGGCGTTGGACTGCGCGGCCATCTCGGAGAGCGGCAGCACCACGGTCTTCGCGTAGTCGGATTCAGGTAGGAACTCTCCCGAGAGTTTCGGGCCGAGGTCCACCTTCATCACCGGGCGGAAGAACGCCTCCGCGAATAACTTCTGCGCGTTGTCGGTCAGGAGCCAATCGAGGTACTTCTTGGTGGCCGCAGGGTGCGGGTCGTTCTTGACCATGCCGATGACCAGCGGCATGGCGACCGTGCCTTCGGAGGCGATGACCGTTTCGATGGGCGCGTGGTCCGCGTACTTGGCCTTGAGCCCGTTGCCGTCGGCGTTGATCCAGATGGGGATCTCGCCGCGCAGGAGGTCGTTGTAAATGTTCTCGCGCGGGTAGCTGAGCACGTTGGCGTCGAGTTTTTTGAGGTAGTCGAAGCCCTTGTTGAGGTCCGGTCCGCCGCCGAGCACAGCATTGATGCCATAGACGAACGTGTAACCGGTGCCGCCCCAGGTCGGGTCGTCGTAGGAAACCATGCCCTTGTAGGCAGGCTTGAGTAGGTCCTCGAAGGATTTCGGCACGGGCGCACCTTTCAATGCGCTCGTGTTGACGAGGATGGCGATGGAAGCGGCGTGGATCGTCCACCACTTGCCCTCGGGGTCCTTCAAGCCATCAGGAATCTTGTCAAACCCGGTCGGCTTGTAACCCTGGTGCAGCCCCTTGACCGTCGCCTGGTAGCCGATGGCTCCCGAGTAGTACGCCAGGTCGGCCTGCGGGTTGGCCTGCTCGGCCTCCAGCGCAGCCATCGCGGCCGAACTGCCTTTCATGTCAGGCGGGACCTTGACGCCGGTTTCCTTGAGGTACTCCGCGGTCACGCCGCCCCAGTTGGCATAGTTGGGGATGCAGTCGTACTGGACGACGACCTTGTCGGCATCCTGTGCGCGGACAGCGTGTGCGAGGAAGGGCAGAGAGCAAAGCGCAGCGGCGAGGAGTCGCATTTTCATTGGGGAGGGGAGAGGCGGAGAGTCATGGGATCATCCGAGAACGGCATCCGCTTGGATGCCGCTTCTCGCGGGTAAATCGCTGTGCGCGTGATTGGCGCGTTCCCAGGCGGGCAGGCTGAGCAGGCCGCACCGCCAGACCCCGTCGCGCAGCGAGGCGGTGAACACCTCGTCCACGCCCTCGGCGTCCAGTCCGTTGGCCCACGCTGAGTGGTCATACTCCACGCGGGTGATCCGGACTTCCGGCGGGACCTTTGCGTGCAACTCCACGACGGCATAGTGCACCGCCGGGTCGCCGTCGTGATCGGGTTTGCCGACAACGCCGCAGTTGGCCGCAAACCGACCTCCGCGCAACGGGCGCACCCAGGGAAAGCCGGAGTGGGTGCAAACGAAGCCCATCGCGCCGAATTGGTCGAGCCAGCCTTCGAGCCGGGCCTCGTCGAGCTGCGAGCCGTAGAGAAATTCGTTGGTCTGCGCTGGGCTGCCGTGGCAAAGCAGAATCGGCCCAGCGGCGGTGTCGAGACGTAGGAGGTCCGGCCAGGTGCCGAGCCAAGCGCGGTTGGTGTCGCTCAGGGAACGCATCGCCCATTGGTGGGCTAGGCTGCCGTAGCGATCATCGGCGGGATTAGCATAGTTGCAGCCGCAGTCCTCCTCACGGGCCACCGCCTTCTGTTCGTAGTTGCCTGCCACGAGGAAGGGGAAGTGCCGGCGGATGAGTTCGATAGTCTCGTCGCTGTGCCCGCAGAAGCCGGTGGAGTCGCCGAGGAACGCGAAACCGTCACAGCCCGCCTGCCGGGCATCTTGCAGGCTGGCGCGCAGGGCGGGCAGGTTGCCGTATGCGCCGCCCATCACCGCGAGGCGCGTGAGGTTGCCAACGTCCTGCCGGGCGACCGGCTTCGGTAGGCCGACGGCGGGTTGGCAGGGAGGAAGCACCCGGGAGGGTAGCGCGCCCCCATCCCCGCACAACGCGAAAACCGGGCGTGCGCGCGGCGGGATGGCTGTCCGCGATGAAAGGGACATGACCTCCCTGCGACTGGAAAGCCTGCGTTTCGCCTTTCCGGCCGGCCGGCCGGTGGTGGACGGCGTTTCCTTGGTGCTCCCGGTCGGGGAGCTGTTCTGCCTGCTGGGACCCAGCGGTTCGGGCAAGTCCACGCTCCTGCGCTTGATCGGCGGTTACCTCGCACCGCAGGAGGGCGCAATCTGGCTGGGCGACCGCGAGATCACCCGTGTACCTCCCGAGCGTCGGGAGACCGGGATGGTTTTCCAGAACTATGCGCTGTTCCCACACCTCGACGCCGTGGGCAACGTGGCGTTCGGGCTGCGCGTGCGGGGCGTAGGCAAGGCGGCGCGCGAAGCGAAAGCGCGCGAGACGTTGGCGTGGGTCGGCTTGAAGCCGGAGGAGTTTGGCCGGCTGCCGACGCAGCTTTCCGGCGGGCAGCAGCAGCGGGTGGCGCTGGCGCGGGCGCTGGTGTTCGGCCCCGGATTGCTGATGCTCGACGAACCGTTCGCCAACCTCGACCGCTCCTTGCGCGAGCGCCTGCGCGGCGAGTTGCGCGACGTGCAGCGCCAAGCCGGCATCACCACGATCCTGGTCACCCACGACCGAGAGGAAGCGTTCGCGCTCGGCGACCGGCTGGGCGTGATGCACGAAGGCCGCCTAGTGCAAACCGACACGCCCGAGCGGCTCTACCGTCAACCGCGCGACATGACGGTGGCCCGGCTGCTGGGCCACCCGAACGTGCTGGCGGCCGAGGACGCGCGCCGGTGCGGACTGGACGGAGACGCGCTCCTGTGGCCGGATCAACTGCGCCTGGACGGGCGGGGAACTTGGCCGGGGACGGTCCGGCGGGTGGCTTTCGCCGGGACGCACCGCGTAGTGACGTTGCGGTTGGAAGCGGGACCGGAGGTGCAGGTCCACACGGCGACGGACCAGCCCGCCCGGGTGGGCGACGGGGTGCGGCTCGACATCCCGCCGGCCGCCGTGACCCGGCTTTGAGACAGAGCACGAGAGACGGTTGTGCTTCCGTTTAGCGCGTCTGCGTGCCATTCCTTAAGGAGGCATCCATTAGGAAGTTGCGTGCGGACTCCTAGACAGTTGCCTCACATCCTCCACGGAAAACTTCCATGTCGTCCGCCTCTTTTTTCTCCTCTGTTCGGTGGCGGGCACGTTGGCAAGCCTTCCGCCATCCCATCGCGGGCGAGAAGTCCGAGTTGCTGCGCACCCGCTGGAACTCCCTGCCCGCCGAGCTGAAAACACCCAACCAGATCAGCGGTCGGCACCTGACGCACTGCGGCTTCACCACGGGGGCGAGCTATTGCTCCTTCCACTGCACGCACTGTTACCTGCCCAAGAACGCCAATCAGGTCCCGATCCCATCCCTCGCTCAGATGAAGGAGCAGATCGACGCCAACAGGCGCTTCCAAGGTCCGGGCGGCGGCTTGCAGTTGACCGGCGGCGACGTGGCCGATGCGTATTGGCGCGCGGGTCGGCAGGAAGAACTCGTCGAGATCGTGCGCTACGCAATCAAGGTCGGATTGGTGCCGATGCTGATGACCCATGGGCAGACTCTTTTGGAGCACCCGGAGTTCCTCGAAAAGCTGATGGTCGAAGGTGGCCTGCGGCAGGTGGCTGTCCACATTGACATGACCCAGGCGGGGCGGCACGGCTACCCCATCGGACGCATCAAAAGCGAGGCTGACCTGCATCCGGTGCGCGAGGCGTTCACCAAATTAGGTCTCGATGTGCGCGCAAAAACGGGGTTGCCGCTGGAGTTTGCCCACAACTGCACCGTCACCGGCCGCAACGTCGAGTTCGTGCCCGAGATTATCCGCTGGGCGCTAGAGAAACCCGAGCGCACGCACCTGTGGCGCATGTTCTCCTTCCAGCCCGAGGCCGACACCGGACGCACCTCCTTCTCGGAAGCCCCCGCCACGCCCGACGCGGCCTGGCAGAAGATGTGCGAAGGCACGGGGTTGCCACTCCAACGCGAGTTCTCGGTCTTCGGCCACCCGGACTGCAACTCGTGGACGCCGCTGCTCGTCTCGCGCCGCACGGGACGCTTCATCGTGTTCCCGCCGCAGGACGCGCGCACCCAGCGGCTCTACGAGAATCTCCTCGCCAACGTCGGCGGCGTGTCGTTCGTTACCGACGACGCGCGCACGACGCCGTTCCGTCTGGCAGGCATCCTCTTTGAGAATCCCTGGCTGATCGCGCGCCTGTTCGCACATATCACCGCCCTGGTGCTCACCCGGAAAATTCCCACCGAGTTCATCGGCGCGCTCTTCGCCGGCCAAGCGCACACGGTCGGCTTCGGCATCCACAACTTCATGGACGCTGCCCAGGTGGCTGACGCCCCCCGCAATCCTACGACGCAGGCCCGGCTCGACTCTTGCGTTTTTAAAGGGGCCGTGAAAAACCGCGCGACGGGCGAGTGGGAGGCCATCCCGATGTGCGCCATGAACCAGCAGCGTTGGAGCGACCTCTACGCGGAGCGGTTGACCGATCCCGCGCTTTTGTCCGACTCCCAGGCAACAGACCGCGTGGCCGCGGGAGTCGAAGCCGCCCCAACACCGGACCTGCTGACCCGCGTTTAGCCGGCATCAAGGAGTTGTATGGAGACCGTCGTGCAGTCCTTGGCCGAAGCCGACGCTTCGCCGGTGGATGTGGCGGCGCGGCCGTTGCCCGTTGGTGCAGGCATCAGCATCATCGTGCCTTGCTGGCGCGGCGACGCGGTGACAGACCAGACGGCGGCGCGATGGCTGGGCAGCGGGTTGGTGAGTGAAGTGCTGATCGCCTCGGCCGACGAATCGGACCCGCATGGCACGTCCACGCTCGCGGGCCTGCGGTTTTTGCGTTGTAGCCGGGCGGGACGCGGCATCCAGATGAACGAAGCCGCCCGGACCGCCACCGGTGAAATCCTGCTCTTCCACCATGCCGACACGGAGTTGACCGAAGAACACCTCCGGAGTTTAGCCGCGTCTCTGGATGATCCGACCATCGGTGGCGGGGCGTTCCGTCGGCGGTTCGATGAGCGCCACCTGCGTCTGCGCTGGCTGGAACCCTGGGAAGCGCGGCGCTGTCATCGCTTCGGTCCGGTCTTCGGAGATCAGTCGATCTTCGTGCGCCGGACGGTCTTCGAGAAGCTGGGCGGCTTTGCCGACGTGCCGTTGATGGAGGACGTGGAGTTTTCCTGCCGGCTGCGGCGGCACACGGGTGGGTTGTCGATCTTAGTCCCGGCCATCGGCTCGTCGGCTCGCAAGCATCTTCAGCAAGGCCGGTGGCGCACCACGCTAGCCAATGCGTTGCTCCTCGCCCTCTACGTGTTCGGCGTCTCGCCGCAACGGCTCCACGCGTGGTACTACCGGCGCAGACCGCAAGGCAGGGAAGGAGGGCCGGACGCGCACCGTGCCCAGGCTTTGCGGCGTTGATCCGAGCAGATAGCGCCACATCAGCCAGGCATCCGCCAAACTCCGTCGGAACGCGCCCTGCCCGGCAAAGCGGCGCGCGGACGAAAGCACCGGCGGGTGCAGCGTCACGAGTTTGCCTTCACGGGCCAAGCGGCGCGAGAAGTCCACGTCCTCGAAAACGTCGAGGTCGCGGAACCCGCCGAGCCGCTCGAAAATGGCCCGTTGCACGAAGATCGCTTGGTCGCCCAGGTGCCATCCGAACCAACGGTTGCGCCACCGTGCCAGCCAGCAGGTCAACCGCAGCCAGCGCGACGGAGAGTCGTAGCGCCGCGCGAAGCCGCCGCCCGCGACACCCGGCCGACCGCACGCCGCTAGCACCTGCCCGAGAGCGCCGGGCGGCAACACGGTGTCCGCGTGCAAAAACAGCAGGGTCCCGCCACGCGCGCGGGCCGCGCCTTCGTTCATCTGCTCGGCGCGTTGCGTCCGCGCTGCCCTGAAGCCGAGGCAGCCACGCGCGCAGGCGAGGTCCAGGGTTCCGTCGTAGCTGCCCGCATCCGCGATGATCACCTCGAAGCTTCGCCCGCCAGTCGCTGCGCGGGCCACGCCGTCAAGTGTGCGGAGGAGTGAGTCCGCCTCGTTCAAGGTGGGGATGATAACCGACAGCATCGGTGCGGCGATTGGGCTTAGAGCGTTACTCACTTAGGTAAACCGCACTTTTGGTTGTAGGGCGGACGCTTCGCCTTTCGCATGCTGACGCGTAGTGCAGGAACAGGCGCAAAGCGGGGTAAGAGAGCGATGGGCAAGGAGGCGTCCCTCAATGCGGCAGGCAAAGCGCCCGCCCTACAACCAGAGGCCGACTCACTCGAACTATGATCTAATGAAAAATCCGGTCGATGATCAGGTTTGCCTTGCTGTAGCTGCGACCGTGCTCACCTTGGTCGTTCAAGCCCCAGTTGTACGACAGATAACCCACGTCGTAGTCGCCACCGGCGAGAAAGGCATGGTCTGCTTCCGGCGCTTTTTCGGCCAGAACTTTTTTCACGCCGCCAGCCTTATCGAAGTCGTCCTTGTACCATTTGAAGATGCTGGAAATCTCCGCCTTTTTCCTGTCGGCATCGAAGGCGTTGAGGTCCGGGCGACTCAGCCACACGCGGTAGGCCTTGGAGTTTTGGCTCTCGAAGCTGTCGGTGGTGTAGGCGGTACGTTGCAAGGGCGGACAGCTTCGCGCCGCACACACCAAGACGCTGTGTGCTTCAAGACCGATCTGCGGGCGTAATGCCCCGTTTTCGATATCGTTGAGCGAGACCTGTTCCCCACCGACCATGTAGCGTTTGGCGGTGAAGGGGTCCCTGGTTTCCCAGACACTTTCGGTCGGGTAGTTCTGGAGAATCCAGTCCAAGACTCCAGCGTTGTAGAGATTTGCCAAGGCGGCGGCGCGCTCGCTCCCCTCGGCGGGCTTCTCCGGTTTGGGGGTAAATTCCTTCAGGTAAGAATCCAAGGCCGCCACGTCGCCGGCGTCGGCCTTCCAGGCCGCGTAGTTTACCAGCCCCTGGTCGTTGACGTATTTCTTGAGCAGGGCACCGAACTTCTCGTGGTCCACGCCACGCGGCACGTTGACCTGGGCGGCGGGCGGCTCGGCCGCGCGCGTTTTGAACACGACCAAGCCGCAGACCGCCAACAGACCCAGCAGACCAGCGAGGGCGAAACGGGCAGGCGCTTGCGAGATATTCATACGCAAATGAATCGTCCCTGCGAGGGCGAATAGACGGATCGAGTCCGACGGGCGTACTTCTTAGCATCCCCATGATGCCGACTCGCAAAACCGCCGTGCTCCTCGGGGCCGGGCACGCTCACCTTCACTTGATCTGGCGCGCGGCGCGGTTCCGGCAACAGGGTGTCCGGTTGGTGCTGATCGCTCCTGGCCCGTTTTGGTATTCCGGATTGGCGACGGGAATGCTCGGCGGGTTCTACCGGCCGGAACAAGACCAAGTCGACGTGGCGGGAACCGTCCGCGCGGCGGGTGGCGAGTTTGTCCAAGGCCGGGCAGCGCGCATCGATCCCGGAGGGCGGCGGGTCGTCATGGAAGACGGCCGCGAGATCGCTTACGATGTCTTGTCGATCAACGTCGGCAGCGAGGCGGTCGCTCTACCCGGCGCCGACGCGGCGGCGAACGTCTACCCGCTCAAACCGTTGGAGAGCCTCGCGCGCCTGCGGCGGGACCTCGAAGCCGCCGGGTCGGCCCCGCGCCGCTTGGTGGTTGTCGGAGGTGGGGCGAGCGGCGGCGAGATCGCCATGAACGTGCGCGCCTTGCTCGACCGTTTGGGGGCGGGGCAATCCGAGGTGCGATTGTTGACGGCCGGGGACCGAGTCTTCGAGCAGTTCACGCCGATGGCGGCGCGCAAGGCCGCGCGGTTGCTGGAGGCGCGTAGGGTAAGGGTATCGCTACAAGCGCGGGTGACGCGGGTGGAAAACGGCACGGTGACCACCGAAGCCGGCGAACGGTTTGAATCCGATTTCCTAGTCAACGCCGCCGGCTTGCAGCCGCCGCCGCTGGTGCGCTTGAGCGGCTTGGCGACAGACCCGGCTGGGGCGTTGCGGGTCAACCGCTTCCTGCAAGCTTTGGATCAACCCGCGATCTTCGGCGGCGGTGACTGTGTAGCGTTCGAGGAGCGTCCACTGGCCAAGATCGGCGTGTACGCGGTGCGCGAGGCGCCGATCCTTCTTCACAACCTGCTCGCCACGCTGGCGGGCGGCGAGGAGGCGGAACTGCAGCCTTTCAAGCCGCAGAGCCGCTTCTTACAAATTCTCAACGTGGGCGACGGCACCGCCTTCGCGGTCCGGCACCACCTGTTCTGGCATGGTCGGGCGGCCTTCTGGCTGAAGGATTTTCTCGACCGCCGCTTTCTCGCCGCCAGTGGGCAGAGCGTTTGACCATCAATCTTTGACCGGGGCACGGCGGTCGGGGCGAAGCAGCAAGCCCCAGGTCTTGTTGTAAGGATCGACCTTTTCCGCAGGCTGTCCGTCCGTGTTGACCAGAGGGCGGTTTTCGTTTGCCCACTCGAAGATCGAGCCTTCCAGGTTACGGACGTTCGTGAATCCAGCCTGCCGAAGTTGTTGGGCGTACTGCGCCGAGCGGTAGCCGACCGAACAGTAGGTCACGATGGGTTGATCCTTGGGGAGGTGAAGCGTGGCGGGGTCGGAGCCGGGTTCGACTTGTTGCGCGCCGGCCAGGTGGCTGACCTGATACTCGGCTGGTTCGCGGACATCGAGGAGCCGCGGCGAGACCCGTCCGGCGTCGCCGAGCCACGCGGCCAGTTCTGGAGGGCGGATGCGCGCCACCGTGGGGAACTTCTGCCGGAGCGCGGCGTTGAGCGCCTGCCAGCCGAGCCACCGGGCGGAAGCGGCCACGGCTAGGCACAGCACGAGCAGCGTCAGCAGCACAACCGTTCTCGCCGGCCATCGTCGTTTCTTCATGACGAAGCCGTTTCGAGGAGCCGTGCGGAAGCGGCTTTGTTTTTATCCCGCGAACGGGCGTTCTGGCTCTAACACGAGCCGGCGACTCGACTCCAGCAGCGCGGTCTTCCGTGCCAAGGTTGCGCGGAGGGTCGGGATCTGGGCCACGCCGATCAGCCGGCGCATGATCTCGACGCCGGCATAGCGGCGCGCCAGGGCGGTCGAGAAACCCGCGTTTTCGGCTGGTCGGTAGGAAGCGAACACGGACTCGGCGCGTTCCGGAGGTTCACCCGCTAGGAGCAGATGGGCGGTGAACACGCCGAGATCAAGCTCGGCGTCACCGTAGAAGCAGAACTCCGGGTCGATTATCCTGACCCCCGCGGCGGTTTGCAGGAAACTGCCCGGATAGAAGTCGCCATGCACCAGGCTGCGGCCTCGGCCGGCGCGGTAGCGCTCCCCCAGCCGGGTCACGGCTTCAACGTAGGCAGTGTCTTCGTGGAGCGAGGTTGCCACCGCCGCCAGTCCGGGTGTGTCGGTGTACCCGTTCAAATCGAGGCCATTATCTGCGCGCAACGGCAGGGCGAAGAGGTGCTCGTGGTTGAGGGCGCGTAGGTCGTTGTTTGCCAAATCCTCGCGCGCGGCGTCATCTGTCGGAGACAGTCGGTGCAGGGCGGAAAGGTAGGCGACGAGCCCATCAAGGGTTTGCTCGGTGAGCGTGATCTGCCGAGCGTAGAGCGGGAAGAAATCACTGGCTGCTCCCAAGTCTTCGAGTGCAATCAGGCGCGCTGGCTCGTCGCTCCAGAGCAGGCGCGGCATCCATCCCGCGACGGCGGAGGACGACGCAACCAAGCGGTAAAAGCGGGCTTCGACCAGGGTACGGTCAAAGGGCGCGGCAACCTGCGGGTACTTTTCCGCCCAAGGTCGGGACTGCTTCAGGATGAACGTGCCGGCCGAGGTCCACACGCGCACCGTGCAGTTCATGACGCCTTCCCCGGCCTTTTCCGCACCCAGGAGCACCACGCCATCCGGCAACCGTTTGCTTGCCTCCAAGTATCCGGTCAGACGCTCCCGGTCCGACGCGTCCAGGAAATAAGTGGCTGGAAACTCGTGCCGAAACCTGTCCTGGGGAGTCATGGGATGGTCGCTTCGGCTTGGTAGCGCGCAGCCTCTGAGGGTTTGTTCCAGGCCAGATAGAGGGCGTGTAGCAGGTGGACGGTCTCAACGGTTTTCGGGGCGTGTTCGCCACGGTTCTGCCGGAGCAAATCGTAGCCGCGGCGCAGACATTCTTCCGCCTCGGGATAGCGCTTCTGTGCCAACAGACATTCACCCAGCGACGCCGTGACGTAATCGACGGCGGCGTTACCTTCCAGCCCCTTGGCCCGTGCATAGCCGAGGCTCTCGCGCAGGATCGGCTCGGCCACCACCGCCTCGCCCGTACGCGTCATCGCCAAGGCGAGGCAGACCTTTCCGCCGACGTAGTCCTGCTCGTCGTCCGGCACCCCGGCCGCATGGGCAATGGCCTGCGAAGTGCGAAACTCTTCCTTGGCCTGAGGATACTCGCCGTGCAGGAAATGCAGCCAAGCCAGGCAGCCGAGGGTCAGGGCGGGCGGAATACCCTGTTCGCCGACCGTGCGACGGTAGATTTCCCGGGCTTCTTGCAGCAAGTCCTCTGGCTCGTCGAGCTTGCCTTCTAGCATCAGCACGTAAGCTAGGCTTGTCAGCGTGCCCGCCAGCGAGGGGGTTTGTGGCCGCAGTCGCCGCAAGATTTCTACGGCTCGGCGGTACGGTGTTTCCGCTCCCGCGTAATCTTGCTGGGCAATGGATAGATTCGCCAGCTGGAGCAGCCCGTTCTCGTAGGCCAAGTTCTGCTCTCCAGCCGCTTGGCGGGTGAGCGCGAGGTACTCGGTCACTAATGCTTTGGCTTCGACCACTTGGCCGAGTTGACTGAGAGCCCTCGCCTCGTAATCCAGGATGAACGGAAGCTTGGTCTGCTCGGAGGTCGGTTGGCGACGTTCGACGATGAGGGCTTGGCGCAGCAGCGGCTCGGCTTCCGGGTACCGGCGTGTCAACGAGTGCAAGGTTGCGCCGAGCGCCGCCTTGGCGCGGGCGGTGACGATGTTTTCCTCGCCGTAGAGACGGCGGTCGGTCTCGACGGCGGCGCGCAGGTGTGCGAGCGCCGGTTCAACGACTTCAAGCCTCGCGTAGGCTTGGCCGACCGTCTCGTGTGCCTGCGCGAGCAGAACGGGATCGCCGGCCAACTCCCGGTCGAGGTTGGCACCGGCCTGGTCGAGCACCTGTACTACTTTCAAGTCCCGGCCTGGACCGTTCTCCGGATCGGCGCTGCTCAGGAGAGTTTGGAGGAAGCCGTTGAGTTGTTCCGCCTGCTTTTGTGCGAGGCGG
Source organism: uncultured Chthoniobacterales bacterium (assembly GCA_964246175.1). Lineage (GTDB taxonomy): Bacteria > Verrucomicrobiota > Verrucomicrobiia > Chthoniobacterales > SZAS-18 > CAHJWO01. Next base: position 16,955 of record CAXTQD010000020.1, on the reverse strand, counting down.
GCGCGGTCGCGCTCGCGTCGGGCGATCTCGGCCTGCCAAGTGGCGACGATCAAGCCTGCAACCAATGTCAGGAGGATAAGCGTGGCCGCCGTTACTCCCACTTTGTTGCGGCGCACGAACTTGCCCGCGCGGTAGGGGAGCGTGTCCTTGCGCGCGCTGACCGGCAGCCCTTCGCCGTAGCGGCGGAGATCCTCGGAGAGCGCCAGCACGCTCGGATAGCGGCGGCTTGGCTCCTTGCGCAGGGCCTTGGCGACGATGTTGTCCAGGTCGCCCTCCAATTGGCGGCGCAAGGTCGCCCCGTGCGGGCGCATCGTGGTGGGAGGCGGCGTGGCCGGGGGAGAGATCGTCGCTTTCGCCAGCGTCGTTTGCCCGGCCACGGTGCTGGGCCGCGGCGGTTCCTCTTCGCAGACCGCGCGGGCGAGTTCGTCGGGGCGCCTGCTTTTGAGGTGCGCAAAGGGCCGCTGGCCACACAGCAGTTCGTAGAGCACCACCCCCAAGCTGTACACGTCGCTGGCGGTGGTGACTGGCTCGCCCTTGAACTGCTCGGGGCTGGCGTACTCCGGGGTCATGGCGCCTTGCAGGGTCAGGGTGGGGTCCAGCTTGGCCGTGGTGGTGCCTTCCGGGTCGAGGAGCTTGGCGATGCCGAAGTCCAGGAGCTTGGGCTCGCCCTCGGCCGTGACGCGCAGGTTGGCGGGCTTGAGGTCGCGGTGGACCACGAGGTTCTGGTGCGCGTAGCTCACGGCCGCACACACCTTGCGAAAGAGCGCGAGGCGCGCAGCGACGTTCAGGCCCCGGGCTTGGCAAAACTGGTCCAGCCGCTCGCCTTCCACGTACTCCATGACGAGGTAGCTGCGTCCCTCTGGACTGACGCCTCCGCCGTAAAGCCGCGCGACGTTGGGATGGGTCAAGGCGGCGAGCACCTTGCGCTCGTGCCGGAAGCGGCGCGCCAAGCTGCTGTCGTCCAAACGTCGCTTGAGCAGCTTGACCGCCACGCGGCGCTCCAGCCGGGTGTCCTCGGCGAGGTACACTTCGCCCATGCCGCCTTCTCCGAGCAGCGACACGATCCGGCACTCGCCCAACATCTCGCCGGGTTGGAGTTCGCCCCCGACGGTGGCGGCGTGCAGCAGTTCCATCCCCTCCTCAAACGCCGGCGCGGCCAGGAAATCCGGCGATGCCGCGCGCACGCCGAGCAAAGCCAGGACTTCCTGCCGCACCTCCTCGTCGTGCGGGCAGGATTGCGCCAGGAAGGTGGTCCATTCCGCGGAGGGAAGTTCCCGCGCCCGGGCAAACAGGTCCAGCGTGCGTGCGAAGGAAGCCGGGTTCATGGCGGCAGGCCCGCGCCGTCGAGTTCGCGCTTGAGCCAGGAGCGGGCGAACTCCCAGTCGTTGATCACGGTGCGCTCAGACACCTGCAAGACCTCGCCAATCTCGCGCGTGGTCATCCCGCCGAAGAACTTCAACTCGACGACCTCGCTTTGCCGCGGACCGATCCGGGCGAGGCTTTGCAGGGCGTCGTCGAGCACCGCGAAGTCCAGCCGGTCTGGCGCCGGCACTTCCCCGGCAACTTCCAGGGGCAGGACTTCGGGGCGGGCTCCGCGCTTAGCGGCGGCTTGCCGGCGCGCATGATCCACGAGAACGCGCCGCATCACGCGCGCGGCCACGCCGTAGAAGTGCGCGCGGCTCTGCCAGTTGATCTGGCTATGGTCCACCAGGCGCAGGTAGGCTTCGTGGACTAGGGCCGTGGGTTGGAGCGTGTGAGCGTCGCGCTCGTGTGCCAGGTGGCCGCGTGCCATCTCGCGCAACTCGTCGTACACCACGGAGAGGAGTTCCTCCGACGCCGCGGCGTTCCCGCCTTCCCAGGCCAGTAGAAGCTGGGTCACTCGCCGGGTTGAAGAGGGGCTGGTGTCAGGCGGCATGCGGAGGGGCGGGTTGTTTGTACCCGGGAACCGGACCGCCGAACATCTTTTTCGTCGGGCGTTGCGCGAGCGAGCGGCGCTCCGCGTACGGATAAGTAAATCCCGCTGCCTTCCGCGGAGAGCAATCTTCACCTCTCGCCTGTCCGACACCAATGGAAGTCTCCTTGCGTAGCCATGATGGTGCCCGTTGGTAGCGACAAGGCTGGCGTAGCCTCCATCATACGCCGGGCGGCCCCTACGCTGTTGACCGGTTCACCGGGGACAAAGGCGACGGGCTCCGCTTTACCAGCGGTGCCACCCTAGTCCTCGGCAGTTTGTTCTCGGAGGGACGTAGTCAGCAACAGAGGGCACGTACGGTTACCACCCAGCGGCCCCTGCACGCTACGTCAGAAGATGCGCAGCCCGATTTCTGCCAGGGCGGCCAGCAACTTCTCGATCTCGTCGTCCAATCGGATCAAAGTGAGCGACATGCCTGCCATCTCGATGGCCGTATAATAGTTGCCGACATAGTTGCGTACGACGCTCAACCCCTTCTTCTCACAGAGCTGGGCGGCACGACGGTAAAGTACATACAACTCGCTGAGGAGAGTGCCCCCCAGTCCATTGATCATCAAGCCCACTTTGTCTCCTTGTTTGAACGGCAAGTCAGAAGAAACCGCTTCGAACAAATCATCCACCAGGGCGTCAGCAGGCTTGAGTTTCTCGCGGCGACGGCCCGGTTCACCGTGGATGCCCACGCCGACTTCGATCTCGTCGTCCGCCAATTCAAAGATCGGCTTCCCTTTGGCCGGGGGCGTGCAACCGGTCAGCGCGAGACCCATCGAACGCACGACCGAGTTCACCTTCTTACCCATCTCGGCGACCTGTTCCAGTGAGCGGCCTTCCTGCGCCGCCGCGCCGCAAGCCTTGGTGACAAAGAAATTCCCGGCCACCCCGCGCCGGCCAACGGTGTAGGTGCTGTTCTCCACCGAAACGTCGTCCACGATAACCGTGGCGATCTTGATGTCGTCGGCTTCCGCCGTTTCGCGTGCCATGTCCCAGCACATGCGGTCGCGCTGGTAGTTGTTGATCAGGTGTGGCACGCCCTTGGGCGTATTCATCAACTTGGTGCATTCCAGCACGTAGTCCATCTCCCTTCCATCGCGCGGCGCAACATCGTTGCCAGATCCGCGACCGTTAGTTCCTGCTTTTCCTTCGAGGCGGCGGCCGCACGCATGAACCCCGTGCCCCAGATCGGACCTGAGCACCTGCCGACATTGCTGGTGATGATGACACCGACTTTGGACAAAAACGTGCTGATGGACGAGCGGTCCAGCGACGGCCAATCGGCGAGGAGTTTGCAGAATCGGTGGCCAGCGACGTGCCGAAATCGCCGTCGCCGCAAAGGCCGTCCAACTCAGAGAAGTAATTCTCGTTGGCGATGGCGGTATCGGCGACCGTGTGCAAGGTGCGCTCTACGTCAAAAAAAGAGAGACGTTGTTCACGGGAGAGTGGATGTTCAGGGGGTTGGAAGGAGTCGTTCTAAATAGGTGAGCAGAGTGTTTGGCGTACTTCTTTGAGCCAGCATCTTCGTGAGAGGAACCCGGCGTGGCGCAAGGTCCGGGCGGGAGTCAGCGTGCGCCCCCCAGCTTGCGGCGTGGTCGACGCGTTCGTCCACGCTGGCGAACCGGCGGTTGGCCGCGCGCGGGTTCTTGAGTCCGCGCCAGCAGAGATGATCGACCGGGTGGAGTCTGGGATGCCGGCGCGGCAGCCACAACGGGCGGATGCCGAGATGTTCGGCCAGGGGCAGGCCGCTCGGATGGCAGTGGCTGCCATGGCGGTCCAGCAACGGCCAGCGCGCGCCGCAGGCTCCGACCCCGCGTGGCGCCGCCGGCGGCCGTTGAGGGTGGTGTGATGGTCGTTCCAGCGTCCACCCCGCGGGCCGATGTGCGCGGGACGCGGCGATCCGTCCCTCAGACGTTCACGGCTAATCGATTGAACTCACGTGCTTAATCAGACTGTGCTTCATTTCGGGGCGGATGTTTCGGGAAGATCGTGCTCGGCGTAAAAAGTGTGGGACACCGTTCCGGTTGACGGGAGTTGTGCCCCCCAATCATTCTGTGCATACTTGGCTTCGAACGCGGCCACGCGACGGTCATAATCAGCGAGCAGCTTCTGCTTATCCGCCGCCGCCATGAAACCATACGCCAGTGAATTGCGCCCGAGCGAGACGATTTCTGGCCACGTCAAGCGATAGAGCGACACCGCCGTGTAGTACTCGTCCGTCAAGTCGGAGCCGTACATGCCGGGGTCGTCCGTGTTCAGGCAGGTCGGGATGCCGAAACGCAGGTACTCGGGGAAGGGATGTTTGCGCAGGTCCGGCACGTACTCCAGCAGTCGGTTGGAGATGAGGTTGATCTCCACGAGGTTCTGCTGTCCGCGCATGAGCAGCATCGTGTCCGGGTCGTCGATCAGGTTGACGCCGTGTCCGATCCGGGTGGCCCCGAGCAAAAGCGTCTCGCGCACGTGGTGGTCCGCTTCGTCGGTCTCCCCGGCATGGATGGAAAGGTTCACCCCGCTGTACGTGCGGCGCAGTTGGCGATAGGTCGCCAGAAAGCGCGCCGGGCGGCCGATCTGCCGATCCTCGCGGCCGGCCATGTTGACGCCAACCCACCAGTCGCGGTGCTTGTCCACGAAAGCATAGGCGCGTGCCACGTCGGCCTCGGCATCGGGCAGGAAACGGATGACGACATATTGGAAGCGCACGAGGACTCCGGTGGCGAGGGCGTCGGGCCGGGTCAGTCGCTCCTCGAAAATTCGTTCGCCTTCCTCGGCGTCCATCGGCTTCCCCGCGCGGTCCTGATAGTAGAAGGGCAGCGCCTGCGGTTCGAGGTAGCGCGCGCCCTGTGCGCCGAAGCGGACCATGTTCACCACGGTCAGTTCGGCCATGACGTGCGGGTTGGTCAGCAGGTCGCCCAAGCGCGGCCAGATCCACTCGAAGAACTCGTCACGTCCCTTGCCGGGACGATCCAGCATGAGGGAAGACTGCCACGCCGCCCGCTCGTTGGCGGTCAGTTCGGTCAATGCCTTGTAGTCCGCGCGTCTGGCGTCCGGCAGGGCGTCGTAGGCCGACTTCCGAATCGTGCGGAACTGGACTGCCGGTGCCTGCTCGGCGGTGTCATAATGGGTGAGGCTGACCCGCGTGTAAAAGGTCTCGCCGCCGTTGCGCGCGGGGTCCGTAGCAATGGCGTACCAATCCTCCGGCCAGCCGTCGCCGCCGAGATGATGGTGCAGGTCGCCTCCCTTCGGCAGATCGTAGAGCAACGCGTACAACTGGGCTGGTGTCGCCGTGTCGCGAATCGTTTCGAACCGAGCCGCGAAGTCCGCGGGCGCTGGGGCTGGTTGGGCCTCAGCGTTGGCGACCCAGCAAAGGGTTGCCATAATCAGCAGCCGGAAAGGACGTGTGGGATGGTTCATCGGCTCGGCACGCTGTTTTCGTACTGCGCCCAGTTCTTGAGCAACTCGTGGGCGACGGCCGCGCCGGGACGGTAGGCGGCCTCCAGTGCCGTGTTCGTTCCCAGCGATTCATCACCGATGGTGGTTTCCACACCCTGGCCGGGCGGCGGCATGCAGTAGTTGCTGCCGGTGCGCAACATCAGGATGCGGTCTTTGTCCAGGAAACCCTTGCCAGCCATTTCGGTGAGCGTCGCCATGTAGTCCTGGTGCTCCATCGCCGTCGTGGTGAACACTCCTTTGCCGCCCGTCCACAGCTTGACCCAGTTGCGTGCCCACTCGGTGCGCTTCGGTCCGTGCCAGTAGCGGACGCTGCCCAGCGAGTCGCCCATCAGCACGCCGGGCGGCTTCTGGGCCTCGGGGAATCCGACGTACTTGTCGCGCCACGTCTTTAGTTCGGACGAATCAGGGATGACCACCCCTTTGCTCACTTCGTAGGCCCAGCGGGTCAGGCCGGCGTTGAGCGGATAGTTCATCGTGTAGGCGAGTTCCGCGCCGCCCCAGCCGCCGTTGCTGGTCTTTTTGGGCAACTCGTCGGGATGGATCGTGCCGATGGCGAAGAGGCCGTAGGGCCAACCCTCGGGCGTCTCGGCCTCGTCGATCTCACGCATGGCGTCGCCGTCGACGACGTTGGGCGTCCACACGGCGCTGCCGATGGAGCCCGCCGCTGGGTCGATGCCGGCGATGCCGTTGATGATCCAGTAGGTTTTGCGCAAGTCCCACCGCGGATCGAGGCAGAGCGCCATGATGAGTTCGCTCGTGCGCACGCAGCTCAGGTGCGTGTCGCGCGTGTTCCCGGCGACCGTGCCGTAAAGTCCATCGGCGTTGCGGCAAAGCGGGTGCGGCGCGCCGGGTACGTCAATTTTTTCGGTCAGACCCTCGCGCTCGTACCAGAACTGGAACTCGCCCGGCGCGTCACCCGTGTCGTCGCCTACCTCGAAGCACGAGACGACGATGACCTTGATGGGAGTTTTCTCTCCCGCGTGAAGTGGTGATGAAGCGAGCATACCAAAGATGCCGGTGAATAAAAGAAACCCTCGCAAACCAAACCCTTGTTCCATCCCGCAGCTTTGCCGGAAGGCCGCGCAGGATGCAAGCCCGTATAAATGAGCCTCTTATTGGTAGATATCTTTCCCTTCCCATGTGAAGGGTAATCCGCTAGAAGTGGCGCGTCTTCGTCAGGATGGGTCCCAGGGTCGCTGCCGAATTCGTCTTTCCATGCCTAGAAATACGCGTGTGCTCACGCTGATCCTCAGCGCCATGCCCTCGGAGATCCGCCTGATCCAGGGGCGGATGAACCCCGGCGCGAAAACGGGCACACTGGCGGTGTTTCCCTACAAGCAGGGCATCCTGAACGGCCGGCCGGTGGTAACGGCCGTCACGGGGGTGGGCGTGACCAACGCCGCGATGGTCACGGCGCTTTTCGTGCATGGGTTCAAACCCACTGAAGTGATCGTCTCCGGCACCGGCTCGCGCTTCAACCCACGGGTTCGCACGGGCGACACAGTAATCTCGGTTCGTACGATCCACCACGCCGCTGGCAGCCTCACCGCCGCTGGCATGGTCTATCGCAAGGTGCGCGGGCCGCTGGAAGGCCAGATGACGCACTACCAATACGCACCCGACCCTGGCCTGCTGCGGCTGGCGAAAGCTGCCGCCGCCGGCTACGAGGCAGAGCCGGTGGCGGCCAACGGCGAAACGTACCGGCCCACCGTGCTGACCGGCGTCGTCACGGCGAGCGATCTCTTTGGTGTGTCGGACGAAAAGATCGCCGACCTGCGCGCCAAGCTTGACCCCGACATCATGGAGATGGAAAGCGCCGCCATTGCGCAGGTGTGCGCGCAACTCGGCACGCCGCACATCGTCTTTCGCGCGGGCAGCAACCGCACGCAGTCCAACCCCGGCGCGGACTACCGCAAGCTTGGGCAGACGGCCGCCCACGCCGCCGCGCGTTGGACGGTGTATTTTGTCGGCTGCCTGGCCGCGCAGACGAGGGGGGCAAGGAAGGGGCGCGTGGCGGGATGAAGCTGTTTTCTCACGGCGATGGCGAGGGGTTCGTGGCGGCGTTCGTCAACAACCTCGTCCAACTGCTCATCCTCGCGCCGCTGTGTACGGCAGTCCTGGGTTTTTCACCTGAGCTGATCTACGGGCGAGTCTTGCCCGGCGTGGCGGTGTCGTTTTTGGTGGGTAACCTGTTCTACGCGTGGCAGGCGTTGGCCCTGGCGAAACGCGAGGGTCGTGACGACGTGTGCGCGCTGCCTTACGGCATCAGCACGCCGGGGCTCTTCGCGCACGTTTTCCTGGTCATGTTGCCCGCGAAGGGACTTGCGCTCGCCCAAAGCATCCCCGATCCCGAGCGGTTCGCGTGGCACGCGGGGCTGGTGGCATGTTTCCTCGGCGGGGTGCTGGAGTTCGCGTGCGCGTTCTTCGCTGCCAGCATCCGCCGCCACACGCCGCAGGCGGCGATGCTGGCGACCCTCGCCGGGGTAGGACTGGGTTTTCTCGGGCTGGCGTTCCTGTTCCAGGCGTTTGCCTCGCCGGTCGTGGGGTTGGTGACGCTGGTGCTCGTGTTCATCGTGTTCTTCGGTCGGGTGAAGTTTCGCGGCGGCGTGCCGGCCACGCTGGTCGTGCTGGCGGTGGGCACGGCGCTAGCGTGGGCGACGGGTCTCGCGCCGGTCGGCGGCCCGGAGGCCCAGCCGCTGGCGCACGTGCGGTTCTATTTTCCCTGGCCGCATCCGGGCGAACTGCTGGCCGCACTGAATGGCGGGCATCTCGTCGCCTACCTGTCGGTGGTCATCCCCATCGGCCTGCTCGGCGTGCTGGCCTCGTTGCAAAACATCGAGTCGGCGTCGGCGGCCGGAGACGAATATCCGGTGCGTGCGAGCCTCGTGGTCAATGGTCTCGGCACGCTGGCGGGAGCGTTGTTCGGTTCGCCGTTCCCAACTTCCATCTACATCGGCCACCCGGCGTGGAAAAAGCTCGGCGCGCGGGCGGGATATTCCGTGCTCAACGGCGTGGTCGTCACCTTGGTGTGCGTCACGGGCACGATGTCGGCGCTGACGTGGCTGATCCCCGCCGAGGCCGGGATCGCCATCATCCTGTGGATCGGCGTCGTCATCACGGCGCAGGCGTTCGAGGTGACACCGAAGCGGCACTTGGTAGCGGTCGTGGTGGGCCTGTTCCCCGGGTTGGCGGCGTGGACGATGTTGATCGTCAAGACCTCGCTCGCTGCCGCGGGTGCGGGCACGCCCGGCGGCCCGACCCTCGATGCGCCGCTGGTCCGCGCGGCACACACGGCGGGGGCGTACATCGGCGGGGGCTTCGCGCTTGAACAGGGCTTCCTGTACTCCGCGATGATCTGGGCTGCCATCGTCGTGTGCATCGTGGACCGGCGGTGGACCCACGCGGCGGTCTGGAGCGGCGTCGGTGCAGGCCTGGCGCTCGCCGGGCTGATGCACTCCTACACGCTGACCGGCCGCGACACCGTCATCAACCTGCCGCTCATGGACTGGATCAACGGCCGGTGGTCGCCGGGGCGGTCCTTCTTCCCGGCGGGTGACACGGCGCTGGGTTATGGGCTGGCCGCGCTGCTGTTCCTGGGCACGAAATATTTCACCCTGCCGCGCGCCTCCGAGGATGAACTCGCCTGAAGTTTCCGCCATGACCGCATCCGCTCCCGCCGTTGCCGTCCGTTACCGGCTCAACGACGCCATGCCGTGGCCGCAGGCACTGCTCATCGCTTTTCAGCATCTGCTGGCGATGTTCGTGGGCACGATCACGCCGGCCACGATTGTCTCGGGCGCATTGAGTTTGCCTTTCGAAGACCGGGCTTACCTCATCAACATGTCGCTGGTGGCTAGCGGGATTGGCACGCTGTTGCAGGTGATGTCGTTCCGGGGGTTCGGCTCCGGGTTGCTGTCGATCACAGGGACGAGTTTCGCCTTCATCACGCCGATCATCCTGGCGGGAAAAACCGGCGGTCTGGCGCTGGTCTTCGGCATGTCGCTGTCGATGGCGTTGGTGCCGCTGGCGCTGGCGCCTTTCCTGCCGCGGCTGCAACGCGCGTTCTCGCCCGTCGTGGCGGGGACGGTCGTGCTGCTCATCGGGCTCCTGCTCATCCCGACGAGCATGTTCGGCATCGGCACACCGCTGCCGGGAGAACACGCGCCGGCTACGGGCCTCCTCGCAGCGGGCGTGGTGCTCGCGCTGGTCGTTCTCTTGAACGCGCTGCGCCTCCCGTGGGCGAAGCTCTCCGCCGCGTTGTTGGCGCTACTGGTCGGCTTCCTGTTGTGCCTGTTGGTAGGCGGCGTGCGGCCTCCGGAGCCTGGCGGCGCGTGGTTCATGCTGCCGCAGCCGCTCAAATACGGGCTGCGCTTCGACGCCGGGTTCATCCTGCCCTTCGGCTTCTGCTACATTGTCACCGCCATCGAAACCTTGGGCGACCTGACGGCGAGTTCCGAGCTTTCCGGCGAACCGACCGGCGGGCCGACCTACTGGCGGCGGGTGCGCGGCGGGGTGTTCGCGGACGGCGTCAACTGCGCGCTGGCGGCGCTCCTGAACTGCTTTCCCAGCACGACCTTCGCGCAGAACAACGGTGTCATCCAGATGACCGGCGTGGCGAGCCGCCGCGTGGGCTACCTGTGCGGAGCCCTGCTCGTCGTTTTCGGCGTGCTGCCCGGCTTGGGGCGCTGGCTAGCGAGCATTCCTGCCCCGGTGATCGGCGGGTTGACGCTGGTGCTCTTTGGCCTGATCGCGGCGGCAGGCGTGCGTATCCTCACGCGCGCGCAAATGGGCAACAGAGAATTCTTCATCGTGGCGGTCGCGCTCGGCCTCGGCCTCGGCGTGGACCTGCACCCCGAGGCGCTCAAGCCGTTGCCGCTTTCCGTCCAACTTATCTTTAGCAGCGGCATCAGCACGGGTGGATTGGCGGCGCTGGCGCTCAACCTCCTCCTGCCGCGCGACGTGACATGAAAGGCGATCTGCTCATCAAGAACATCGGCCATCTCGTCACGATGAACGCCGCGCGTGAGATCCTGCGCGACGCGTGGCTGGTGGCGCGTGGCGGTTTCGTCGAAGCCGTCGGCACCGGTGCGCCGCCGGATGCCACCCGCGATCTTTCTGCGCATGACGCCCACGGCGGCATCGCCACGCCGGGACTCGTCAACACGCACCACCATTTCTACCAGACGATGGCGCGCGCCTACACTCCCGGTAATAACCTGCCGCTGCTCCCCTGGCTTGCGCACATGCACCGGCTCTGGAA
>CAXTQD010000020.1:0-6275 GCA_964246175.1 uncultured Chthoniobacterales bacterium | reverse complement strand
ATGTTCACTGCCGACGACCTGCACCTGTGCAGCAAAACTGCGCGCGCCGAAATGATGCTCACCGGCTGCACGACGGCGGCGGATCATCACTACGTCGTGCCGCGCGGCAGCGGCGATTGTTTCGGTGCGCAGTTCCGTGCGGCGGAAGAAATGGGCGTGCGCTTCCATTGCGGGAGGGGCGGCATGGACGTTCCCTCCGACCTGATCGGCGATTGGGCGGTCCAGTCCACCGACGAGATCATGGCGGACTGCGACCGGCTGCGGCGCGAGTTTCACGACCCTTCTCCGGGTAGCTGGCGGCAGATGTTCCTGGCACCGTGCGCGGCAACCTCGGCCAGCCGCGAACTCCTGCAACAATCGGCCGCCTACGCACGGGAGTACGGTCTGGGCCTGCACAGCCACTGCGGCGAGACGACCGACGAGGACGCCCACGCGCTGGCGCACTTCGGCAAGCGTCCGGTGGAATACTTCGCCGATTGCGGCTGGGACTTCGAAGGCGTGTGGTTCGCGCACGGCATCCACTTCAACGACGAGGAAGTGCGCTGGCTCGGCGCGCACCGGGTCGGCGTGGCGCATTGTCCATACGCGAACATGCGCCTCGGCTCCGGGGTTTGCCGCGTGAACAACCTCCAGGCAGCCGGCGCGAAGGTCGGGATTGGCGTGGACGGCAGCGCATCGAACGACTCCGGGCACCTCCTGGGTGAGCTGCGGCAGGCGCTCATGCTCTGCCGGGTATGCTATGGGGCGGAGTCGATGTCCGCGCTCGACGCGCTCGCGCTCGGCACGACCGGGGGCGCGGACCTGCTGCGCCGGTCGGACCTCGGCGCGCTGGAGCCGGGCCGTTGCGCGGACGTAGCCATTTTCCCGTCCTTGGACCTGTTTTCCAGCGGGCGCGAGAACCCCGTGGACGCACTCCTACTGTGCTGGTCGCGACAGGTCGAGAGCCTCGTCGTCGGCGGGCGGGTGCGGATCGACGGTGGCGCGTTTGTCGATCTTGATCTGTCTGGGTTAATCACCCGCCACACCGCCCGCGCCCGCGAACTCCACGCGCGCTTGATCGTATGACGGCCCGGTTTTCAGCCTTGACCCAGCGGCTCCTGTCAGGCATTTGCTTACAGGAGTCACGACCGCAGGGAGAAATGGTAAAGGGAAGCTGGTTGGCGACAGTCTCGACGTTGTTCATGGTTGGGTTGGCTGCCTGTGGCCAGCCCGGACCGCTCTCCCCACCGTCGTCCGAGGTCTCGCTCAACGACGCGTTGGCGCGTGTTCGCGAGCAGATGCCCGCGTCGCGGTACGTGAACAACGACCTCCTGCCGAGCGGTGCCAAAGTAGATTTCTTCGGTGACACGCCGCCCATCAAGCTGCGCGTCGGAATGCCGTGGGTGCTCAACGACGAGATCGCACCGTGGTTCGTCGGGATCGAAAAAGGATACTACCGAGACGCCGGGCTCGAACTCGAACTCGTCCCCGGCGGCCCGAGCATCGACCCGTTGCAGCTGATCGCCGCCGGACGCATCGACATCGCCGTGCCACCGGCGGGCTTCGGGTTGGTGCAACTCATCGCCAGCCCGACCCCGGCGGACCTGGTAGCCATCGGCACGGTTCTCAAGGGCAGCGCCTATTGCTGGCTAGGGATCGACGCCAATACGCCACGCGACCAGCCCTCGACGCGGAAGTTGCAGCCCGCCGACACCGTTGGCAAAACCATTGGGCTGCAACCGGGCAGCGACGCCATCCTCCACTTCCTGCTGCACGAGTACCACCTGCCGGAAGATTCGTTGCACGTCCGGCGCGCGGGCTTCACCCCGGAACCACTGATGGCAGGCTCGGTGGATTTTTACGGGGCATTGATCGTCAACCAGCCGCGGGTCCTCGAACAGGCCGGGTACAAGAATTGGACTGCCCTCCGGTTCGCCGATCTAGGCTGGGTAGACTTCGGGGATGTGTCCGTCGTCCGGCGTGACGCGCTCGCCCCTCGCGCCGACGTTTGGCGGCGCTACCTGTGGGCGACCGGGCAGGCGATCCGCTTCATCCTCGACCATCCCGATGAGGCGGCGGAGATCACCGCACGGCGTTCGACCGACGTGCCGCTCACGCCCGCGCAGGTCCGCCGCAGATTTGATCTGCAACACGACCTTGCCCTCGGTGAAGCCGGCACGCCGCTTCAGCAGATGCCGCTTGAATATTGGGACAAGCTCGCCGCGCGCTTGGTGCAAAGCGGAGCCATCCATCTGTCCGAGAAGAAGCCATGAACGCGCCTCTCCCAGCCGTCGAGGTCAGCCGGGTCGTCAAGCGATTTGGCGGTAAGGCCGGTGCCGTCGCTACCGTGCTCGCCGACGTGGACCTGACGGTGGGGGCAGGCGAGTTCGTCGCGCTCACCGGAGCGTCGGGCTGCGGCAAGACCACTCTCCTGCGCCTCCTCGCCGGACTGGAAGAGCCCACCTCGGGGACCATTCGTGTCCTTGGTCAATCGCCGTCGGAGGCGTGTCGTCGACGGCAGATCGGCGTGGCGTTCCAGCATCCGGCGCTCGTGCCCTCGCGCACGGCCCTAGAAAACGTCCGGCTGACGCTGGAGATCGTCGGAATCCATCGTGACCGGCCGTCGACGGACCCCGCCAAGCTGTTAGAGGATTTCGGACTCGGAAAGTTTCTGCACCACTACCCGCACCAACTTTCAGGCGGGATGCGCCAGCGAGTGAACATCGCCTGCGCGCTGGTGCATTCGCCGCGCCTGCTGCTGCTGGACGAGCCCTTCGGCGCGCTCGACGAACTGACGCGTGCGAGCATGATGGACTGGCTCGCGGACATCCTCCGACGCACGGGGCAGACGGCGGTGCTCGTCACCCACAACATCGAGGAGGCCGTCTGCCTGTCCGACCGCATCGCCGTGCTCGGGCGGCGTCCCGGCCGGATCGTGGAGACCGTGCCGGTGCGCCTGGCCCGCCCGCGCGACGAGGCCTCTCGCGCGACGACCGAGTTCCTGCGCGTCGTGGCCGAGACGCGCGCAACCGTACGCCGAGTCGCGTGTGGCGGCGAGGCCAGCACCGCCGATGAACAACAGGCCACGATGTTCGATACGTTTGCGGAGCTTGCGAACCATCCGCTGACTGTCTCCGCCGCGCCCACGACATGAGCAACCGTTGGGCCTACCTGCTGATGTTCGTCTCGGTCCCGCTGCTGTGGTGGATCGCGGCGTGGGCGGCGTGGCTGCCGACGGTGGTGCTGCCTGGACCGAAGCTCGTCCTCAACATCCTCTCAGCGGAACGGGCCGTCTTCCTCCACCACACGCTGGTGACGCTCGGCGTGGGCCTGCTCGGCTATGGCATCGCCAACGTCCTCGCCATTGCGTTCGCGCTGGCGTTCGTTTACCTCCCGTGGCTGGAAGGCTTCGCCACGCCGTGGATGGTGCTGTTGCGCAACATCCCGTTCGTGACGCTTGCCAGCATCCTGCTGCTGACCCTCGGTGACCAACTCGCACCAAAGCTCGTCATCGTCGTGCTGGTGTGCTTCTTTCCGTTGCTGGCCAACCTCAACAAGGGGCTGCGTTCGGCCGACCCGGGCTTACTCGACCGGATGCGCACCTTGCGCGCGACGCGCTGGCAGACGTTCCGCGCCGTGCGCTGGCCGGCGGCGCTGCCGTACTACATGGCCGCGCACGAGATCGCGTTCACCGGCTGCCTGCTCGGGGCCATCGTCGCGGAGTGGTTCTTCGCCCGCGAGGGCCTGGGATTTCTGCTGGTGCAATCCGTCACCGAGTACCGCGCCGACCGCCTGTACGCCGTGACGCTCATTGCCGGGGTGTTGTCCATCGGCAGCTACCTGCTCTGCCGCGCGGCGGAGCGGTGGATGTTCCGCTGGCAGACGCAGTAAACACAGGAGGATTTATGGAAAACAAGGGCGATCCTACTCTCACCAACGCACCGTCGTTCTCGCACGCCGCCAGCGCGGAACCTCCACCGTCCACCGACCTCCCGCCACCCGGACACACATCCGGCAAGCGGGAAATCCCGTTCTACCGGCTGGGCTTGCCTTGGGTCGGGACGACGCGCGCGGCCAAGCTCAACCCGTATCAGTTCTACCTCGATGGCTACCGCCGCTGCGGCCCGATCTACCAGACGCGCCTGGGCGGGCGGACCCCGATTGTCCTGGGCGGACTGGAGGCCAACGACTTCATCTGGCGTGCGCCGGAAAACTGGAGCTACGCCAACGGCAACGTCGCCTTCCGCGAGCAGATGGGTCCGGACCACGTCACCCAGCTTGACGGCAAGTCGCATCGCGCACGCCGCCAGCATCTCCAACCGGCGTTCCGGCCCGACACGATCATGCGGCAGGTGCCGACGATGGATGGGGTGATTGCCACCGAACTCGCCCAGGCCGCCGGGAAGCCGGCGGATTTGACCCGGTTGCTCGCCAAGACCATCATCCGCATGTCTAGCAAGACGGTCGTGCAATGCGACCTGAGCGAGGACATGATCGAGAAGATGGACGTGTGGGAACACGACTTCATCTACGGCGTGAACCTGCGTTGGATGCGGCACTTTTATTATCGCCGCCCGATCTATCGTCGGTACAAAAGGGAAGTGTTCGAAGAGTTCGAGCGCATCCTCGACGCGCGGCAAGCCATGTCCTCGCCGCCCGAGGACAACCTCACCGCGCTGCTCAAGGCGCACGAGGCGGGTGGGGGAGCGCCCCCGACGCGCTGGGACCTCGTCAACGACATCTACCTCATCCTGCTCGCCGGCGCCCATAATACCACCAACCTGCTCTATTGGTGTCTGCTGTATCTTTCCACCCAGCCCGAGTGGCGCGCGGCGTTGCGCGAGGAACTGGAACCTTGGGACGCCAAGACGTTCCGCGGGATGAGCCAGTTCCCCCGGTTGAAGGCGACGATCCAGGAAGTCCAGCGGCTGCGGCCCGGCTCCATCGTGCTGCCGCGCACGGCGGCAGTGGACATGGAGTTCAAGGGGCGCCGCATCCCGGCCGGTGCGCCGGTGGTGCATGCGAACACCCTCTGCCACTTCCTGGAAGAGATCTACGAGGACCCGTTCCGGTTCAAGCCGGCACGCTGGCTGGACGGGAAAACGTATCCGGCGAAAGCGAACGGCTTCTTCGGCGGCGGCGCACACATCTGCCTCGGGATG
Source organism: uncultured Chthoniobacterales bacterium (assembly GCA_964246175.1). Lineage (GTDB taxonomy): Bacteria > Verrucomicrobiota > Verrucomicrobiia > Chthoniobacterales > SZAS-18 > CAHJWO01. The sequence continues at coordinate 1,134 of CAXTQD010000020.1, read as the reverse complement.
AACATGACGCTCATCCACACGCCGCTCATCCTGGCCAATCTCGTACGCAACTACGACGTGGAGTTTGCCTTCGATCCGTCCTTCGACGTGCGGATGGGATTTGGCAACAACCAGATGCGCAAGAACGTGCCCGGCCGGCTGGTGGCGCGCACGCCGGAGGCGGTCGCCGCGTGAAGCGCCTTGGCAGGTGGCTGGTCGGCTTGGCGGGACTGCTCGCGGCCACCGCACACGGGGCGGACGAACTTGTCATCGCGGACAACGACTTTTCAGGCCCGGCGACCACCAACCTTCAGGCCGCCGTCCTTCTCCTGAACAGCCCCGGCGTGCGTGTGCTCGGGCTGACGGTCGTCACGGGCGACGCGTGGCGCGACGACGAGGTCGCGCACACCCTGCGGCTATTGGAGATCATGGGCCGCCCGGAAGTGCCCGTCGTGCCGGGTGCGGTGTTCCCGCTCATTAACAATCAGGAGCGCACCGCGTTGTGGCAGCGATCCTTCGGCAAGATCTTCTGGAAAGGCGCGTACAACACGACGGAAGAAAGCCCGCTCAAGACTTACCGCCAACACGGGCCGTTCGAGGTGCCGCCGTTGCTCGAAGGTAATCCGACGCTCAAAGCCTCCACGCAGACCGCCGCCGCGTTTCTGATTGAGCAAGTGCACAAGTACCCGCACCAAGTGTCGGTCTACGCCGGTGGTCCGCTGACGAACCTTGCGCTGGCGATCCGCCTCGACCCGGAGTTCGCACCGTTGGCGAAACAACTTGTTTTCATGGGCGGCATCCCCGCCGCCAACGTGACCACCAAGTGCGCCCACGCCGAGAACCTCGCCTACAACGGTGTCGTCAACCCGGACTTCAACCTCTACTTTGATCCCGAGGCAGCTTACATCGTCCTGCACGCGCCGTGGGCGAAGATTGTCTCCGTGGGCGAGATCACGAACCGCGTGGTGCTGACCAAGGAACTGCTCGCACGTATCACGGCCGTCGATACGCCGGTTACCGAATATTTTGCGAAGTACGCACAACTCGACGTGCCGCTGTGGGACGAGATGACCGCCGCGGTTCTCGCCGATCCGTCGCTGGTCAAGGCGCGCACGACGTTCCGGATGGACGTGGACATCGACCACGGCGCGAACT
>CAXTQD010000019.1:0-29644 GCA_964246175.1 uncultured Chthoniobacterales bacterium | reverse complement strand
AGTCTTTTATAACCGAGCACGGCTCCACGGCGCGCTCGGCTTCCAGTCACCCGTGAACTTTGAAAACAACCTGAGCTAAAACACCACTACCTGCACACTCCGCCCGGTCCGCCAAAACGCAGCAAGATCACACAGAACCGGTTTGCTTCGAGGACTGGGCGGAAGTGGTGGTTGCCATCGTGCGCCAAACCGGCGGCGGACCGGCCCATATCGTGGGCGTCTCCCTAGGCTCCATGGTGGCCCAATACTTTGCGTTGAACCATCCCGCGTTGGTCCGCTCGCTCTGCTTGATCGGCGCGGCCTACACCCTGGCTGCACCGGTGCGACACGCAATGCGTGAGCGTGCCGCCAAGGCGCGCCAGCAAGGGATGCAGGCGGTCCTGGCAACGGCGACCGGGCACTGGTTCACGCCGGAGTTCCGGCGGCGGCGACCGGACGTGATCGACCGCGTGGAGAAAACCTTCTTGGCGTTTGCGCCCGACCAGTACGCGGCCTTGTGGGAGATGATCGCCACCTTGGAGACACGGGAGCGGCTGGCCGAGTTGGCTTGCCCGACGCTGGTACTGGCGGGTGAGCATGACGCCAGCACGCCACCCGCCGCTGCCCGCGCTATCGGTGAGAGGATCGCCGGTGCGCGGGTCGAGGTGGTGAACAAAACGGGACACTTGGTGCCCATCGAAGCGCCGTAAGCCGTAAACCAAACGCTGCAGACCTTCTTAGCCGAGCAGGGGATGTAGAAGGGGGGGAGCATCAGAAGTGATGCTACGCAGTTGATCGTGTGATCATGCTGGTGCGCTACACTCAGATCATCGTGGCATCAGCAGCCATGCCCGGCCGGCACTCTGGATCGGTTTATCTGATGATCCCTTCCTTTGGCAAAGTTTCCAAAAGGCCAGCAACGCCTGGACTTTGGCGGGCATGAACTCCCGGGAGGGATAGTAGGCCCAGAGCGGGTAACACTCGTCCCCCCAAGTCGGGAACAATTCGACCAGCTTGCCTGTCTTCAGAAAGGAATTGATCCCGACGTGCAGCAACTGGGCGATGCCCAGCCCGGCCAGACGCGCTTCGCGGTAGGTGTACGCATCGTTGACCAGCAGGCGGCCGGTCAGCCGCCAGCAAGGCGCGCACGACCGCGAAGCCGTCGAGCCCGGGCATGTCGATGTCCAACACGGCCACGGCTGGCGCGTGGGTTTGGATGGCCGCCAGGGCCTCCTTGCCGTCGCTAATAACTAAACACTTCTTGGCGTTCTACGATGGTCATATGCAATGTCATCGCCTATGCAAGGGGACCTGCGCACGGCCGCGACCTTGGTTGCCTGACAGATCCTCAACGGCATAGAAACGGCTTCAGTCTTGCCTCGTAGCTCCTTCCTGAGAAAGAGCTTGCTAAGCTTTGCCAAGAACAAAGTGGCTTTCAGGCGGAACGGCCAAACTGACAACGTGAAAATCAAAATCTTTCAGGGCGATCCTTCTAAAGTTGAAGAAGCCGTCAATGCTTGGCTTGCCGTGAACGCCAAGGCCGAGATTGTCTCGCTGACGCAGACGGCCCTTGCCGCGGAGCGAAGTCACACCTCAATTGGTCTTACCATTCTGTATAAGGAACCACCTCCACTGAAACCTGGCGAGTCAGGTTTCATGACAATTAGAAGAAGCGGCCGAACTGAGGCGGTTTAGCTAAAGATTGATCTCAGATTAATTTCTATCCATCCAACCACTCCAAGTGGCAGCCAGTAAGTGCCAAAAACTCAAGCACGTCTATAAGGGCGAGGCCGATAAACACAATCCAGAGGGCAGGGTTATCGCCAAGCAGAGCCTTACCGCTTTTCGTAGCGGTGTTGGTCGCTGTCTCAAAAAAATTCCGCTGTAGGTCAGTTTCCCTCGTTTCCATAATGCCAGAAACCAGCATGGGAAGTGCCAGGAGGACACTCTGCGGATGCAACGCACCGCAGAGCCTCGAAAACTGCACATTTGCCAAGTGCCTACCAAAAGAAATGCTTATCGATATTACATGTATCTCGTTGTTGGGTAGATTCTTACAGATTGGAAACTGTCAAGCTAATTGGTCTAAAGTAATACTGAAGAACTCACGCTTCGCGTCTGTTAAGGCCGGCGAGGCTTGCGAGACGTGATCAGATCCTTGAGCAGTAGAAAGTAAATGAAACCCGCTCTCGTCTTCAAAGCCTTCTTGCGCAACAGTTTGTGCGTGTAGGACCATGATTACGCCGACGAGCGTCAGTACGAGCCAGAAAACGATCAAGCAGAGCACAAATGAGATCATAGTGATTGGTTACGTTGATTACTGTGTCAGCAATGCGCGTGCCATTTATTCTCATGCGCGATGGATTATTTGAGATTATGAGAATTGAGAAATTCATCGACTTCGCACGTCCATGTGCCTCAATCGTATTTGAGAAAATAATGTCTCAAGTATGAGATTGAGTGATTGTCAGCTCCGAGAATACTCCTCGCCACCAGCTTTCGGTTTATGCGTCTCAGCCGACAGGGCTGAAGCAATCACCCGCTCCGTTAGAATGGAAGGCAGCAAGAAGCTTCTGAACTCAGAACAATTTGCAGTTCGTACATTCACCCCAGAACGCGTGATCAAAACCTGCAGTGTGCCGACGGTTTTGCACAGAGGAACCACCAACTGCTTAAATGCAGCACCAAACCATCCATCAACTACCTGGCCACCAATTGAGTTTGCTTGCTGATCCCGTCAGACGGGACCTCATCCGGTGTTGCCCAGTAAACGTGTTACCGGCTAACCCCCATCGAGCTAACTCGAAGGACCGCCCAAAGCGTTTGGCGCGACCCTGACCGCCAACCATTGACTCGGGCGAGGTTGCAAAGCGACCACCCACCGTGATCAGTAGATGGCTTTGCCCCTCGCACTCAGTCAGCCACCTTCACCGGCCGAAATAAGTAGAAGCGCGATTCTTTAGCTTCACCAACACGCGCTTGTAGTCTCGTACCTCCTTGTTCCTGATCGCACGCCAGAGGTTGATGTATTTGCCACCCTGCTGCATCCACCTCTTTGATCGACGCATCCGCGCCGTGTTTTTGTCCTGTAACCAGGGAAACTGTTGAGGATTTGTGGCGGCTATTTCTGTCGCCACGTGAAAAATGAGCACATAGGCATAACGGAACGCATCCGAGTGGTTCGGACCGGCTCCGTGGAGAGTGCGGCCGAAATGGAGCGTGCATCCGCCTGCAGGCAAGGGACAGGCCACCGCTTGCCCTGGGTCGAAGCCCTCGTAGCATTCAAGGGCATGAATCCTCGGATCGTGGTTCGGGTTCCGGTGAGGAAAAACTTGCTTGGTATGGCTCCCAGGGATGAATTGCATGCATCCGTTGAGTTCGCTGACCGGTTGCAGTGGCATCCAGAAGGTCAGCTCGCGGTGCTCAAAGCGCGGGTCCTTGAACGCCTCATCCTGGTGCCAAGGCGTAGCTGCACCAACCAGGGGCGGCTTGGCGAGCGTATGATCCACGTGAAACCGTGCTTGCGGCCCCAAGATTTGGCAGGCAATGGCCGCTGCGTTTCGCCGAAACTCGGTTCGCTTCAGCTGGTGGGCGAAGTGATGAGGACCAACGATCTGCGGGATGCTCGGAGCGTCTTCGTCTTCCTCCGCGCCGGCGAAGTTGAAGTAAGCACCCTGATCGTAACCCGCTTTCTTCTTGAAAAGACCGACGATGATTTGCCGCAGTTCGGCAACTTCTTCGGCCGATGTGATCTTGGGCAAAGCCAAGTAGCCGTTTTGATTCAGGTGCGCAACTTGGTCCACGCTGAGAGGCGAATGGGTAAAAGGTGCGTTTTCCAAAATGATTGAAGGATTTACAACTTCGAGTTTGTATGCAGCTCGCAATTAAAGACAAGCCGGAACTACACTGTAAATGCTGGGGTATGGCTTTTGCCAAAGACCCGGCACGATCTTCCCACGCAAGACACACGATCCGTCATTCGTCCTATGAAGTGCCATCTCTTCTCCCTGTTCCTCGCGACTGCGCTCCTTGGGAGCGGTTTGAGAGCAGCCGAGGTTGGATTTCCCACGCAGGTGCAGCCGGGCAATATTTTTACTGTTGGCGAAGCCGTCGAAGTAAGCGCTGAAATCCAGAGTGGGTCAGATGTACGCTGGGTCGTGAGTGATTTTAGCGGTAAACCGCTCGCATCCGGGTCCCGGCCGGTGTTAAATCACACCGTTCGCATCGCTCCGAAGATCACGGGAGTCGGGTATTACGTGCTCGGGATCGAGGCTGTGCGCGAATCGGCCACGGTGGGGGTGGGACGTACCACCTTCGCGGTCGTGCCCCGCTTCAACCTCGCGCGGATGGCCAGTTCTCGATACGGCGTGATGACTCATTTCGCCACGGGCATGCCACTCGACGACCGGCTGCTGTCCATCCTGGCGAAAGGCGGCATTTACTGGATGCGTGACGAACAACCGTGGGACCGCCTTGAGAAGGCCCGGGGGCGTTATGATTTTCCCCAGGAGTGTACGGCTTACATGCAGGCGGCTAAGCGGGCGAATCTAAACGTGCTTTTCGACGCTTCGTTCGGGAACGAACTCTACGATCCACAGCCCGGGGTGAAAGTTTACAAACTTGCTCCCTATACTCCGGAAGGTTGCGCTGGATATGCCGACTATTGCGCGGCCGTGCTCCAGCATTATGGCTCTCAGCTTCACGCCATCGAGATCTGGAACGAATACAATGGCACTTTTTGCGACGGGGCAGCTGCCAAGGACCGTCCCAAGTATTACACGGACCTGCTCAAAGCGGCCTACGCCAAGGTTAAATCCGTCCGGCCTGACGTGCAGGTGCTCGGCGGGGCGACGGTGAAGATTCCCATCCCTTACTTAGAAAAGCTCTTCAAGCTCGGCGCGTTGGACTCCATGGATGCCATCGCGGTGCATCCTTACCAAACACCGGAGACAGTGGTGCGCTCGCTCACGGACCTGGTGGCGCTCACGCGCAAGTACAACGGAGGAAAGTCGAAGCCCATTTGGGCCACGGAATGCGGCGACGCTCACGACGATACCCCCGACCGAGCCGCCGCCGCGTCCTATCTTGTGCGGATGATGGTGCTCGAATCCACTTTCCCGGAGATCCAGCGCATCATCTGGTATCTGGCGCGCGACTTCCGCGAGTTTCCTACCATGGGTCTCGTGCATGCGGACACCGATCCTTCCGGGGCCTTCACCCCCGTGATGTCTTACGCGGCGTACGCCAACCTGATCTATCTCCTGTCCGACGCGCGCTTCGTGCAGCGGGAGAAAACAGACGACCGCACGCTGGTCTACCGCTTTGAACGCCCGACCCGGCCGGTTGGGGCTTGCTGGTCGGGCGCGGGTCCGGCGCAGGTGAACTTCGCCGGACCGATCCGCCGCTTCACCATCGTCGGCTCGGAGACCCCGCCCATCGACGGGGGGGCAACGGCGGTGAACCTGGATGCCACACCCTTGTTTGTCGTGGCGAAGCCGGGCACGGTGTCAGAGGTGACGGAGACGCCGCGTTCCGACCGGTTGATCGCCAATTCGCTGCGGGATTTTTCCGGAGTGCAGGGCAAGGAAGGGTGGAGCTACGGCTACGTTGGCAACGACAAGAGCGGCTCCACCCCATACGATCCAGCGAAAACCCTCCCGATGAAATGGCTGCCGTTACCCGGCGATTGGGCCAACGTGTGGACCGGGCCGGGGAAGTATTTTTCCTTGGGAGAAGAAGGAGGGAGTGGCGGCGTCATCGAAGGTGGCCAGGGATGGGCGGTGTTGCGCTGGAGCAGCGACCGCAGCGGTCGCGTGCGCGTCACGGCCTCGCCACGAGCTTCGGTCCAAGGCGACGGGATCGGTGTGAAGGTCTACGCGGACGGACGCGAACTCTTTGGTCAACTTCTGCCGCCCGGGACCAGTGCTGCCATCGACGTCGTCACCGAGGTTTCTCAGGGCACGCGGTTAGATTTTGTGGTCACTCCGGGCGCGGGCACCAACGTCGACTTTGATCATGTCGATTGGAATATTTCCATCCTGACGTTGCCGATGGAACCCAATGGCGTACAACGATGAGCGATTTCGCTGCGGCGACGGGGGGAGAGCTTTGTGCACGCGGACGATCCCGGTTAGGAATCAACCGGGCAAGCGGCTCCCAGTGCTCGGTCCGACCAAGCTGAGGAAGTTATGTGCTCAGGACCAAGGCTGAGAGGCCCGGCCCTGTTCAAGGAAAAGCAGTTCCTTCACGCCAACGTTGGTAGTGACAGGTGGAGGCGTGGTCCGGTCATCTGACTTGGAGGCGTGAAATCCCTTGGAATCTTCAAAGCCCTCGGGGGCTGATCGGAAGGCAAGGGCAAGCATGGTCAAACCGATGGTGGACAAGACAACAAGCATGACGATGAGGGGATACATTGCCAGGAGCGGGCTACTATGTTGGGGGGACCGGGCTCGCATGTCCAAGGGACACGACATAGAAACGATCGTTGTCAATATATCAGCATCTTCCTTGCCCGCCTAGTGTTTTTTGAAACTCTGCTTGCGGAAAGGAACCAGCCTATCGGTAAATACGCAAAATCTCCCGGCAACCTACGTCTCGTTGAAAATGCTCAAGTGCAGTCTGGCGATGGTTGTTGGCGTAGGGTCCACGCAGGACTCTAGCCTGCATCTGGGCAGCGAGTCCCGCCACGTCGCCGGGCGCGGTCCAGAGCAAGTCGTCCAGCCCGAAGCCCTTCAGGTCTGTGTTGCCTGGGCAGTCCGAGAGGATCAACGCTGAACCTGAAGCGACCGCTTCGAGCAGCGCCAATGCGAATCCCTCGTAGCGGGAAGGCAGCACGAACACATCAAGCATCCGGTAGAACCCAGGCAAATCGTCGCACGACTTCAGTTGCAGAATGCGGGCGCGCACGGCGGAGGGTGCCGCGCGGAGGAGTTCCGCGACGGCGGGCACTAACTCCCCTTTGCCAGCGTGAGCAAAGTAAACTCCGGGCGCGTCTGGCAAAACTTCGAGCACGGCACGGTACAAGGTGAGGGGGTCTTTCTGGTCGCTGTACCGGGCCACCGTACCGAAGACCCACGCTTCCGATGGCAGGCCGAAGTGACAGCGCAGCGCCGCCTTTTCGGCCGGGTCGTTAGTCGGACGGAAACGTTCACAATCCACCCCGCTGGGGATGTTTCGCTGCTTTTCGGGGAGCAAACCGAGCATGCGACGGCCGTAATCAGCCTCGCTTCCGGAGACATGGAGCGTGGTCCCGGTGCGCGTGAACCATCGCTCGATGGCCATGAAAAAACGCTTCTTCAGGTCTAGGGGACCGTGCATCTGGTAGTAGGCGTGCGGCGTGTAGAAATACCGCGCCCTGATCCCCGTCCACGCCAGCGCGCGTGCCAGCACGCCAGCCTTGGAACTGTGAGCATGGATCACGTCCGGCTGCACGGCCGCTACCAGCCGCCGCAGTTGGACGAACGCCCGGAGATCTCCAGCGCGCGGCGCGTTGGACGTGCGCAGGTCGAGCGTACGGGCACCGTGGCGCTCGAAGAGCCGGACCAGTTCGTGCAATTCCGGGCTGCCGCGCATGCTGGAGTAAGCCAGATGCGTTTCCACGTCCGGCTGCGCCAGGAGAAAATGAGAGAGCTGCTCCACGTGCCGGAACACCCCGTCCAATCCCGGCTCGACGACCAGCAGGACGCGCAACCGTTGTTCGCCCGGGCGGTTCATCATGCGACCTGGGTGACAGTGCGGGAAAGCATCCGCGCGTAGATGAACCGCAGGGTGTCCACGTGGGCAGACATCGTCCAAGGACGTTGCCAGTACCAGTCGTAAGCACCCTGGCCCAGTCGGGCAACGAGGTCGCCGTCGCGCAGGAGTGCGAGTTGCTCGGTCAACGAATCCACCGATCCGCTTTGGAAGTGCAGCCCTGCCCGCCCTGCCTCCAGGAAATGACTCGCCGCCGAACTGTCCGCCGCGACGATTGGCACCCCTTGCGCGGCGGCTTCCACAACCACCAAGCCCAGCGTCTCGTACCAGCGCGAAGGAAACACCAGAGCGCGGGCGCGACGCATCCACTGGTTGATCGCCGCGGCATCAAGCCAGCCGGTGAACGTATGCTCCGGGTACTTGCGCTCGACCTCCTCGCGTAGTTCGCCGTCGCCGATGAAAACGACCTTGAGACCCAGCCGTCGTCCGGCTTCCGCCAGCAATCGAGGACCTTTTTCGGGCACGATCCGACCCACGAAGAGGAACAGATTGTTGTCCCGTACTAGCGCGGGTCCGTTGTCCTCGCAGTCACAAGGATAGCTCACCACGTCCATCGGCACGCCGAGTGGCAAGTGCGGGCGGAGGATCTCCATGCTGAACTCCGAGACGCCGATGAATTGATCTACCCGCTTCGCCACGCGCCACCAGTCGTTCTGGACCCAAGTGCGGGCACTGCGCCAGAGCTTGTGCAGATCGCTGCGCCGATCGCAACGGCAAGTCAGGCAATCCAGGGACAAAGGAGTTCGATCACAAAGCTCCAGCTTCGGGTAGACGAAAAAGCCTCCGTTGGGACAGACGATGAAGAAATCGTGCAGCGTGACGGTCAGCTTGAAACCGCAGTCGAGCGTCTCCGCGAGTACGGCCGGAGACAGTGCCTTGGACCATTGATGCGCGTGCACCACCGTGCGAGCGGGGTCCTTGGTGGCCAGCAACCGGCGCAACGCGCTCAGCGCTGGACGGTTCTTCACTCCGCGGGCGAACGCCCGCAGGCGGTTGGGATCAGCAACGATCTCCTGCTGGCCCAGGCAGATCACCGAGAGATTCGCTTCTCCCACCAAGGTTTTGTCAATCGGCCCCACGGCGCTGAACAGGGTCACGGGCACCCCCGAACGGGCGATGTGTACGGCGCTGTTGAGGGCGACAACCGCAGCTCCGCCATTGAAGTGCGCGAAGTCACTCAGGATGATCAACTCGAATCCCTCGGGAAGCACGGGTGTCATGTCTGGAAGCGGGACGGGAACACGGTTTTCACGCGGGGCGGCGCCCGCCGGTACGGAGCACTTCTAGGCTGCTCGCCAAGCCCACGGTCCGCAGCCGGCCGAGATAGCGCGGCAAGTTATGCCAGCGGTAGCGCAGCCGAGCGAAGCGCCTCGCCCCCAGCGAAACGGGAACGGGATAGTGAGTGCGGGTGATCGCGTCCACCTGCTCGCGCAACACGGACACGTCGCCAGAAATCTGGCCGGAACGGATGCGGAAGCGTCCCACTTCGAGTGGATAGTACCGGAAGGTGAATCCTCCTGCGTGTGCGCGCGTCCAGAAGTCCAGGTCGGCGCAGATGCGGTATTGCTCGCGGTAACCGCCCAGGGCACGCACGACCGGCGCGCCGAAGACCATGCCTTGTTGTCCGGCCGGGCTGATGCCGCCCTGGAGCAAGGCCGGGAAATACCTCGGCTGGGACTCGACCGTCATGCAGCCGAGCGATCGCCCATGGTCGTCCATGGTTTCCACGTCGCCGTACGCCACGGTGGCAAGCTCACCTTGAGCGTCGTGCCGAGCGATCATCTCGCCGAAATCCGGAGAGAGCAGGTCGTCGTCGTTGATGTACGTGTACCACTCCCACGGCGTCTGGCTCATGGCAGCCAGACCAGCGTTGAGCGCACCGTAGAGCCCCCGTTCTTTGCCGGCGTCCGTGACCACGTGGCATCCCGGGAAACGTTTCGCCAACTCTGGCACTGAGGCCGCCGGACAAACCAGGACGTGTCGGATCGGCAGCCCGAACTGCGCCACCGAGCGCACGGTTTCATCCAGGTAGGGTGACGTTCCCAGAGTGGGAGTGAGGATGAGGAGCTGGTTTTTCAAGGTTGGGATGGGTCCACCGATGGGATGGGCACGGGTGAGCCAAGCCGCGCAGACCAACGCCGGCGGCTCATCTGCAACAGGGGAACTTCGAGATAGTGGTAGCTCAGTGCGCCCGTTAGCAGGACGGCAGTCACGCCGCCGATCTCAAGCAACATCTGTTGAACCGGTCCGGGCATCGCAGACCACCGCGAGAGCAAATGCGCCAGCACCGCGATCACGCCGATGTGCGAAAGATAGATTGAGTATGACCAATCCCCGACCATCGTGAGGAACCGTGGAGAACGCCAGCCGGCTTTTTCCAAAGTCATCAGGCTGTAAACAAGTAGGACGCACGGCACGCCGTACCCCACTACGCGGCGGCTGCCCGTCAGATGGATGTCGAGTGGCAGCACGCCGCCCGCGATCCAGGCAACGCCCAAGCCGAAGGTCAGCCAGCCGGCGACGGTGTGCCGCCGGTCCGGCTGGATCCCTCGTACCGCCAGACCTACCAGCGCTCCGGCGATAAATTCCAGGGTCAGCAACGCGCAGACGAGCCGGGTTTCGGGACACTCCAGAACGGGTAGACGAGCGAGCAATGCATCACCTACCAGCACGATTCCCGCCCAAACCAGTAGGCCGGCGCGAAACCAGCTTCCCGGCAGCAGCAGCAGCCCGGTAAGCACCACGTAAAAGTACATCTCGTAGACCAGCGACCATGCTTGGCCTAGCAAAGGCCAGCTCCGCTGCGGCCAGAGCAAAAACGAGCGGAAAGGATGGACTTCCATTCCTAGGCTGGATCGGTGCAGCCAGCCGGGCTGCCAGAAATAAACGGCTAATACGGGCAAGGAGTAGAGCCAGTACAACGGGTAGATGCGGGCCATGCGGCGATAAAGAAAATCGGCTGCCCCAAACAGGCCAGCGGCCAAGGGCGGCTGGTGAACCGTGACCAGGATGGCCCCACTGATCACGAAAAATAAATCCACTCCCATATCACCAGCCACAAACCGGCCCAGCATCTGATGGCCACCCTCGATGCGTGCCGCGTAAATCTGGAGATGACGAAGAACCACGAGCAGAACGGCTACTGCCCGCAGAGCCTGGATGTTGCTAAGCCAATACACTTGACCCCTAAATTGCCTTCCTTCCGGCGGACGTCCGCCACCGTCGAATCTGGCCCGTTCTGCGGGAGCAAGCCGCGAGCCAACGGGCTTCCGCCGCCCAAGCTTGCAGGATCCGACCTTCCGGGCAAGCACTCCCAACGCTCGGCTCAGCGCCATGCGAGTTGCTTGAACCGTGCTAGGAGTGTGCGGACGGCGAGTTTCAACATGGTGCGGCCATTCGTGCGGCGAAAGGTATGCACCAGCGAATAGATGCCGCTCGGATGCACGTCAGCCAGCCGCCGCAGGATGCTTTGCAATTCCTCGCGATGAGGCTCCAGTTCACCGGGCTCGGCCACCTGGTAGCTGGCGAAGCTCAGTTGCCGCGCGTACATATCCTCGACCGAGCGCAGTTCCGCAGCGGTCAGCAACTCGGCATAGATGGCGACGCAGGCCGTGTAGGCATGCAAGATCCGGCAGAAGCCCCGCGCGTTGGCGCCGGCGCGGGACGCGCTTTCCGGGCGCTCGAAATAGTAGTACAACTCCGCCGGCAACGTCACCACCCGACGCGCCTTGGCGAAGCAGCCCACGTTGACCACGTAATCTTCCGCAGCGTCAACGTGACGCGGCAGTGGCAACCCGGCGAAGGGGGGGATCAAGGCGGCGGAATACAACTTGTTCCACAGTACGCCAGAGCCGAAATCAAACCGGCAAAACCGGTCAAGAATGTCGCTGGTCACGCATCGGCGACGACGGAAGCGAACCTTAGGAGCGGCGAGTCGGTCCAATGACAAAGCAGTGACAGCGCCGCAGATCACTATGTCGGCGTCGGCGCGCACCGCTTCCGCGCACAAGGTTTCGTACATGCCGGGCGCGACCCAATCGTCTGCGTCGACGAACCCGAGGTACGCCCCCCGGGCGATCTGCACCCCCTGCCACCGGGCCGCGTGCACGCCGACGTTTTGCGTCAGATGGATGACGTGGAGCCGGCTGTCCTCGGCTGCCAATGCGTCGAGCACCGCGGCGGTGTCGTCCGTGGACGCATCGTTGACGACGATCACCTCAAGCTGGCGGTGCGTTTGCCGCAAAACGGAATGGACGCATCGCCGGATGTAAGGCCCAACGTTGAAGGTTGGAATCACCACCGTGACCAGCAAGGAGTCGGGCAAAGGCATACGAGTGTTACGGGAAGATTCAACCCTTCGCTAGCGCTTGCGCAACCGGCCCACCAGGGTCAGCGCCGCCGCGACCGGCAACCCGCGCAAGGCGTAGTGGCCGAAGCCCAGTGCCCGCACGATCAGCCCGAGCAGGGAACGGTGACGCAGCCAGGTCTGGCCTGGCCCCAGGTGTCCGGCGTACTTCCGGGCGAGCGCCACGTAAGGGGAAGTTTCCACGAAGAGCCGCTCCGCGAAGCGGTAGCGCGTCTTTGGCGTGGCCGGATCGAGCGCGTGCCAGGCTTTCGCCGCTGGGTTGTGCAGGAACGGCGGGATGGGCTGCCCGAGCAGGCCGATCAGACGTTCGCGCACGGGATAGCTGCGGGTCAGGCCGCTGGAATGGATGATGTCCCGGCCGCCCTTCAGAAAGCGAACGGGCACGTCGGCGAACTCCTGCGATCCGAGCAGGGCATTCAGGACATCCTGATCGCTCTGAAACCAGACCGGTCGCCGGAGGATAGATTCCTGCTGCGCCGCCTGGTAACGGTTATCGGCCAGCAAGGCCCGCCAGCGCGACAGCAGCGGCCGGTGCGAAGAAGTCACCCGGAGCACGCACGAATTGATCGTCACCGGAAAGGCGCGTCCTACCGCCAGCCCCCAACCCTGAGTGCGCGGGAGGCTGCCCTGCTGCCGGGAGGAGCGCATCTCCTCGGCGACGACGATCGTCTTTGGGTCCAGACCGTCGAACACACCGTCGCAAGGTCTCGCCACCGCCAGGTCTGAATCCAGCCAAACCGCCTCCGTGGCACCACGGTCCAGCACGGCGAGAAGCGCTTGCGGCTTGCAGTTCCAACTGTTCGCTCCCTCAGGCCGGTGCGGGATGAGCGTCACGTCCGGGAAGTCGCGCACGAACTCCTGGAACGCATCGCTGGGCTCGTGTCGAAAGACGACCACCGGCGTCCCCGGGCTAAAATCCCGCAATGTCAGCAATGCCAAGCGGACACCCACCTCATCGGACAGGCGGTCCTCCGCCAGGCAGAAGGTGCGGAATGGTGCGGGCACGAGTCAGAGTGGGGTCTGGCGAGGAGGCAAACCGCGCTGACGCCAGAAGTCTGCCTTCAGGTGGAACAGGGATGCCTTCTTGCGTTCTGAAAGCGCGTACGATCCAATGCGGCGGTGTGGTCGTTGGAAAAGCCGAAGCCCACGCCAAAGTTTCTTCCGCAGCCGGCGTCTGAAATCTTGGATCTTGGCGTGAGGCAGCCAGCGCCGCCAATCATAGGTCCAACATCGGACGACTTCTCCGTAGAACCACTTTCTGACTGATTCGAGGATGTTGTCGCCACCTCGCTGGTAATCACCATGGTAGGTGTTGTCGACGTGGACTTTGTTGAATTGCAGGACGTGTCCCGGGTAGAGCAGGAGCGAGAACTCGGTGGCAAACCACTGGCTATAAAACCACGACTCTTTGTCTAACGCTTCGTAGTACGGCAGTGCAATTCCCGCTTGCACGACCTCGCGGTGGTACGCATTGCACATGGCGTCGAAGTCGACGCAGCGTTGTACGTCTAGGTCTGGGAGTTCCAGCATCCAGAAACATTGTAGGCAGTAAGGCGTGCCTACGGCGGGTTCGTACTCAAGCAAGAGAGCTTCAAACTCCCGCCACCCACCTCTGCGCAGGATCAAATCGTCATCGAGGAAGATGTAGTACAAGTAGTCGGGCCGGTCGGCCGAACGGGCCTCGGCGAGCAGACGGTTGCGACCCTGCGTCCAAGTGCTTTTTGGAAGAAAGATGCACCCGGGAACTTCGGTGCCCCAAGTAACTTGGATCAAATCCGAGTCCTCGCTTTCTAGGTCCGCGTAGGACTCGGGAAGTTGAGCCGACTTTGATTGAGTCAAATAAACGAAACGTTTCACAGGTCACAAATTTGGAGGGGCGACCGTTGCGGCCTCGCTGCGGGTACACCAGTCCTATAGGAATACCCCGCGCGACCATACGTAAAGTTCCGAGCAGTACAAGCCATCATCAACGGCGCCTACCGGAGGCTATGGAGATGAAATAAATGTCCCGCGCATAGGTTGTAGAGACGCTGGTACACCACGGATGGCTTACCGCTCCGTCAGCGGGCGCACACACTCCGTGTAGAGGTCCGACAAGGCTTGGGTCTGGCGCAAGAGATCAAAGTTCGCCACCATCCGCGCGCGTGCGGCTGTGCTCATGGTCTGCCAGCGGGCTTCGTCCTTGAACAGGGCGACCAGACTGGCGGCCAGTCCGCGCCAATCGCGTTCTTCACTCAGCAGCCCCGTCGTCCCGTGGGCAACGGCTTCGGGGATGCCGCCGTGACGAAAGCTCACCACCGGCACGCCCATGCTCTGCGCCTCTAGGAAGACAATCCCTAACCCCTCGCTGTCGCCGGACTTCGCCTCCACGCTCGGCATGCTGAACAGGCGCGCGCGTGCCAGCCAGTCCCGGATCTGCCCGGGCGCCTGCACCCCGAGGAAGCGGCAACGTCGCAGGGTCTGCCCAGCCAGCGTTTCGAGGGAAGCACGCAGCGGACCGTCGCCAATGACCACTAGTTCGGCGTCGGGGAGGTCCGGCGCGGCCTCGGCCATCGCGCGGATCAGATACTCGCAGCCTTTTTTCTCCACCAGACGGCCGACGAAAACGACCAGGGGCTCGCGCCGGTCCGGCCCAGGGGGTGGCGCAAATTTCTCGGTGTCCACGCCGATGTAGTGCCGCACGGTGCGCTCGGATGGGTAACTGCGGGCGAGCATCTGCCGGTGGATGAAGTCCGACACCGCCAAGAACAACCTCCCCTCGGTCTGGAGTCGGCGACGGCGGCTTCCGTGCAGGCGGCGGCCCAACCATCCGCTGCTTTCCTCCAGCCGGTCGGTCACGTCCTTGCCGTGACACGTCACCAGCAGGGGCACGCGCAAGGCGCGCGCGAGCGGTAGCGCGTCCTTACCACCCCACTCGAAGTGCGCGTGCAACAAAGCCGGCCGCAGCTTGCGCAAACTCCGCAGCCAAAGCGGGTCGCGCTGCGTCAGCCGATAGTTTGCCACGCGCAGCCGGCCCAGGCTCGAGCCGTCCGAGAGCAGCCGCATCCGCTCGGGCGGTAGGGGCGTCTCTCCGACCTGCCGAAACCCGGCGTAGAACGGCACGAAGCTCTCTAGCGCCTCGCTCTGCTCGCGGATGAACGTCTCCGAATACGGCAGCAAGTCGCGGCGATAAATGATGACGTTGCGTGGGGAGTCCATGAGCGCGTTATGGGGCTGCGTCCAACACGGCAGCCTTCTCGGCGCGCGGCAGGCTCTTGGGATGGCCGCGCATGAACGGCCGCTCGAACACGAGATGGAACCCGTACGCCAACGCCAGCGCGACCGGCACCCCCACCAACAGGACCACGCCCACGGCCGGCCAGCCCGGAACGTCTCGATGGCGCAATGCCAGCGTGAACAGATTCAGCACCGGTTGGTGGATGAGGTAGAGGCTGTAGGAAAACGTGCCGAGAACGACCACAGGTTCCCACTCAAAAAACCGCAGCGTCCAACAATCCCTCCGTCCCTCCTGCGCCGCCTGCGTGCAGAGGAGCAGCGTGCAGAAGATCGCCCCGGACACGATCACTGCGTACGGCAGGGAGTGCAGGTGCTTCGTATCGGGGTACCGCAGCCACAGCGCCACGTAGACCAGCCACAGGATCGCCGCTGGCCAGGCCCAGGGAACCCGGTCCCGCAGAGAAGTCAGCCACTCTGATTGCCCGGGGAAGCTCATCGTGGCGGCGAACATCCCCACTCCGAAGAGAAACAAGAACTGCGGGGCCGCGAACGTGAAGTCGAACCCGAACATCCGGCGCATCAGCACGCTGGCCACGAAGGTGAACACCACGGTCACGAGACTGCCCGCGCGGTGCCACATGGGCAGCAACAGGAACGCAAAGACGAAGTAAATCTGCCATTCCTGGGCGATGGTCCAAAGCGGACCCTGGATCTTGAGGATCCAATCCTCCGACAAGTCCTGGAAGAGAAACAGGTGCGAGAGAACCACGCCCGGCGTGGTGGCCGGGAGTGCCGTGTCAGACTCCAACCCCTGGGGAGTGCCCAGGCCCGGAACGAAAATCACCACGGCCAGCGACAACGCTAGCGCGGCGTAATAAGAGGGCAAGATGCGGCGCATGCGGCGCAGGATGAACCCTCGCTTCCCGCCCTGGAGGTAGCCCGCACGGGCGACCGGCATCATCAGGCAGTAGCCACTGAGCGCGATGAAGATCTGGACCGACACCCGGCCGTTGCCGACCCACCGTGTCGCCTCCACCCACCGGTCGGGTAGCCAGTCCTTGACCCAGGCGATGCCCATGAAGCCGTGGAGCAAGGCCACGTGCAGGGCGGCCAAGCCGCGGAGGCCGTCGAGGTAGTGCAGCCGGAGCCGTTTTCCTTCCGCGAGGAAGGCCGGGGCGAGAGCTTGTCCGTCCATCGTTCAGGAGTCCAGCATCGCTGGCGTGGGCGCACGAGGGGGTAGTCCCCACTGCGGACGCAAATCGTAGACACGTTGCTTCGGCCGCCCCACGCAGTATTCCTGCCAGATCAGGAGCAGCAGACACGACGCCGTTGCGATGTACAGCCGGTGTACGCCCGAGAACGGCGACATGAACAGGTTAAACAACGCGTTGGTCAACAGGAAGATGTACAGGCCGCTGTGTCTCGACCAAGCCTTGAAGACGATGTAGTAAACCATGGCCGCACCGAGCAACGCCCCGTACAGGATGAAGAAGGTTCCTCCTAAGACCCCGCCCTCCGCGATAGCGACGAGGATCTGGGAGTGGATGGCGTAGGGTTGCTCCTCGTCAGTGGTGATGACCTCCCGGCCGATGCCTCCAAGATGGGCTTCCTGAGCCATGTCGTAGCGCAGTTCCAAGAAGTTGTTGATCACGTCTGATTTGCCGAACCAGGAGCCGTTGCCGATGAAGGGGTGTTCCTTGATGCTCTGCCACGCGGTCTTGAGCATGGCCGTGCGGGAAATATCCGAGCGGAGATCGTGCGAGCGGTTGGACGAGGCCGACCACGAGGTGATGGCCGCCAGCGCTCCGAAGGCCAGCGCGCCGCCGACGGGCAGAAAGATCATGCGCCAGCGCGGTGGGAACCGCTGCAACATCATCAGCACGCTCACCATCAGGCAGAGGCCGCCTACACTGCGGAAGTTCAGGCCAAAATGCACGGCGCTCAGCCCCAACAAAGCAGCCTGACCGGGCCAGAAGCCCAGGCGTGGCAGGATCAGCAGCAACCCGAGCGACACCGGCCCGCCAAAGCCGAACTTCCAATAATCACCGAAGATAGGTCGGTGCAGGCACGGCAAGATCATGCCGCCGACCACCTCCCCCCACAACAGCCAGACCAAGGACTTCTGCCCGCCCAGGATGAACAGATACCCAAGGGCCAAGATGTCGATGCCCAAAAAGATCATGCGTGCCCAGCCACGCAGGGCGTCGTGGACCGTGCTGTGCCAGACCATGTCCGAGATGACGTAGCCCAGCAGGGCGATCCCTTCGCAAAGGAGCATCAGGCGCAGCAACCGGTTGTCCAGCACGTGGCCGGGGAAATGGTGTTCGAGCGCGACGTAGAGCGCCAACCAGGCCAGCACCATCAGCAGCACCAACTCGCCCGCCGGCATCTCGCCAACCAGCGAGACGGTGAACGGTGACAACAAGCCGGTGAGGAACAGCGTCGGCTTGAGGACGGATTGGGAAGAGCGGTTCATCGGTTCCGTGAAAGAAGGAGGGCGCGCCGGATCGGCAAACTTGCTTTAGAGGCGTTGGCGTAGTCGGATCAGCAGTTGCCGCAAGGCACCATAATGGGGATACCCATGGTAGCTGGAACGCTCCGGGAAGCACGACCACATCTCGCTGGGTTCCCGTTGCACGGTACGCACCGGGCGCGCGGGCACGCCCACCACGACCGTGTTCGGCTCCACGGAGCGGACCACGACCGCGCCCGCGCCGATCACCGCGTCGTCGCCCACCGTGACACCCGCGCAGATCGTCACGCGGGTGCCGCACCAAACCCGTGAGCCGATGTGGATCGGACGGTTGCGCGGTTTGAGGTTGTGCAGTTCGTGTCCGCCGCTGTTAATCGACAGGTCGTCCGCCGCCAGGAAGTCGTCGCCGATCGAGACGGGTGCGTAGCACGAGATCGTGGCGTTGGCACCGACGGAGACGTGGCGTCCTAACTCCAGGCGCTGCGGGTCGCGGATGAGCGGTCGTCGCCCGAAGGACACCGGTCCCGCCACCTTCACGCCCATCCCACGTAGCAGACTCTCCTGCCAGAAACTGCCGGTGTTGGGACGACTGGCCATCACCGCCAAAGAGAGCCCGGCGTGCAGCAGCTTGCGGTAAAGATCCTGGACCGCAATCATGACGCTGCCTCGTAGTTGGCGGGCCGCGGGCCGCGGGCTTCCCGGAGCGCGCTGAACTGTCCGCCCACCTCCGCAAAGTGAACCCGGCGGCGCATCCCTCGATAAAGCAGCGCGCCACCCAAACCGCGCAACAACGGCCACACGAGGCGCGTGCGTAGCCCCTTCACCCCGCGCACCGCCTGCAACAAAGCCATGCCGTGATAGTTGCCGCGCACCGTCCTCAGGAACGACTCGGGGCGGGTGCGCTGAGGAGGGATGAGGTGCCGCAGGACCAGGGGCGGAAAGCGCCCCACACCCAGCCCGAGATCCTGCGCACAGAAACAAAGGTACTGGTCATCGCCCGAGACGTTGCGGCCGGGTCGGCGGCCGAACCGGCCGAAGTCCGGGTCACTCTCCGAACGAGCCACGTAGGCGGCCGCCACCTCCGCCCGCACGCACAGACCGGCCCCGACGGGCATGCTGCGCTCGTCGACGAACCCCGACCACTCCGGCCGCTCGCAGGGCCGCACGGCCAAGTGGTGCTCCCACTCGCGCAGCCACGCCGGAGGCTCCTCCTCGTAAACGCCTTCGATCCGGCCGCCCCACGCGCCGAGCATCGGCCAGCCCGCCGCGATGACGAGGGCCTGCGCGAGGTAGTCGGGTGCGGCCAGGTTGTCGTCGTCAATGAATACCACCAGCGTGCCCGGTGTCCTCTCACGCAAACCCCGCAGGCGCGCCCAAGCCGCGCCGGTCCGCTCCTCGCGCACGCAGCGGGCGTGCGGATGCCAGTCTAGTTCCACCCGGCCCGCCACGGGTTCCCCGCGAGCCGTTGTCCACGATGAGCAGTTCCCACGCTTGGGAGTCGAGGGTTTGCGCCCGCAGGGCATCTAATGTCCGGCACAGATAATCTAGCCTCGGATTGAGGGTGTGAATGATGACCGAAACCTCGATGGACATAGTCGGGGAACGGGCTTCAGCCGGGTTGCGGCGCCGCTTCGATGACAGGCGTAGGTTGCATGATACGCAACCGCCGAAAATATCTCCAGGTCTCGTAAGCCCCACCTGTCAGCGAAAACACACCGTTACCGATGACCAGGCCCAGCACGATCCCACTGACGCCGAAAGGCCGCGCCAGCAAGGGCATGAGCACGCCCGCCGTCAAGGCCGTGAGCAGCGCGAACAGCGTGTTGCGCTTGACCTCCGAGACTCCCGCCAGAAAGAAGCCGAACGGCTGCTGCGCCGCCACCACGATGTTCCAGAGCAGCAGCGCCACCACCAACCCTTGCGTGGGCAGCGTGGCATCGGTGCCGGTCCAGAGCTGGATCAGCGGACGCATGACGAACGTGATGCCGATCATGGGGACGATGGCCACACCGACGGTCGCCACGAGCGAGCGGCGCAGCGTGCGGCCTGCCCAGGCCCAGTCGCCCTTGGCCTTGGCGTCCGCGTAGGCAGGCCACAACGGCAGCAGGAACGCGTTCTGGAACATTTGGAAGACGTTAAAAACGCGTTGCACCAGGTTGAAGGGCGCAATGGCCGCCGCGCCCAGCAGGGTGGTGATTAGGAGAGCAGGCGCACCAAAGAGGATCAGCGTGCAGATTTGTTGCAGGCCGAAGAACACCCCCAGGTTGAGTAATCCACGCAAGGCATCCCGTTCAAACCAGACGCCCGATCCGCGGAGCCAATCCAACTTCGCGTACATGTAGAGCAGGAACGCGAAGCCCAGCAGGGGTCCCGTCAGCCAGGTGACGGCGATGTACCCACAAAATCCAAGGTGCAGGTACGCGCCGAGAAAAACTCCCGCCAGACTGAGCACGCTCCCGGCCATCGCCACCACGTTGTCGAGCCAGGCCCGCTGGGTTGCGTAGGTCAGTCGTCTCGCAAAGCCGAGGGGGACGTTCAGGCACGCCAGCACCAGGAAGATGGTCATCGCCCCGGGCATCGCGCGGACGAGTTCCGGATCGCCGAGCTTGAACGCCGTTCCCCAAGGTACGAGCAGAAAAATGGGCACGCCGACGACCATCAAGAACAGCGCCACCGCACACAGGTAGACCAGCGTGGTCAGGCACAGCTTGCGCGCCCGCAAATGATCCTCTTTGCCTAGTGCCTCGGTGATTTGGTTCTGCGCCCCCATGCCGATCCCGAAGTCGCTGAAGCCGATGAGGTATGCGATGGAGGCGAGGGTCACCCACACGCCGAAGGCTTCCTTGCCAAGGTAGCGCAGGGCCAAGGGCACCTGCACCAACTGGCAAAGAATACCCAGTCCGCGGCCGGAGAGGGAGGTGACGAAATAGGTCAGAAGCGAGCGAGTGCGCCCGTGGCTCCATCGCTGGCGCAGAGCTTGAAGCAGTTTGGCAGTGGGCATAGAGCGCGGACGGATCAGGGCAGGGAAGCAGCGGGGCACAATCCTGCCAGCAGTTGCGCGACGGTCGCGCCCGCGTGCGGCCAGCACAGGCGCTGCTGGTATTCGTGAAAAGCGCCGGCAGCCAACGCCCTATAGCGGGCGGGGTCAGCCCAGCAATCGGCGATCCAGCGCGCGTAGTCCGCACCCGTCGCCTCCAGGGCGAAGAGTTGCCCGTTGACGCCGTCGCGCACGGCGGTCGGCACGCCCCCGACGCTGGTGGCCAGCGATGGGAGCGCGAAGCTGCTTGCCTCGCAGAACACGACGCCGAACGCCTCGGCGCGCGTCGGCACGATGAAGAAGTGGCTCTCGCGGTAGAGGGTTCTTAAGCGGCGGAGTTCCTCGGGTTGTGACTTGCGCAGAAAGCCCACGACCTCCACGCAGCCGGGCAGTGGCCCCCGCCCCTTTGGGGGCTGGCAGCCGACGATCCGCAGGTGGGTGGGGACACCCTGCGCGTTGAGTGCCACGGCGGCGTCGATGGCAATTTCTACTCCCTTGCGCTGCCAGTCCACCCCGACGCAGAGAAGTTGGCAGGTCTGCGGGTCGCGCGCCACGATCACCGCGTCAACCTCTGGCGCGGACAGATCCCCTTCGAGGTTCGCGCCGTAGGAGACCACCTTGACCTTGGACGGAGAGATCCCGTAGTCCTCCACGGCGCTGCGCGCGCCCCAATCCGAGGCGTAGATCGCCAGGGTGCAACGCTGCAGGGCGGCGGCCTCAGCGGCGTGGCCGGCGGCGAGACTCGGCGGGGCGAGGTTCGTGAAGTCGTCGTAGAATCCGAGCATGGAAGCGAAGGTCGCTCCGGTCCAGAACACCGTCGGCACGTCGGTCGCCACCTCGCTCAGCAGGCGGCTGCTCGGGCTGAAGAGCACGTCCACCTGTACCGTCGCCAGCCGCGCCTCGATTTCGCGCGCGTAGACTCGCAGCACACCGGCCTCCACGTCGCGCAGGTAGCGTTTCCCGCGTGCATACTTCCAAAAGGCCTGCCGGACTTTGCGGATCAGGAGGGGCGGCTCGCGCAGGTCGTAGAGCGGCACGATCTCGCAGCCCGCCTCGCTCAGGCATTTGGCGAAATGGTAGGGGATGCCGGACCACGAACCGATGCGGCGCGGGTCCATGTACTCGTTGGCGGCAAAACCAACTCGCAGCCGGCGACCGTCCCGGGATAACAGAGCCTGGGGCGGCGTGGCCAGTGCTGGCAAAGAAGTCATTTCAAAGGTCGGTGAGGCGGTGCGCGTTGATGTCGTGGTCGCAGAAAGCCAGGCCGAGGTGGGCATCTCGGTCCGGCTCTGACTCTGGGCGATCTCCTTTCGCCGAGCGTTTCCAGTCCTCTATCCCGGTGTGCTGCGTTTTTCGCCCTTCACTTTCTATTTTCCGCCGAACGCTCCTCCGCGAGCACACGTTCCCGCCGCCGTTCTTCCCGGAAGTACGCGTCGCCGTAGTAGTAGTGGGTGTACTTCGCTCCGAAGCCAGACGGCAGTCGGTTCAACACGAAGCCAGCGGGGACCACGTGCGCCATCGTCAGCAGACGGCCCGCGCGCCAGACGGCCTTGACCGGGGTGCTCAGCGCCCGGACCACCAAGCAGACGGCATCCACGCGTGGCGCGATGAGCAGGCAATCGCTGACTGCGTTGATGGGTGGGGTGTCGATCACCACCCGGTCGAAGACCAGGAGCGCCGCCCGCAGGATTTCCGCGAAGCGTTCGCCGGTCAGGAGGTTGGCCGGGCTGTCGATCCGCTTGCCCGACGGGCAAAAGAACAAGTTTTGCGTCTCGGTCGGCCACACCGCCTGGGCTAGCGGCACCGCGTTCGCCAAGCACTCGCTCAATCCCACGGTACCTTTGTGCTGCAACGTTTGATCGTAGGGATAAGTCCGCCGTAGGTCAGCGTTGATGAGCAAGGTGTGAATGCCCTGATTGGCGAGGCTGACGGCGTAGTTCAGTGAACAGAAGCTCTTGCCTTCGTCCGGCACCGCACTGGTGAACAGGAAGGAGCGCGCTTCAGACGGGCGCGGCATCGCGGCCAAGGTCGTCCGCAACGTCCTGAACGCCTCCCGCTGTGGCACCTCGATGGCTACGCCTTTGGCGCTTGGCATGCCCGGCCGCAGACCCTTTCTCTCCGGGATGGCCGCAAGGAGCGGTAGACCGAGCGCTTGCTCCGCCTGATCCACCGTTTGCAGAGTGTGGTTGAACAATTCTAGTACGAAAATAAGTGCCAGGCTCAGGAGCAAGCCCGCTGCGACGGCAGCGGCCATGATCTTCAGGCGCGCCGGTTTGGAAGGGCGGGAGGGTACCACCGGCTTTTCCACGACACGGAGATCGTAGGGATTGATCTGGCTCATCGCGGTTTCCTTCTGCCGTGCGAGCACGCTTTCGTAGAGCGCGCGGCTGCTATCGACTTGGCGCTGGAGAGCCGCGTACGGGATGGCGGTGCTGTCGAGTTGCAGAGCCCGCTGCTCCTGTTCGTGGAGCGCAACCCCAAGTTTATCTTCGGTGGCTTGCAGTCCCTGATAAGTGCGCGTGACTTGGTCGGCGGCACTGAGCACCTCGGCATCCAGCGCTGCGCGGAGCTTTTTTAGGGCGCTCTCCGCTTCGATGTACTTGATATGCTTGTACAAGTAGCGCTGCTTGATCGCGGCGAACTCGCCTTCTTTTTCGTTGATCTGACGGCGCAAGTCGACCACTTCCGGGACGGCGGTGACACTGGCGAGAGAAAGGAGTTGTTCGGGGTCAGCCGTGCCGATGGCCTGGATCTTGTTGACATCCGCTTCCAAGGCGAGGCGCTTGCCCTTGGCCTCGGTCACCTGCTGGTTGATCTCCTTGAGCTTGTCGACCACGATGTTCTGCGCTTTGTCCAGCGACACGGCTTCGTTCTGCGCGCGGTACCGAGCCAACGCGGTTTCAGCGGCTTCCACGTCGGCTTTGAGGCGCTGTTCCTCGCTCTGCAGAAACAGGTTGGTGCCACGCGACACCTCCGCACTTTGCTCGAAGGATTGCTTGTCGTACTCTTCGACCACCGAGCGAGCCAATTGGCAGGCCATCACTGGGTCGATATCGTCCACGCTGATGTCGATCAGACGGGTGCCCGGACGGAGTTTGACGCTGACCTTCGACCACATGCGGATGGCAATCTCGCCGTCTGTCAACGGCGGGCCACCCGGGACCATGGACTGAAAATCGACGCGGTCGGGCAGATGATTAGCCCGCGCCACCCGCAGCAGCAGCGTGCCGGTAGAGAGGGTTTGTTCGAACGTTTTGAGGATGTCGGCTGCCCGGTTGTCCTCGTCGATGGCGTCGTCGGCGTGGAGACTGACCGGCCGGCGTATGATCTGCTCCACCTGCACAGTGGTGGTTGCGGTGTACGCCCTCGGGGTGCGCAGGATGTAAAAGATGCCGCCGCCAACCGTCAGTGCCAAGCACAGCACGATCAGCCAAAAACGCCGAAAGATGATCTGCATGACCCGCGGGAAATCCAGAGATGCGAGGGGCGAGGTCGGCGAAGAAGTGGCTTCCAATGGTCGCGATTCCATACTTTGATGAACGCACTCAGAACATCGGGCACTTCGACGTGGATGAAAGGCAAGTGGAGCGAGACAACAAAAAAACGCGAGATGTCATCGAATTAAAAACGAAATCGGGTGAAGCATCTTCTACGCCTCAAGAGTTTCTCAATTTTGAAACAGCAGGTAGTAATCCTCCGACGTTCGCGAATAGCTCAAATTGATTGAACCAACTTCAAGCGACATCGCAGCTCCAAATCTCCTGCCGAGATATGTTTTAGATAAGTCCAGTGGTGCGGGGGACGCGGGTACCCTGGTCCGCAGCATCTTTCTCTAGGTTGTTTCAGTTCTAATAGATTGTTGGCTCAGCAATCCTTTGGTCTTGTGCATAAAACTGGTCATGATGGTCAAATTGAGGCATCCGTGGGCTGAATTTTGTTTGATGATCAAGCGCCGCCGGTCAGCCTTTGGCGAACCCGTTGTGGTCCCGCGTTCTAGTAGGCATTTGACCGTTTGAAGAACGTCATCAGGAGAATCTGGAACTCGAGCCGCAGGTTCCAATTTTCCATGTAGAACAAGTCGTATTTGATTCTTTCCACGAGATCGGTGTCGCCGCGCAAACCGTTCACCTGCGCCCATCCCGTAATCCCTGGTTTGATGCCGTGGCGTGCGTTGTAGTGGGGAATTTGCTCTTTGAACTGCTCGATCAGCTCTGGCCGTTCGGGCCGCGGTCCGACGAGACTCATCTCTCCCTTGAGCACGTTCCAAAACTGCGGCACCTCGTCGATGTTGAAAGCGCGGATCAGCGCGCCGATGCGGAGCCGGCGCGAGTCTTCCCGGCGCGACCAGCCGACTAACCCATGGGCCTCGGCGTCGAGCTTCATGCTGCGGATCTTGATGATGCGGAACTTTTTGCCGTCGAGGCCCAGACGTGTTTGGGAGTAGAAAATTGGTCCGGGCGACTCCCAGTAGACGAGCGCACCGAACACCGCGATTAACGGACCGCTGAGTAACAAACCGACGGTCCCGCCAATCAGATCAACGCCTCGCTTAAGTAGCTGGTTCCACGGCGAGTCGAGGGGCAGGCGCGACACACCCAACATCGGGACGCCGCTGGTCGTCTCTAGATGCAGCCCGGAGAGAAGCACTTGGAAGCACGAAGGAATCACCTGGAGATGAACCATCTCTTTTTCGCAACAGTTCACGAGATCCAGCAGCATGCCACGCGTCTGGTTCATATCAGCCACGATGACCAAATCGACAACGTGCTCGGCGAGCAACGCGGACAGTTCACTATAGTCGCCGAGCCTTTTCACCTGCTCATCAGAAACGCGATCCGTCCGGCCGCTAGGCGAGGGCACGTATCCGACGATGTGGTAGGGGTGTTTTGGGTCGGCGTCGATCTGCCCAAGCAAGCGGCGTGATTGTTCACTCCAACCTATGAAGATGATGCGTCGTTGGAGTCGCTTGGCAACCGCGTGGTGGTGGAGAAACACCTCGAAAGCCTTGCGCCAGAGCATCAGCGTGGCCAGGGTGCAAACAGACCCGCAGCCCAGGTAGATGCGGCTCATGATTGGTCGAGCCATCAGTTCAAAGCTCAGCCCCAGGTTGCCAAGGAACCAAACGAAGGTACTCATCACCACGATGGCATACGCCTTGCGCAGTCGTGGCGGTCGTCCCTCGCTGTACATGCCGAAGTGCAGCAACGCGAGGAACATCGTGACGCTCAGCAGGAGGAAATGTCCGCGGTATTGGACAAGCCGCATCGAAGCGTGGGTTGCATGTCCGACCGTGTCGAGCGGCGTGTTGAAACGCAGCCAGAAAGCCAGCAGCAGTCCTCCGATGATGGCGAGCACGTCACCGGTTGCCCCTAGCCACATCATCCACGTAGCGAACTCGCGGTTACGACGCTGTGTTTTTACCTGCCCGTTGTGCTGCACGGTGGTTCCCAGCTCGGATGTCCCGCTTCTTTCCCCCTCGGCAGCGACCTCTCCAAATGCGTGCATACGTTTATTTGGTCAGACCAACCCGGCGGTGTAACTTCTGCAACACTCCTTCGCGAGCAGATGTTGTGCTCAACTTTCCGACTGACCCGAAGGAAGTGGCTCACGAGGGATCAAAAAATCGTCTGCCCCACCGTGATGACGTCACCAGGCAGGATCTTGAACGGAGCGACCTCTCGGCGTGCCATCCGGTTGGCATCTACGGTGAGGACAATTTCTTTGCTGCCGACCTTGCGCTTGACGTAGATCCGGCTGGGATTGGCACTCTTGGTGTACCCACCCGCGATCCCGATGGCATCGAGCACGGTCAGCTCAGAATTGTCTGGAAAGTCGATTTGCCCCGCTTTGACAACTTCTCCCAGAATCGTGAAGCGACGCTTGGAAAACTCCATCACCTTGACACTGACTTGCGGATGGACCAAATAGCCATCATGCAAGCGTACTCGGACGATCTCGCCGAGTTCATCCGGGGTCTTGCGTAGCACACTGATCGAACCGACCAGAGGCAGATTAACGGTTCCATCTTTGGTCACGCGCACCGTCCAATCCATGTCGTCCTCTTGGAAAACTTTCACTTCCACGAGGTCGTTCGCGTTGAGAAGATAATTGGCCGGCACATCAGCGGGTAGAGAGGCCATCGGTGCAGTCAGCCCAGTGTCAGCATTCCTCGGCGAGAGGGCGGGCTGCGCCGTTTGCGCCTGTCCGAGGGCCGCATGACTAGCGAGGACCAACAGCACCAAGATTTGTTGAGGCAACTGTCCGAACCTCCGGAAGGTGAGGCGTTCAGTAGAGAAAGTTGAGTTGGAAGTAAACGCGGTTACTTGCATAGGAGTAGATACCCAGGTTGGAGTCGTTTTCTTGCCGTCGGTAGAAAAACCCGCAGTCCAAATAGTTCGAAGCCTGGTACCCGAGGCCGATCCGGGCAAAGTAATAGTCATCCGCGCGGCCCGACACGGTGGACCTAGAGCCGGTCGCAGTTGTATAATCGTCGTGGGAGTAGTCGAGGCTGGTGAGCACGTAGTAGTGCCGCAAGAACCGCTGCAAGAGTGTCAACGACAAGTTTGTGGCGGTGAAATCCTCGCCGGCCAAGGATTGGGACGCCTCCACACGGCGGAACCCATTCAGTACCACCGTCGTGCCCCCGTAGGGCGTCCACTCGCCCGTTAACCCGAAGACCGGGGTTGCGCCGGTCCCTGCGGACGAGCCGCGCTCGCGGATATCGACTCCGAACTGCGCGTTCAGCGAAACCTTGTCAGCCAGCAGATAGCCCACCCGCAGCAGCGGCGACTCGAAAGTTTCGCGTAGGCCGTCACCGGAGTTCAGAAGGCCAACCAATAATCCGAACCCGACTCTGGTCCGGTCGGAAAGCTGGTATTCGATGGCTTGGTTGACGGAGTACTCCTGGTTGTCCTGGCCAAACTCGGAATCTTCCAGCTTCACGTGGGCTTCGCCGATGAGAGTGGTCTTGTCGCTGTAGCGGTAACGGAGCACAAGACTCTCATTGTAATTCTCGTTGCTCTGCCGTGCATTGATGTCGGAGTTGGCGTCGTGGTCCACGGCCAAGCTGGTGTTCGTTTCCAGGGACAGCCGATCCCAACGATAGCGGGCGTCGAGTATGCCTCTCTGGTCAACGGAATCCTGGTCACCGTGGGTGGCAAAAACGTTTCCCAAGATGGAATAATCTATGAAGATGAAGCTGTTCTGGCGCTTGTCGTAATCGCCCAGCGAGGCAATGAACCGACCACTGAGCGTGGTGATCTCGTCACTCTGTTTGTCGCGGTTGGTGGTGATGCGGATGTTGTCGTCGTAAGCGATGGCAAGACCCAAGCCAAATTCGAACTTCACGGAGGAAAACCACTGGTAGGGACCGAGCGCGCCGGCCTCGCGGCGGTACTGCTCGATCCGTCGTGCGGTTTCTTGCAGACTGAGGGTTTCCGCCGGTTCGGAATCATTGTTTGCAGGTGAATTGCTCTGAAGTTCCTCTGCGATGTAAACGCTGTTGCGGTTGGCATTCACCGATGTGGGACCCACAGGTGTTTGTGCCACGAGCACCTGCACTGAGGCAGCCTGCGCGAACAGGCACCAACAAAGACCAGTCCGCAAGCTGATGCTCGGCAGCCAGTCCGATACCCTTGTGCCCGCTCTCCGAGACAAATGGCCATGCATGCAAAGAGGTCCCTCTCCAAGCGATCTATCTTCCCTCAAAGAACCGTCTCCCGTGGCAGCCCACCCTGGCTGAACGGCCACGCATTTTCTGCAATGCAAACACAATTATGAATTGTCTGAACGGCGGCACTGGTAGCCGCCTTTCGTGGCGGCGTCAAGTCCCCAAACAAAAGGGGACCAACTTCCAACGGCACGTGCGCCGCGACGCGCCAGATAACTTCGTCGTATGGAAAGCTGTCGAATTTCAGGCTGCAAGAGGGTTCCAGAGAAACTTCCATTGCATTCTGGCTACGCCATGCCGTTCCCTTGAGGCGCCCCCGCGACGCGGATCAATGCCGCAAACACTTCAATGGACTAGACTTTGTTGGAGGTAGCGCAGAGGGCAGCGTCTGGTGCAAGCAGAAGCATGGACATTGAGCGGGTCTTCCGCAAACCCAAGGGGCTGCGTACGCGTCACGACGCTGGACGCCGGTGAGTTCGAACGATTGCTGGAAGCATTCGACACGCTTTGGCAGACCCGTCGCCCTGGACAGAACTACGCCGGGCAAGTGCGCCAACGCCAGCCCGGAGCCGGGCACAAGGGCACGTTTGCCACCGTCCGGGCCAAGCTCTTTTTCGTGTTGTTTTACTTCAAGTGCTACCCGCTTCAGGAGGTCATGGCCGTGCTCTTTGGCGTCAGCCAGGGGCAGGTCAGCCACTAGGTGGGCGTGCTCACCTTGTCATTCCCCAAAACGGCTTCGCCCTAACCGGTAGCCCCCAACGAGCGTCGCCAGCCGGGTCATGCCCCGCCATAGCGTCTGCCAGCCGGGCAACCCGTCGCCTTTGCGGTTCATGTGTCCGCCCAAGCGACCGACCGCCAAGATCACCTCGCCCGTGGTGGTCAGTTGTCGTTCAGTAGCCACTGCCAAGACGCGTAGCTCTTCCGGGTCAAGACCGCTCTTCTCGGCAGGGGCTTGTGGAGCAACGCGCGCCTGTTCCTTGAGGGCGAGCAGGCGCACGGCCACCACGCTCATCAGCGCCACCGCCGCCTTGAGCCGCGCGCCGGTTTCCAGTTGGAGCTTGTCGGCACCCAGGCCGGTCTTCAACGCTTTGTGGAACTCCTCGATGAGCCAGCGCGTGGCGTACACGGCGCGCACACTCGCGCGCCTGCGCC
>CAXTQD010000018.1:17210-30415 GCA_964246175.1 uncultured Chthoniobacterales bacterium | reverse complement strand
GGGCACAACCGTGCTCTATTTCGCGTCGGCAGCGTCGCTTTGCGAACGCGCCATGCTCAGCCTGCCAGCGGGCCGCACACGGCTGGTGCGGCACTTTGTCCAGCTCACCAACGTCGCCCCGGAATACGCCCCGGCCGGCGCGCACCTCGTCGCGGCGACGGTGCTCGACTCGCGCGGGCTGGATGACATGGCCCTCTTCGCGCAGGCGACGCGCGAAATCACGGAGTGTTACCCCGCCGCCCGCGACCTCGCGCCGTTGGAAGCGGTCCACGTCCCCTACGGGCAGCGGCAGCAGCCGGCTGGCTTCTTGCGCGGGGTGGCACCTCCGCCGACGCCAACTTTTCTCGACAACGTCTGGCTGGCGGGTGGTCAGACGACGGCGTGCAGCATCCAAACAACGATGGTCAGCGGCGAACGCGCGGCGGCGTTCCTCGCCACGCAGGCATGAAGGAGCCGACTTTCCCGCAGGCACGCGACTGGTGGCTGCTGGCGGCCGCACTCGGCGTCCTGTTCGTGGTTTGCCTCGGCTCGCGCGGCCTCAACGATCCGGATGAGGGCCGCTACGCCAACATCGCCTTGGCGATGGCCAAGCCGGGCGGTGACTGGTGGGAGCCGCGCGAATCAGGCTTCGGCCACTACGACAAGCCGCCGCTGATTTACTGGGCCACAGCCGCGTCGTTGCGCGCCTTCGGGTTCAACGAGTGGGCTGCGCGCGTGCCATCGCTGTGCGGAGCGGTCCTCTCGCTGGCGGCGTTGGCCTGGGCGGCGGTCCGGCTGTACGACGCTCGCATCGCGTGGTGGGCCGTGCTGGTGTGCGGCACGACGGTGCAGTTTTGGACCCTGAGCCGGGTGCTCTCGCCCGACGCTCTCCTGACAGGCTGGTGCACGCTGGCCATCGCCGCGTGGGCCGAGTGCCGGCATCGCGGCGGCGCGTGGGGTTGGTGGGGCGTCAGCGTCGCGGGCTGGTCGCTGGCGTGGTGGACCAAGGCGACCCCGTGCCTGGTGCCGCTGGCGGGCCTGCTGGCCGGGACGTGGGCAACGGGCGACCGCGCTGGCCGCCAAGCGCTGCGGCCGTTGCCGTTGGTGGCGGCGATCCTGGTGCTCGGCTCGCCATGGTACTTGTCGATGTTGGGACGCTACCCGGAGTTGCGGCAGTTTTTCTTCGAGCGTGAACTGGTTGGCCGTGTGGTCGGCCGCGTCGATGGGAGGCATGGGCCACTCTACTACTATCTCGGACTGAGCCTGGTGGCGTGGTTGCCCTGGTGGCCGGTGGCGGCCTGGAAACTCCGCCGACTTTTCGCCGCAGGATGGATGCGGGGAATCGAGGTCGAGGGTTGGATCGTGCTGGTTGGCGTTGTTCTGTTCTCGATCGCCAACTCCAAGCTGCCGACCTATACCCTGCCGCTCTCCCCGTGGGTGGCGCTGCTTTTCGCCCGGGCTTGGTGCGCGGGTACAGACTTTTGTCCGTCGCCGACACGGGTCTGGCCCGGTGCGGTTTTCGGCGCGGCCGTGTTGGCGGCGGCGGCCTTCCTACCGGACTCCGTGGAGACGCGGCTCGGTGCCAATTCCAGTCTCCGCCCGGTTTGTCGTTACCTGCGCGAACGGGCTGCGCGCGTCGTGGACTGCGACCACTACTGGCCGGACGTGGAGTTTTACCTGGATGATGTGCACGTACGCTACGTGCTGCACCTCGGCCCTCGCCAACGCGAACGGCCGTCCGACCCGGGCCTGACACCGGATCGCTTCGTCGACCCGAAAGACTGGCTCTCCGGCAACGCTCCCGGCGAACACTGGCTGGTGCGTTACCGCGGGCAGCCCGATTCGCCGTTCGACGCGGTGGCCGCTGCGCCGGCCGCGACGGTCGGTGAGTTCGACCTTTATCGGCTGGATGCAGGAACCTCCGATACCGCGCTGCGATGAAGCTTCCCCTCCTCCCCATCCTGGCTGCCGCCGTTCTTGCGCTGTACGCGGGGGCCGTCGGCAAACCGCCGCTGGCCAAGCCGGACGCCCATCCTTCCCCTACCCCGACGGCCCCGGCGGCCGACGGGAGTTCCGCGCCGCTGCTGCGCTGGCTGCTCCTGCAAAACGGCGGACCAGCCGCGGCGGCGGTGTCTTTTCCGGATATCGTCCGCGTTGTCAACGGTCACCAGATCGTGCCGCTGGACGCCGGCAACGCGCCCGACGCCGCCATCCTCGCCCAGCTCGGTGCGGTCCTCGATACCCTTTTGCCCCGCCTCAACCGGCCGGACGGCGCATTGCGCACGGTGCCCGCCTTGACCAGCCTCGAAGCCACCACCCGCGTTGCAGACGAACTCCGCGGCGCCTTGGATGGGAAAGCCGAGGCTGTCACAACGGCTGATGCGCTGTGTCCCGTCTTGCACTGGACAGAAACCCCGGGCGGCCGGACCTGCCACCTCGCCGTGGCGACGTACCCGACCGGGGGCAAGGATGGCTCGTTGCGAGCGTTGTCGCTGCGCGCCGCCGACCTCGCCGGCCAGATTACGACCGATGGGCCTTGCCTGGTTGTCGGCGTCGAGCACAACGGCAAGACCGGCCGCGACCTCGCGTTGTTGAACTGGGAACTGATCGACCTCTCACGGGTGTCGCTGCGTTGCGCCCTGACGTTCGAGACCGATGCGGACGGCCTGCACGTTTCCGGCGCGACGCTTGGCGACGGCCGGCGCGGACGCGACTGAGAGTTGGCAAAACGCCGCTCTTGAGCGACTTTAGCGGCCACCATGGACAGCAGCGAGTTTGATCCCATCGACGAAGTTTTGGCAGACCTGCGCGCGGGCAAGGCTGTCATCGTGACCGACGACGCCGGACGTGAGAACGAGGGCGACCTCATCTTCGCCGCCGAAAAGGCTACGGCCGAGAACGTCGCCTTCATGGTCAAGCACACCAGCGGCGTCATCTGCGTGCCGATGGAAGGCGGCGAACTCGACCGCCTCGAACTCCCGCTGATGACTCCGCTCGCCGCCAACACGGAGCGGATGCGCACGGCCTACACGATCAGCGTGGACACCGCCGAAGGCGTGACCACCGGCATCTCCGCTGCCGACCGCGCACGCACGATCCGCACCCTGGCCGAGCCCGGCACGACGGCGGCCGACCTCGTGCGGCCGGGACACGTCTTCCCGTTGCGCTACCGCGACGGCGGCGTCTTGCGGCGGGCAGGCCACACGGAGGCGGCGGTTGATTTAGCAAGGTTGGCGGGGCTGCGGCCGGCGGGCGTGATTGCCGAGATCGTCAACGACGACGGAACGATGGCGCGTGTGCCGGAGTTGGGCCGCTTCAAGGAGCAGCACAGGCTGAAGATGTGTACCATCGACGCGCTCATCGCCTACCGCCGCCAGCGCGAGAAGCTCGTGGAGCGTGTCGAGGTCATCCAACTGCCGACTGACTACGGTGACTTCCAGCTTCATCTTTACCGAAACAAGCTCGACGACAAGCATCATCTCGCCCTCGTCAAAGGGCGTATCGACCCCGACACGCCCGTGCATGTGCGCGTGCACAGCGAGTGCCTGACGGGCGACGTGTTCGGCTCGCGGCGTTGCGACTGTGGCAGCCAGCTCCACCACGCGCTTCAACAAATCGAGGACGCCGGCGCGGGCGTGCTGGTCTACCTGCGGCAGGAGGGCCGGGGGATCGGCCTCGCGGCGAAGATTCACGCCTACAAGCTCCAGGAGGAAGGATTGGACACCGTGCAGGCGAACGAAAAACTCGGCTTCGCTCCTGACTTGCGCGACTACGGTCTGGGCGCGCAAATCCTGCTCGACGTAGGCGTGCGCAAGTTCCGCTTCATGACGAACAACCCGCGCAAGGTCGTCGGCCTGGAGGGTTTCGGGCTGGAGATGGTTGAGCAGGTCCCTATCCGCTCCGAGGCCAACCCGCACAACGAGAATTATCTGCGCACCAAAAAACTCAAGTTGGGCCACCTGTTGTGAGGCGCGGACTTGCGGGCAGGTCCCACCTCGTCAACAATACCGGCCATGCTTAAGCTCAGAGTCGGCGGCCCACGGGTGCTCGGCGGCGCGAGGCGTTCCTACGCGCTGGTCGCCAGCCAGTACAACCCTGAGTACGTCCAGGCGCTGGTGGACCACGCGGCCATTGAATTGATGCGCATGGTCCCGGGCGCGCGGCTCGTGCTGCACCAAGTCCCGGGGGCGTTCGAGATTCCCATCGTCGTGCAGGAACTCGCCGCCAAGCCAGAGACCGACCTCGATGTCATCATCGCGTTGGGCGTCATCATCCAGGGCGACACCGACCACGCCGACCTCCTGGCGCGCACCGTCACCGACGCGCTCCAGCAGATCGCGCTCAACCACCGCATCCCTGTCATCCACCAGGTGCTCACCTGCAAGGACGAGGATCAAGCCCGCATTCGTTGCGTGGAGGACAAGTACAACCGCGGCACCGAAGCGGCCCGCGCCGCGGTGAGCATGTCCAACCTACTCGCGCAGCTCCGTGAATAAGCAGAGCGTGCCGTTTTCTTTTTTCGTTTTCGTTCGTTGTCATGGGTAAACGTCGTGAGGGCCGCGAGGCGGCCGTGCAATTTCTTGTCTACTGCGATCTCAACCAGGGGGCCGGTCCGGCGACCGCGGCCGAGTTCTGGGAACTGCGTCCGGCCACCAAGCCGATCCGGGATTTCGCCATGAAGCTCGTGGAGGGCGAGGTGCAGCATCGCGCTGAAACGGATGAGCGCATCTCGCGCTACGCCGAGAATTACGAGCTGAACCGTCTCGCCGTCGTTGACCGCAACATCTTGCGGTTGGCCATTTACGAGATGCTCCACCGGCACGACATCCCACCGGTGGTGTCCATCAACGAAGCCATCGAGATCGCCAAACGCTTCGGCACCGAGGAGAGCAGCCGATTTGTCAATGGCATCCTAGACCGCGTGAAGCTCGACCTCACCCGGCCTCTGCGCACCGCCGCGCCGGCAGACGAAGCGGCCGGATAGAGGCCCTGGGCAGATTTCACGCTTGAGCTTTGCGTTGCGGTAGGATTTAAGAAGGTTCTTTCCAAGGTGGCCACCGGCTTCTTCAAATCCCTCCTTCAGAAGTTCACCGGCCGACCGGTCGATTGGGATGAGTTGGAGGAAACCCTCATTCGCGGCGACCTCGGCGTCTCGCTGACCCAGGAAATCCTCGCCGACTTGATGAACCGTGACATCCGGCCGACGGCCGAGCAGGTCGTGGAGGCGACCCGGAGCGTCATCGAACAGCTTCTGCCTCCGCCCCCGCCGCCGTTGCGCCCGCTGCCCAACAAGCCCAAGGCGATCCTCGTCGTCGGCGTCAACGGCACCGGCAAGACGACCTCCACCGCCAAGTTGGCGAACTTCCTCAAGCGGGATCGCCACAGCGTCCTGCTCGCCGCGGCCGACACCTTCCGCGCCGCCGCCATCGAGCAGCTCGGCGTGTGGAGTGAACGGGTTGGTATCGAGATGATCCGCGGCCAGTACAACGGCGACCCTGCCGCGCTGTGCTACGATGCGTACACCGTCGCGGAGAAGAAAAACGTTGAGTTCCTGCTGTGCGACACTGCCGGCCGACTGCACAACCGCGAAAACCTCATGAAGGAGCTCGGCAAGATCGGCCGCACCTTGGGCAAGCACGACCCAGCGGCCCCCCACGAGCGCCTCCTCGTCGTGGATGCCACCACGGGTTCCAACGCCGTCGCGCAGGCAAAGGAATTCCACGCTGCCGTGAACCTCACCGGCCTGATCGTCACTAAGCTCGACGGCAGCGGCAAGGGCGGTATCCTTGTCGCCATCCAGCACGAACTCGGCATCCCTACCCGCTTCATTGGCACAGGAGAAGCTTTGGACGATTTCGAGCCGTTCGACCCGCGACGCTTCGTCGAAACGATCCTCTAACTCTTTCCTATGAAGCTTGCGGGCACCCTAGCCGCTAATAAGTTGCAGTTCGTGGACCGTTGGCTGGGGGTGCCAGCGTGTTGGGTTTTATCGTTGGTGCGGAAGCTGTTCGGCGCGCTGCCGCCCACCGACCCACCTCGGAGTAAGGTGCTCTTCGTCAAACTGGCCGAGCAGGGTTCGACCGTGCTGGCCTACGCGGCGATCCGCCGTGCGGTGCAAATGGTCGGACGCGAGAACGTGTTCTTTGCAGTGTTCGCAGAGAATCGGTTCATTTTGGACCTGCTTGATCTGATTCCGCACGAAAACGTGTTCGCCATCGACGCGGGCTCGTTCGGCACGTTGGTAAGGAGTGCTCTGAAGACCTTACGGCAACTGCGGGCAGCGCGGTTCGAGGCGGCGGTGGACTTGGAGTTTTTCGCGCGTTCGTCTGCGGCGTTCACCTTCCTGACGGGCGCGCCGCGGCGGGTGGGCTTTCACACGTTCTTCGGAGAAGGTCCGTACCGCGGCGACCTGATGACGCACCGACTCCTTTATAACCCGTACCTGCACACAAGCCAGATCTTCGCTTCGATGGTCGAGGCGCTCGGGGCCGACCCGCGACAGTTGCCGACGTTCGGTGTCCAGCCGCCAGACACCGACGTGGGCGAGAGCGCCTTTCGCCCCACGTCGAAGGAGGTGGAAACTGTCCGCAGCATCATCCGGCGCGAGTCTGGTGGCCGGGCGGAGGGTGCACCGCTCTTCCTCCTCAACGGCAACGCCAGCGACCTCGTACCGCTGCGCCGCTGGCCGCTGGAACGCTACGTCGAACTCGCCTGCCGTCTGCTCGTCGAATTCCCCGTCGCCTGCGTGCTGATGACGGGCGCGCCCGCCGAGGCCGCCGCCGCCGAGCGTCTCGTCGGCCTCGTCGGCTCAGACCGGTGCTTCTCGCTCGCGGGCAAGACGAGCTTGCGCCAACTCCTTGTGCTCTACACGCTGGCCGAGGTGCTCGTCACCAACGACAGCGGCCCGGCGCACTTCGCCTCCTTGACGCCGATCAACGTTGTCACGCTTTTTGGACCGGAGACGCCGCGCCTCTTCGCCGCGTGCACGAACCGCAACGTCGCGCTCTACGCCGGCATCGCGTGCAGCCCGTGCGTCAACGCCTACAACAACCGGCAATCTCCCTGTCGCAACAACGTCTGCATGCAGCAGATCACGGTGGACCAGGTGTTCGCGGTAACCACGGCGGCTTACCGCGGACGCATCCGGCTACCGGTCGCCGCGGCTCTGCCCGGATGAAAGTGGAAACTCTGCCGCCGACGATCGATATCCCCCGCGTGCGGTGGCAAAGCTGGCTGGCGACCCCGGGTCGGGAAGCAGGCGTGGCAGCGGCGTTCTTCCTGACGCTGACGCTGGCGCTCTTCGCCCCGGTGCTCTTCAGGCCAGGTGACCGCATCATCAGCGCCGAAAACACGGATCTAGAACATCAGTTCATCCACTGGCGTGCGTTCGGCTTCGGGGAAATGGCCCACGGCCACCTGCCGCTCTGGAACCCGCACATCTTCGGCGGTACGCAGTACTTCGGCGGCTTCCAGTCGGCGCTGCTCTACCCGCCGAACTGGCTCTACCTCTGCCTGCCCTTGCCTTTCGCCGTCAACGTCGGAGTCGCCCTGCACGTCTTCCTGGCGGGATGGTTGGTGTACTTGTGGGTGCGCTTCCAGGGGCTCCACGGGGTGGCAGCCGGGCTAGCGGGAACCCTCTTCATGCTCGGCGGATCGTACTTCTACCACATCTACGCCGGGCACCTGCCCAACTTGTGCACAATGGTTTGGGGTCCTTTGATCTTGCTCGCCATCGATGGTTGGTGCGCGCGGCGAACGGCCGGGTGGCTGCTCCTGGGCGGAGCCGCGCTGGCGCTGCAAATCCTGGCCGGGCACCCGCAGTACGTTTTCTACACCGGGATTGCCGCGGCGCTCTACGGCGTGACGAAGCTTTGGCGCCAGCCGCAACCTCTCCGCACGACGCTCGGTCTGGCGCTGATCCCGACGCTCGCGGTGGCGCTGTCCGCGGTGCAGCTTTTCGAAGGATTTCACGCCACGGCCGAGTCGCTGCGCGGCAAGGGGACAACGGAGTTCTTCGCGGGTTCGTTCTCGTTCCCGCCGGAAAATTTCCTGACGCTGCTGGTCCCGACGCTCTTTGGCAACCTGACGACGCCGCCTTACTGGGGCCGTTCGTTATTGTGGGAGATGAGTCCCTTCGTCGGCTTCGGAGGCTTCCTGCTGGCCGTCTACGCGCTAGTGACCGTGCGACGGCGAGAGGTTTGGGTGTACGGCGGGCTGACGGCCACGTTCTTCCTGATCGCCCTCGGACACTTCACGCCGCTGTTCGGCGTCCTCTACCACTACGTGCCGGGTTTCAACAAGTTCCGCGGCTGGTCGAAGTTCATCTACCCGGCCAGCCTGTTCATGGCGATGCTGGCGGCAGTTGGCTTCGACGCCATGCTGCGCCGTGGCCGTGCGCCGCGGGCGTTGACGATCAGCCTGCTCGTCGGCGCGGTGGGGCTGGCGGCAGCGGGGTCGTGGGCGGACTGGACCTCGCAAAGCGACGATCCGCAGGGGCCGGAACCGTGGCGCAGCCTGATCGTCTCGGCACTGTATTCGGGCGAGTCGGTCAACGGCTGGAACGCACCGTTCATGGTAAGCCCCGGCAACGTCCGCGCCTCCGCGCAGCAGGCGAGCCACGCGTTGTACCTGGCGGCGGGCACGCTGTTGGCCTATGCTCTAATCTTCCATGGCAGCCAACGTCGGCGGGTGGCGTTGTGGGCGGTGCCCGTCGTCGCCCTTGCGGAGATGCTGGTCTTCACGGTACCGACCACCGTCACCTTCGAGTACAACACGGAGCGCCGGCCCGGCATCAACGAGTTCCTGGCGGGGCACCCGGTCGGCGACGATCGCATCTTGGACCGCGGCAGCTCGAACATCGGGATGTCCACCGGTGAAAACGACTTGTGGGGCTACGATCCTGGCGTCACGCGGCGCTACGGGGAGTTCATGGCATACACCCAGAACGTCGATCCCGACATGGCCTCGCAAGAATTGCTCTTTCACAACATGCACGACATCTACGCGACGCTGCTGCGCTGTCGCTACGCTTTCGGCGCTCCCAGCGGTCCGGAACAACAGATCAGCACTCGCTTCTACACCGATGCGCTCATCGCTCCGCACGCGATGCTGGTGCCGAACGTGCGCGTGATTCCCGCCGAGCGAGACGTGCTCCGGGCGATGTCCCCACCCCTCGACCCACGTGAGACCGTCCTCCTACAAACTCCTCCTGACCCCATCCCGGCGGACGGCCCGGTCGGGGGTAAGGCCAGCGTGGTCGCGCAGACGACCGACTCGTTGACGATCGAGGCCGATTTGCCCGTGGCAGAGGTTCTGGTCATCACGGATGCATACTCGGACGGCTGGCAGGCGCGTTCGCTGCTCCCCCCAGGTGAAGGCAGCGCGCAGAAGCGTTACCAGATTTTGCCGGCAGATTATTGCGTGCGCGCGATCCCACTGGCGGCGGGACACCACCGCATCCTCTTGGAGTACCGGCCGGCGGCGTTCGTGGTCGGAGCATGGGTGTCGGCCTTGAGCCTCGCTGGGTGCCTCGCGTGGGCCGGGTGGCTATGGCGGCACAGAAGCACTGCGGGGTAAGTGCCGGGTCAGTGACCAGCGGGACGCTGCTTCTTGGCAGCCTCTTCAGCGGCCAGTTCGAGCAGACGGGAGATGCTTCGCTGGTCGTTGGACGCCGCGCCGCCGACAGCCGAGCGGTTCGGCTTCCAACCGTCCAGAGAGGATAATACGGATCGCTTGGCCGCGTCGCCGGCCGCTTGGAGTTGTTCCTCGGTTAGACGCAGGGGGGTGCTCTTGCTTTGCAGCACGGCATCAAGTTGCGCCCACAGATCGTCCCGGCGGGCGGGCCCGATCAGTCCGAGGATGCTCAGCTTATAGAGATAAAGCTGCACCTGCGCGGTGCTGATCCGCTCGATGCTGGACAGCTTCTCGGCGCTGATGCCGCACTTCAGGAGGTTGACCGAACTGTGGAAAAACTCCGCCAACTGTGCGTCCTCGAACTCCCCGCCGTTCTCCGAGCGTTGCAAGCGGAAGATCCGGTGCGGCGGTGAGAGCTGTTGGCGGTTGACGCTGATCTCGTCCACCTGGCTGACGATGGTCAACGCCAGACGGTCCACTCCCAGCCGCACGCTGCCCATCAGGGAACTCGCGTGCGCCGGCGTGAACACAAAGCGGCCCACCGGGTTCGCGGTGACCGTGACGAGCTTGTCCACGACCTGCGATTCCGAGCGGATGATGTGCTTGTCCACCATGAATCCGCACAGATAACCGGGCGTAAAGTGCAGCTGCATCTCGCTGATATGCTGCGTCTGAAGGAGTTGTATCTTGCCGGAGCGATGCCGCATCATCTCCAGCAGGTCCGGGAGCGGAAGTTCGGCGATGTCTCCAGTGACGGGCATAGCCCGTACCTAGAGCAGCTTCGTTGCCAACTCCCGCCGTTTGTAGCGGATCGAACTACTCGCCTCGGACGGCGGTCGGGGTGTCGGCGTCTACCACGGCAGTCTCGTGGGTGTTTTCCTCCGCCGGGGAGCGTTTGAAATTCAGTTGGCTGATGCGCCGACCGTCCGTCGCGGTGACGGTCACGAGGTAGTCGCCCACGCGCGTCTGCTCGCCCTGGCGCGGGAGGTGGCCGATGAGGTGCGTGACGTAGCCGCCCACCGTGCTGACCTCCGTGTTGGACAGATCAAGGTCGGTGAAGTCGTTCAGTTCGTAGAGTCCAAGCACGCCTTCCACCTCGAACTCGTCCGGGTTCAGGCGCTTGAACTCGGATTGTTCGGCGTCGAACTCGTCCCGGATGTCGCCGACGATCTCGGCCAGGACGTTATCGAGGGTGACGATGCCCATCGTGCCGCCGAACTCGTCCACGACGATGGCAAGGTGCGCCTGCCGGGCGAGGAACGTCGTCAGGAGGCGTTCGAGCGGCATCATCTCGGGCACGACCATCAGGTCACGCTTGATGCCCATGAGGTCAGGGTGTTCGTCGCTGACCTCGCTCAGGAGGTCTTTGATGTGCAGCAGGCCAATGGGATTGTCCAGATAACCCTTACACAGCGGAAAGCGCGTGTGCCGCGACGCCTTGGCCTTGGCGAGGTTTTCCTCGAAAGGCGCGTCGATATCGAGATAGATCACCTCACCACGTGGAGTCATGATGTCGCGCACGACGCGGCGGCGCAGATCGAGCGCGTTGATGAGCAGTTCCTTGCCCAGCGGGCTCACTTCCTTCGACTTCTCACTCTCGCTGAGGATGACCCGCAGTTCCTCCTCGCTGTGACCAACCTCCTCGCCACCGGCGGGGTCGATACGGAACACTTTCTTGAGGATGAGGTTCGACGAGCGGTTCAGGCACCAGATCGCCGGCTTGAAAAGCGCGTAGAACGCCCGCAACGGCCCGACGCAACGCAACACGGTAGGCACCGGGTTGCCGATGGCGAGGTACTTCGGGGCCAGTTCGCCGAAGATGATGTGGAAGAATGTGATCGCCACAAACCCGATCACCACCGCGAGCGTCGAAATCACGAGGCTGGACTGGATGCCGACCAACGCGAAGAGAGGCTCCAAGACTTGTGCGACAAACGGCTCGCCGATCCAGCCGAGCGCGAGGCTGGCAAGCGTGACGCCGAGCTGCGTCGCGGAAAGATAGGCGTCCAGACGTTCGAGCACGCGGCGCGCGGCAGCGGCGCGGCCATCCCCCTCGTCCACGAGCGCGTCAAGCTGGCTGGCGCGCACCTTGACCAACGAGAACTCGCTGGCGACGAAAAACCCATTAAGTCCCACCAACACGGAAATGCCCAGCAGCTTGAGGAGCATGACGCCGCCCGAGTCCCATTGCCGGGTGATGTCCGGCTCCGCGGCGAGCAGGCAGACTAGAAAGCTGGTGATATTCATGCTGGCCGGGATTTCCGAAGAATCGTCCGGCCTCTTTGGGTTGGCGGCACCGTGTTCCCTACGGGGCCGCCCTTGGAATTCCCCTACTGCTTCTCGTACACGCCCTTGTCGCGTCGTTCCAGCACCGTAAAACCCGCCTTTTTCGCGTCGGAGATCGACGTGGGCTTGAGCATCTTGGGCGTGGAAGTCTGCGAGATCACCCGACGCACCGGGCGGCGGCAGACCGGGCAGTCTGCGCACTCTGGCCGATCCACGGGCCGGCGTAGTTCGAACCGGCCCCCACAGATCTGGCAATCGCCGCCTTCGACCTCATATTCATAGATCGGCATGCGGCGAAGAGGAGCAGGAAGTTTACCAACTCGACTTCGTGACGCCCGGGATCATCCCGTTGGACGCCAGTTCGCGGAAGGCGATACGCGAGAGCTTGAAACGGCCCATGAAGGCGCGGCGGCGACCGCTCATCTGGCAGCGGTTGACGGTGCGCACGGGGCTGGCGTCGCGCGGGAGCTGGGTGAGGCCCACGTAGTCCTTCTTTGCCTTCAGTTCAGCGCGGAGCGCGGCGTATTTGGCGACGGTGGCGCGTTTGCGCTTGTCGCGTTCGATCCAGGAAGTCTTGGCCATAGAGAAAGGGGGGATAATAAGACCCCGCGCCGTTTTTGCAACGGTGAAGTTTAGGCATCAGCCGCCCGGATGGCCTGGAGCTGCACCTGGAGGTTCGTCTCCCCGCGAAATTCGTTGGCTTCGACCTGGAAGGCGATGTCCCACGGCGGCGGGGGCAGGTCGGCGACGCTGGCATTGAAGAAGATGGCCGGCGTCGCCCAGCCGCGGCCATTCGAGCGACTTTGGCGCAGCTGGAACTTGAGGTGGCGCTCTTTGAGGACGCGCGGTTCGGCCGCCGGTACGACGCCACGGGCCAGGAAGGTCGGCTGCGGATTGCCCATGCCGAAGGGTTGGAGTGCCTCGTGGCAGGACAGGAAGTCGGCGTCGAGTTCGCCCAAGGAAACTTCCGCGTCGAGGTGGAGGCGCGGGGTGAGCTGCTCGTCACTGAGAAGCTCGCGCACCAGCCGGCAAAAATCGGTCTGAAACTGCGGGAAGGAAGCTTCCTTGAGCGTCAGGCCAGCGGCCATCTCGTGCCCGCCGAACTTGTCGAGCAGCGGCGCGCATTGTGTCAGCGCACCGACCAGCGAAAGTCCTTGGATCGAGCGCCCGCTGCCCTTGCCGACGCCTTTTTCGTCGAAGCCGATGACGAGGGTTGGCCGGTGGTGCGAACGCATCAAGCGCGAGGCTACGATGCCGAGCACGCCCGGGTGCCACCGGCGCGAGCCGACGACGATGGCTGCGTGCTG
>CAXTQD010000018.1:16135-17200 GCA_964246175.1 uncultured Chthoniobacterales bacterium | reverse complement strand
GTGTGGGCGCGGAGGGGCGCCTGGCCAGAGAGTGTCGAGCTGGGTCTGGGCTTCGAGGAGGGTACGCTGTTCGACGGTCTGGCGCTCGCGGTTTTGCTGGTCGAGCGAGGCGGCCAGGGCGCGGGCGCGGGCCTCGTCGGTGGTGGTGAGAAGTTCGAGCGCGGCCTGCGCGGTGCCGAGGCGGCCGGCGGCATTGAGGCGCGGTCCGAGTCGGTAGCCGATGTCCACGGGGCGTACGGGAGCCTTCACGCCTGCCACCTCCATCAGCGCGCGCACTCCCGGGCGGCCGGAGTTCGCCACCACGTGCGCGCCGCGGCGGACGAGGATACGGTTTTCCTCCACGAGCGGCACGAGGTCGGCGACCGTACCGAGGGCGACGAGGTCGAGCGAGTCCTTCAGGTCGTAGCCGGGCAACGGCCGACGCTTGAGCAGCGCGTGGCAGACCTTGAAGACGAGTCCGGCGCTGCACAGGTAATGGTAAGTGTCGCCCAGCTTCGGATTGACCAAGGCAAAGCAGTCGGGGAGTTGGGCCTGCGCCTCGTGGTGGTCGAAGACGACCACGTCCACGCCCGCCACCTGAAGCGCGCCGATCTCGCGCACGCTCGCCGTACCGCAGTCCACGGCGATGAGGA
This sequence comes from uncultured Chthoniobacterales bacterium, assembly GCA_964246175.1. Taxonomy (GTDB): domain Bacteria; phylum Verrucomicrobiota; class Verrucomicrobiia; order Chthoniobacterales; family SZAS-18; genus CAHJWO01. The sequence continues at coordinate 16,568 of CAXTQD010000018.1, read as the reverse complement.
GTTGGGGGCGCAGGGTTTGTACGCACCGCGTGACTCCCTCCGCGCTCAGGCCGTAGCCTTCCTCCATGCGCATGGGCAGGAAGCACTCGGTGTCCGCGCCGTACGCCTTCAGCAAACTGGAGAGGATCGCCAGGGACGTGACGCCGTCCACATCGTAGTCGCCGTAGAGGACGATGCGCTCGCCGTTTTCCAGTGCGCGCAGGATGCGGTCGATGGCGGCCGGCATGTTCGGCAGCGCGAAGGGGTCGGAGAGAAGATTGAGCTTCGGGTGCAGGAACCCGTGCGCCGCTGCCCCCGTGTGGTAACCGCGCCGCGCCAGCAGACCCGCCATGAAGGCCGGCAGCCCGAGTTCCCTGCCGAGGCGGTTGGCGGCGTCGGCCGAGGCGGCGTCGAGCGGGGGGAGTTGCCAGCGGGCGGTAGACATAAACCGTCC
>CAXTQD010000018.1:15506-16125 GCA_964246175.1 uncultured Chthoniobacterales bacterium | reverse complement strand
GGTCCGATCTGGCAACGCGCCGCCGTTAGCGTCTGCATTTTCCAGGTTGCCAACGGCAGCCATTCGGCGATAAGCTGCCCGCGCAATGGTGAATGAAACGCTCTCGGCCCGGCTCGCAGCCCGCCGTCTATGCGCGCTTCTATCGCTAGGGTTGGCGACCTGCTAACCTTTTCCTTCCCTACCCTTGCCACCCGGCTCGTCCCTTCGGCGAGTCTTCCCTGAAACAACCCGCCGCATCTATCGCGGCCATCCTTCTTTTTTATGTCCGACAAAGTCCTCATTTTCGACACTACCCTGCGCGACGGCGAACAATGCCCCGGCGCTTCCATGAACCTGCGCGAGAAAATGGAAGTCGCGCGCCAACTCGCCCGCCTCAACGTCGATGTCATCGAGGCCGGCTTCCCGGTCATCAGTGACGGCGACTTCCACGCCGTCCAGCAGATCGCCACCGAGGTGCGTGGGCCCATCATCGCGGGTCTCGCGCGCTGCACGCCCGGCGACATCGACGCTGCCGCCGCCGCGGTCAAGCCGGCCGGCGACCGCGCGCGCGTCCACGTCTTTTTGGCGACCTCCAAGATCCACCGCGAGCACAAGCTCCGCAAAGCCCACGACGAAATCC
>CAXTQD010000018.1:8692-15480 GCA_964246175.1 uncultured Chthoniobacterales bacterium | reverse complement strand
TCGCTGTCGAGGGAGTAAAGCGCGCGAAGAGCCTCGTGCGTGACGTGGAGTTCAGCCCCGAGGACGCCTCACGGACGGAACCCGAGTTCCTGGCCGAGATCACGCGGGCGGCCATTGAGGCCGGGGCGACGACCATCAACATCCCCGACACGGTCGGCTTCGCGGTGCCCGACCAGTTCGCGGCGTTGGTGGAATACCTCTTCGCCAACGTGCCGAACATCGCCGACGCCGTCGTCAGCGTGCATTGCCACAACGACTTGGGCCTCGCCGTCGCTAACTCCCTCGCCGCCGTGCGTGCCGGGGCGCGTCAGGTCGAGGGCACGATCAACGGTATCGGCGAACGCGCCGGCAACGCCGCCTTGGAGGAGGTCGTCATGGCCCTCCGTACGCGGCCGGAGGTGTTCGGTAACGTCACGACCGACGTGCATACGCGCGAGATCGTCAAAAGCTCCCGGCTTATTAGCCGCATGAGCGGGCTGCTCGTACCGCGCTCCAAGGCCATCGTCGGCGAGAACGCCTTCGCCCACAGCTCCGGCATCCACCAGGACGGCATGCTGAAAAACCGCACGACTTACGAGATCATGGACCCGCACGAGGTTGGCTGGGGCGAAACCGAACTCCCGCTGACCAAGCACAGTGGCCGGCACGCGATGGTCAAGAGGCTCGAACACCTCGGCTACGCGTTGACCGACGAGGAGGCCGGACACGTTTTCCGGCGCTTCAAGGAGGTCGGCGACCGCAAGAAGTTTGTGTACGACGACGACTTGGCGGCGCTGATTGAGGACAGTTCTCTCGGCGCACCCGAGTCCTACGAACTCGACTACATCCACGTCACCAGCGGCACGACCACCGTGCCGACGGCGACCGTCCGCCTGCGCCGCAACGTTCCCGCCGAAGAACCCGAGACGATGCAGGATTCCGCCCCTGGCAACGGCGCCGTCGACGCCGCGATGAAGGCCATCGACCGCATCCTCGGCCGGCAGGGCCACCTCGCCGAGTACCACGTGCAGGCAGTCACGAGCGGCAAGGACGCGCTTGGCGAGGTCACGCTGAAGGTGGACTTCGGTGACGGCAAGCTCATCACCGGCAAAGGCGCGAGCACGGATGTCATCGAGGCCAGCGCCCGCGCGTACCTGCACGCCGTCGGGCGGGTGCTGAGCCTGCCCGCACCCCGCAAAGCGGAAGAACCGGCCGCACAGCCATGAAGATTTTTCCTTTTGGCTTTGCAGGCTGAGGGGCTTGTGGATTTATAGTCGGTCCGTATCCACGCGCCGATGGCCAAGCAGCTCAACGTCCTCATCACCGGAGCCAACCGCGGCATCGGCCTCGCGCTCGCCCGCGCTTACCTCGACCGCGGCGACCGCGTAGCCGCGACCTGCCGCCAACCAGCGAAAGCGGGCGGACTGCACGCCCTCAAGGAAACCTTCCGTGACGACCTGCTGATCCCGCGAGTGGACGTGAACCTCGGCCGCTCCGTCGCCGCGGCGGCGGAGTACGTGGAGGAGCATTTCCCGCGGCTAGACGTGCTAGTCAACAACGCCGGGATCTCGCCCGGTCGTGCGCAGGATGGCCTGGAAGCTCTGGAGATGACGCAGGTGCGCGACGCCTTTGAGACCAACGCCATCGGGCCTTTGCGTACCACACGCGCCTTCCTGCCGCTGCTCCGCAAGAGCAAGACCCCGCGTGTGGTCAACGTCTCCTCTGGCATCGGCTCGCTCTCGCGCAAGCCGCCCGAGCGGGATCATTTCTATGCCTACGCGGCGTCTAAGGCGGCGCTGAACATGTTCACGCGGGTCTCCGCCGCCGAGTTCCGCGCGCAGGGAATCTGCATCGTCGCGGTGACTCCCGGATGGGTGCGCACGGACATGGGCGGTGCGGAGGCGCAACTCGACCCTGCCCCTGTGGCTGAAGAACTGGTCGCCGCCATCGACACCCTCACGATGGAGCACACCTCGCTTTGGCTGGATCGCCACGGCAAGGTGAGCGACTTCGCTTGGTGAAGAACGTCCTTTGGCCGCGTCTGCACGGCGCATCCGAACCGTCTGGTAGGGACGTGTCTCCGACGCGTTCCTAGATCTCCTGGATTAGAACGGATGCTCTTTCGCAACGTCACCCTCGTGCTGCCCGAACGACTCGCGCCCGGCGGCAGCCTGCGCGCGCGCGGCGGCCGGATCGAAGCTGTAGCCGTCCGCGGCGCGGGGCTTGCCCCATACGACGACGAAGAAATCATCGACGGCGCGGGCGCATACCTCGCGCCGGGGTTTGTGGATGGGCATGTCCACGGCGCGCTCGGGCGCGACGCGATGGAAGCCACATCGGAAGCTTTTGACACGATCCTGGCCTTCCACGTGCGCGGCGGGACTACCGGGGCGACGCTGACCACCACCGCCGCACCTTTCGAGGAGATTGTTCGCGTGCTCACCGCCGCCCGGGGACACCGCACGACCCAAGGTGCGGAATTGCTCGGCATCCACGTCGAAGGTCCCTATTTCGCCCCGACCAAGGCCGGTGCGCACCGTCCCGAATGGCTCAAGCATCCAACCCCGGCCGAAACCGCCCGCCTGCTGGACTTCGCGGATGTGATCACCCAGGTCACCCTCGCCCCGGAACTTCCCGGCGCGCTCGACCTCATCGAGGCACTTCACGCCGGTGGGGTCCTCGCTAGCGGCGGCCACAGTGACGCATGGGACCACGAGGCCGCGGCGGCGCACGTCCGCGGGATGACGCGCATCACCCACGTTTTCAACGCTATGTCGAGCGCCCGCCGGCGCGATGGGGTCCGCTACGCCGGACTTTTAGAGTACGCCCTCGCTGAGCCGTTGATCCAGTGCGAACTCATCGCCGACGGCCACCACGTCACCCCCACTCTCCTGCGCCTGCTCCTGCGCGCCAAGGGGCCGGATGGCGTCTGCCTCATCACCGACGCCACGGCGGGGGCCGGTTTGCCCGAAGGGGCTTCCTTCCCGCTGGCAGGCAACGCTTGCGTCGTGCGCGGCGGCGTTGGCGTGACGATGGACGGCAAGACACTCGCCGGGAGTGTTTCCACGACCATCGACGGCGTGCGTCACCTCGTCCGTACTCTCGGCGTGCCGCTGCACGAGGCCGTTCGCATGGCATCCACCAACCCCGCCGCCGCCCTGCGTCGCGGGCACGAACGCGGCCGACTCGCCTCCGGGCTGCGCGCCGACCTCGTGCTGATTTCGGACACGCTGGAAACCCTGGCGACCTACGTGGGAGGCCGCTGCGTTTTCCTTGCAAAGCCCCTCGGAACGTGAAAGGTCCCGCCCATGAGAATCCTCGTCGCCACCAGTGACCTCTCTCCGCTGCTCACGCCCCAGGCGTCGAACCAGGCCGGAGTCTTGCCTGGCTTGCCGCTGGCCTTCCAACGCGCGGGCCATGAGGTCAGCCTCGTTGGACCGCTCACTCCGGCCGCCGAACGCTCCGGCGCGGTCAAGATCAAGGGAACAGGCGTGCAAATCGACGTGGGGCTGGGCAACGAGCGAGCCAGCGTCCAGGTCAGCGAAGCGCGGACCGAGGATGGATTGCAGCTCTTCTTGCTGCGGCACGAGGAAACGTTCGGCCGGGTGGCGGACGGTGCCAGCCTCGACGCGCGCGCGGCGGTGTTGTTTTCCAAAGGCCTGGTCGAACTCGCCCGCCGCCTCAACCCCGCGCCCAATGTGCTGCAAATCCAGGATTGGGCCGGGGCGCTCGCTCCGCTGCTGCTCAAGACGCAACACCTACCCTTTGCAAGCGTGCTGTCGGTCGGCGATCCGAAGGCACAGGGCAGTTTTCCCATCGAGGATTTCCACCTGCTCAATCTCGGCTGGGAACATTTCCGGCCCACGGGAGTCGAGTTCTACGGGCGACTGAACTTCCTCAAGAGTGGCCTCGTCGCCGCCCCCGCGATTGTTGCCGATGGTGACCTGGAACGCGAGGCGCTCCAGACCCCCGAGCACGGCAGCGGCCTGGACGCCGTCTTCCGCGAACACGCCGGCAAGCTGCACGGCATCCCGCCCGGGCTCGACGAACGGGTCTGGAACCCCGCCAAGGACACGTTCCTCGCGCGGCGCTACCAGCCCACCAACCTTGCCGGCAAGACGGCGAGCCGCAACACGCTGCTCGCCGGCCTCGGCCTTGCCAAGAACGCCGCCGGCCCGGTCTACCTGCTCGACCTCGTCGGCACTCACGACAAGGCCATCCTGGAACTCGTCTCGGGCCAGATCGACCAACTCCTCGCCGCTGACCTGCGTTTCGTCGTCTTGGGCCAGCTTCCCCCGCAGACCCCTGCGCAGATCGCCTTCGAGATCGCTGCGCGCAAGCACTCCACCCGGCTCGCGCTCGCCCGGGAGCCCGACGACCGGCTGCGACATGGTGCGTTGGCGGGGGCGGACTTCCAGCTTTTCCTCGGGCGCGACCTACACTCGACCGAGTCGGTCCTGCGGGCGCTGAAGTACGGGACGCTCCCGGTCGCCGCCGCCAGCGCGGGTCTGCGCCAGCTTGCCGAAGACCTTGTGCCCGGGACGAATCACGGCTTCGGCGTGGTTTTCTACCAGAACACCCGTGCGGCGATCTTCGACGTGCTCGCGCAGCGCGCGCCGGGGTTGCTGGGATCGGACGAGCATTGGGAATCGTTGCGTCAGCGGGCGATGATCCATGCGGGGAAGTTTACCTGGGCACGCACGGCGGCGCAGTACGTCTCGCTCTACGGTCAGTTGGGACACTAGATGCTGCCCGCGCTGGTCACGCCCATTCCTGGTCCGCGTTCGCGCGAACTCGCCCGCCGCCTGCGCGCGGCGGAGTCGCGCAACGTGACGTACGTGGACCGCGAGTTCCCGGTCTTTTGGGAACGCGCCGACGCCACCAACGTCTGGGACGCGGACGGCAACCGGTTTTTGGATTTCACGGCGGCCTTCGCCGTCGCAGGATTGGGCCACGGAGCGGCACCGGTGCGCGAAGCGATGGTCGCACAAAGCGGCCGGCTCATTCATGGCATGGGCGACGTGCATCCGACCGAGGCGAAAGTACGGCTCTGCGAGGAGCTGGGCACGCTGACCTTCGGCCGCTGGCTCGGCCAGCCGGGCAAGACGATCCTCGCCAATGCCGGGTTTGAGGCCATCGAAGCGGCACTGAAGACTTCCCTCCTGCACAGCGGCAAGGCGGGTGTCATCGCGTTCTCGGGCGCGTACCACGGGCTCGGCTACGGTGCGCTCGGGGTCAGTGGGCTGCCGGCATTCCGCGAGCCGTTCCGCGGCCAACTCCGCGACTTTGCGACGATCCTGCCTTACCCTACCTGCTACCGCTGCCCGTTCGAAGAGGGTGCGGCGTACCGGCTGGAAGGTGGCCCGTTTCCGATCTGCTCGTCCGCCTGCTTGGAGAAGCTGGCGACGCAAATCCGCCAGACCATCAAGACGCGTCCGGTCGGCTGCATCCTGGTCGAACCCGCCCAGGGCCGCGGCGGCGACGTGTTCCCACCGCTCGACTTCCTACGTCTGCTCCGGACGATCTGCGACGAGTACAAAATTCTGCTGGTCCTCGACGAAATTTACACCGGGTTCAACCGCACCGGCCTGCTGTTCGCCTGCGAGCACGCCGGGGTTGTGCCAGATCTGATTTGCCTCGGCAAAGGGCTGACGGGCGGCTTCCCACTCTCCGCGTGCGTCGGCCGGCGCGAGGTCATGGATGCTTGGCCCGAGTCTACCGGCGAGGCGCTGCATACCAGCACCTACCTCGGCCACCCGGTCGGCTGCGCGATGGCGCTGGCCGCGCTGGCCGAACACGCCCGGCCCGAAACCGCTGCCCTCGTGCACACGGCGGGAAGGCGGTTGAAGTTGGCCTTGTGCGAGTTGCAGTCACCGCACATCGGCGACGTGCGCGGCGCGGGGCTGATGCTCGGACTAGAACTTATCAACCCAGCCAACGGCTCACCCGCCGGAGCGTTGGCGGGGGCCACCATCAAGGCGGCCCTCCGCGATGGCCTGATCCTGCTCGGCGGCGGGCCGGCGGGGAACGTCTTGTCGTTCACCCCGCCCTTCGGGGTTTCGGAAGAGGAAACGGGCTTCCTGGCCGACCGGCTTCAGGAGTACCTCGTGTCCTTGCCCGGCTCCACCTCATAGGAGAGCGCGAGTTGCTCGCGGACGTGCGGGGCGATGACCTCCGCCAGGAACTTTCCGTACACCGGGTCCGCGTGGCCGAGCGCCATCTTGTCCATCGACTCGTAGTCAGCCGAGAAAAAGAAACCCCACGCGTTACCGCTCTCGATGCGCTTGCCGCACTTGATGGTGCGCACCTCGGGGATCTTCAGCAAGAGAATGCGTGACTGCCGGATGATCCACTCAACCTGCGCGTCTTCGGTCCCCTCGTTCAGCTTGCAAAGGACGACGTGATGCACCATGTGCCGTCGTCAGCGTTTCCAGTTCAGTACGCCTTTTTTGAGCGCGTACACGTAGCCGACCGTCAGGATCACCACGAAGCTCAACATGCTCAGGAAAACCGTGGCCCCCTGCTTGATCATGTCCGCGTACACGACCGCCCATGGGTACATGAAAACAATCTCGATGTCGAAAAGGATGAACAACATCGCCACGAGGTAGAACTTCACGCTGAAACGTGGCTGGGCATTGCCCTCCGGCAGCATGCCGCACTCGTAGGCGGTGTCCTTGATCTTCGTGCGCTTGCCCGCCTTGCCCAACACCACGCTGACGATTAACGCCGACGCGGCAAAACCCACCGCCACAATGGCCTGGAGCAAAATCGGGATGTATTCGCGGATCATGGTCTTTCAATGAAAC
>CAXTQD010000018.1:0-8682 GCA_964246175.1 uncultured Chthoniobacterales bacterium | reverse complement strand
TGGAAGCCTCGATCGAGCGGATCCGCGCGGTCGCCACCGGCGGCGCCCCCCGCCGCCCCGGGAGTAGGTTATACAATATGCTTGAAAAAACCTAGCCGGCGAGAGGCACCGCCGCCACGGGCGCGACGTTCGTCGCCGCCACGGCCGTCGGCGCGGGCACAGTGGGCAGGGCGTTGGCTAGCGACGCGAGACCCTTGTACTTCTTGCCCGTCTTTTTGACCATGCCACGCGACACGAGGGTTTGAAGCTTCTCATAGGCGCGTAAACGCAGCATCTCCTCGCCCCCGCTGGCAGCGTTGCGGGCACGCAGGTTGGCGTGCACCAAATCAAAAAGCTCCTTGAACTCGTACGAATTCTTCGAAGTGAGAACCGCCACCAACTCCTCGGTGACAAGATCGGGCAAGCGACGGGAGAAGGCGTTTTTCTTAGTCATAGCCATAGTAGAGTCATACTATACCCTACAAGGCGAGGTTGCGAAGGTTAATTTTCGGAGGGAGACGAACTTACTTTTAAAAGCGACTCTCCCGCAGCCACTAAGGCGTGGGCGCAGGTTCAACGCCGGTGTTGTCATCCCCGTGCTTGGGTAGGAACGGCCCCACTGCGCCAACCGACCCTCCGATGACCACCGTGGCCGCTTGCCCGAACGTGAACGAGCCGACCGATTCCAGGAGGCTGCCGTCAGCGCTGTACGTCTGGGAGAGCACCGTTGGCGAGAGGTGCCGGGCAATCACGTCAGGCTCGGGCAGTTTGCTCACGTCCACGTAATCGTTGACCTGAGGCAACAGGAAGGCCGCCGTCATCGCGTAGGGCTTGAGCGTGCTGTAGAACCGCTCGAAGAACGTCCGGCTGTCCAGATAAGCAAAGGAGGTGTTCGGCTTGGACACGTCCCCGCTGGCCTTCTGGTAGGCATCGCCGGCTGTGAAGTTCGCCGCCGGGGTTTTCTCGCGGGCGGCAGCGGCGCGGACTTCCGGCAAGTTCAGGCCGAAGAGCAGATGTTTGGGTGTGACGGTCAAAGTCGGCGCGAGCGCAGGAACGTTGGGGATCTCGACCGAATGGAAGGTCAGCCCGTCGAACTGTGCGCTCTCCCACGCGGCCTCCGCCGTGAGCGCGGCGGTGAGGTTATCCACAAACTTGCCGGCCGCCGCCGGGTCGCGGACGTTGAGGGTGGCAATCAACGTCGGCTGCGGCTGCCCGGCGGGCCAGTCGAGCGCGAGGCCGGCCTCGTTCCCGAACGCTGCCCGGAAGGCGTCGAGCGACACGTCGTGTGCCTTGAGCATTTGCCCGAGCCCTTGCAGGAAGGCCCATCCGCCCGGCGCGCCCGCCTCGCCGCCGGGCAGGTCGAGCTTTTCCGGGATGTTGAGGATGCTCGCCGCGTAGAAGACCGTGTCGGCCGTCGTCAGCCCCAGGGAGTCCATCCCGAGCTTGGCGTACTCCTGGGTGATGCCCGGCGCATAGAGGTAGATCGTGTCGCGGATTTTGCCATTTTCGAAGCGCGTGATCGCGCCGACCGCACGGATCTTTTCGGCCTCGGCACGCGCCTTGGGGTCGACGGCCTGGCCGCTGGCCTCGGCGAGGTCGAAAATCTTGGCCAGGAAGACCTTGGCGCGGCCAAAAGCCAGTGTCGCGTAGCTGGCAGGCAGTTTGGCGAGAACGGCGCTATAGTCCGGATCCTTGTCGAGCGTGGGCTGAGCAGCGGCGGGTCCGCGGTGTTCAGCGCGGTCCACGGTGGCTTCGAGCAGGGCAAGGTCGTTGGAGACCAAGTACCAGTTGCCCACGTAGACCGAGGCGACTGTGTGTCCTTCGTCGGTGGTGATCGTCTCTATCGGATGGTTCTCGTAGTTAATGAGATCGGCCTTCGACGCCGGGTGCGCTTGGCGGAATTGGTCCTTGGGTTTAGCCAGGAGCGCGTCCACGTCCGCGCTGGTGCCCTTGAACTGGAAGCCCGCGACGGCGCGCGGTTCGTTCGTCGCCTCATCAAGCGAGGCGAGGGCGATGAAGAGGTTCGTCAACCCGAGCTTGTCCATGCGCGTCAGGGTGTCTTGGAAGTCAGGGTGAGGTGGTAGCTTCGAGAGCGGCTTGGCCAGGAAAGCCTGCATATCGGGTTCGGACCAGATTTTGTAGAGATCAGTGGTCTTGAAGTCGGCTGCCGTCCCGTTAAGGTCGGGCACCGAGGCCAGGAAGATGGTGTTGGCAGGCAGAAGCGCGGCTGCCGCCGTCGAGGCCGCGCCGGCAGCGGGCTTGGCGAACAGGTAGACCGCCGCTCCACCCACACTCAGCGCCAAGCAGATGAACAACGAGGGAAACCATTTTTTCATGCGAAAGGCGGCGTCGGGGGGTTGATCTGGCAGCCATCACTCAACAGCGGTCCGGCAGACTGTCAATGCGTGCGCCGTTTTCCATCCAACCGCACGCCGCGCTCCTTGCGATACGGATGCAACGCCCTAATCCTATGGAACTCGACGACTACAAACCCACGAAAGAAAACCTCTACCTCCTGTCCGATCTCAGCCTCGCACTCGGCTTCATCTCCATCGTGGGTTCGATCCTCGTATGGTTCTCGCGCAAAGGCGAAGACACGGCGGGGGCCGAACGCTCGGGCATCTTCATTGGGTTATGGGTGCCTAGCTTCTTCATCCTGTCCAACCGCCTCGCCCGCAAAGCCGAGGAACTCTGAGACCGGTGCAGCGTCGGTGTTTCTGACGTGATCACGTTTTTGCAGGGGGTCTTGAGCGAATCGCTGCCGACACAGGTTGTCGTGGATGTCGGCGGCGTGGGTTATCAGGTGGTCATTCCCCTTTCCAGCTATGACCGGCTGCCAGCCGTCGGGGCGCCGGTTAGGGTGTTAACCCACCTTCAAGTGCGGGAGGACGCGCACGTGCTCTATGGGTTTATGTCGGCATCTGAGCGCGACCTGTTCCGGCTGTTGGTCAACAACGTCAGCGGCATCGGGCCGAAGATGGCCCTTGCCGTCCTGAGCGGCATGAGCGTGCCTACCTTCAAGAACGCCGTGGTGACAAACGACATCTCGTCTTTGTCCAAAATCAGCGGGGTTGGCAAAAAGACCGCCGAGCGCATGGTGCTCGAACTCCGCGACAAACTCGGCGTCGCCGCCACTTGGGAGGCCGCCAGTTCTTCGCACGCACCCACACCGGACGAGGTCGCCATCAGCGACGCCGTGCTTGCGCTGATCTCCCTTGGCTACAAACAGGTGGACGCCCACAAGGCAATCAAGGCCATCCACAAGCCGGGTGCGAACCCGCCGCAGCCCGAAGATCTCGTGCGGCAGGCCCTCAAAATCCTGGCGTGAGTCGCCGGGACCCATGACCAACCTCTCGCCAACGAGCGACGAACATCGTCGCGTCCGGGCAGTCCGCAATGCGTTCCCCGCCGAGGGGCTCTTCGCCGAAAAAGAGTGGCTCCTGTCACCGCGGAGTTTTTCGCTGTCGCCGGCGTTCGTCACAGAACTGGAGAAGCTCGGCTATCGGTTGCACCTCTTCCAGCGCGCCTGCAACCTGCTCTACCGCCTCAGCGTCAAGGGCAAGCAGCCCGCCTGGGTCGCCGAATACCTCGACCGCGGCAAATCGCCTGAACTCGTCGCGCTCAGCCGCGAACGCATCTTCCGTGACGAGATCGCGCGGATCATCCGGCCAGACATCATCCCGACGGAACGCGGCTTCACCATCGCCGAACTCGACAGCGTGCCCGGCGGCATCGGCCTGACGGCGTGGTTCGGCCAAACGTACGCCGCCCTTGGCGACGACGTGGTCGGCGGTGCGAACGGGATGCTCGACGGGTTCGCGGCGGTTTTCCCCGGCGGAGACATCGCCGTCAGCGAGGAAGCGGGGACCTACCGCCCCGAGATGGAGTGGCTGGCCGAGCAGTTGAACGTGCGCCTGGGCGACCGTCACTGGCAGGTGGTTGGGACCTCCGAGAAGCCGCTGCGCGCTGATTACGAGGCAGCGCAGGAATCAGGTCGGCCTTTGGAGGTCTACCGGTTCTTCGAGCACTTCGACCTACCGAACATCGCTGCCGCGCCGTGGTTGATGGAATGTGCCCGTGAAGGGACGGTCCGCGTCACCCCACCCTTCAAGCCATACATGGAGGAGAAGATGTGGTTCGCGCTGTTCTGGATGCGGCCTCTCCAGGCGTTCTGGCGGCGCGAACTGGGCGAGCGCCACTGGCTCAAGCTCCAAAAGGTGATCCCATACACCTGGATCGTGGACCCCAGCCCCCTGCCTCACCAGGCGGTGATCGCCGGATTAGAGGTCAACGACTGGCGCGAGCTGGCCGGCTTCAGCCAACGCCAGCGCGAACTCATCCTCAAGATCAGCGGCTACTCCGAACTGGCCTGGGGCAGTCGCGGGGTCGATCTGGCGCAGGACCTTTCCCATGCCGAGTGGCGGCAAGCCATCGAACGAGCACTCGCGCGTTTCCCGACCAACCCGATGCTGCTGCAACGCTTCCACAAAGGTCGCCTCGTAGAGCAGCCTTACCTGAACCCGGCCGATGGCGAGATCGTGACGATGCGCGGCCGGGTGCGGCTTTGTCCGTACTACTTCCTTGACGGCGGTAAGGCGCAGTTGAAGGGCGTGCTCGCCACCGTCTGCCCGGCAGACAAGAAATTACTGCACGGCATGAAGGATGCCGTGATCGTCCCGTCACGCGTGTCGGCGGACGGGATCGTCTAAGGTCAAGCCACCTCCGCCAAGAGCGCCGCGCGCACGCGGCCGAACTCCGCGTGGATCGCGCGCACCTTGTCGCCGGTCTCGGTCATCTTGCCAGCTCGGCCCATCGTCTCGACTTCCGCGCACAGATTGTGCAGGTCATCCGCACCGAAGTTGGAACTCGCCCCCTTGATGCTGTGCACCGCGCGAACAAAGTCCTGCTGCTGGCCGGCCTTGAGCGCGTCGTCCATCTCGGCGAAGCGTGCGGGCGTGTCGTTCAGGAAAAGCTCGATCATTTCCTTGAGGAATCCATCGTCACCCTCGCTCTGGAGGCTTTTGAGGGCTTCGAGGCTGTCGCGGTTGAGCACCGCGTGCTCGACCGTCATGGTGGAAGATCCGTTGGTGCTCATGGGTGAGGAAGATGGGGCGACGGCGGCCACGGCGGCACGCAGTTCGCAGCATTGTTCGAGGGCTGATTTCAAGCGAGGCGCTTTGACAGGTTTGCTGATGTACTCGTCCATGCCGGCGTCCAGGCATTTTTCGCGGTCGCCGGTCATGGCGTTGGCAGTCATGGCGATGATGTAGGGGCGGCGCGGACCGTCGGGCCAGCGACGACGGATTTCGCGCGTTGCTTCCAATCCGTCCATCTCAGGCATCTGTATGTCCATGAGCACCACATCGTACTCGGCCGCTTCCAACGCACGGACAGCCTCCGCGCCGTCGTTGGTGAGAGTTGCCGTGTAGCCGAGTTGTTTGAGCAAACCCAATGCCACGCGTTGGTTGACCGGGTTGTCCTCGGCGATGAGGATGCGCAACGGAGTCGGATGCGCTTCGCCGTTTGTAGATAGCGACGGCACCGGCGCGAGGGCAGCCGGTGCGAGAGCATGCGATCCGTTTGTACCCGGGGTCGGGTCGGGCAGGACAACCAGCGCGGGAGGTTCGTCGGCGGCCTTGAGGTCACTGGAATTCGGCACGGCGGCGGCCTTGACGGTGAACTCGAAGTTCGACCCCATCCCGGGTTCGCTCTCCAGCCAGATCGCGCCACCGAGCATCTCGCAGAGCCGGTGACAAATTGCTAAACCGAGACCCGTGCCACCGTGCTTGCGGCTGGTCGAGGCGTCCACCTGACTGAAAGGCCGAAAGAGACGGTGGAGCTTCTCTTCCGGGATACCCTCGCCCGTGTCGCGCACGGTGAAGTGGAACATCCACGGGTCAATCGCCCCGATGTGCCCGTGATTTTCTACCTTTTCGTTGAGCTGATTGCCGGTGACGACCACGTCCACCCGGCCGCCGGCAGGGGTGAACTTCATCGAGTTGGAGATCAGGTTGAAAAGAATCTGCCGTACGCGGGTCACGTCGCTGACAAGCACTTCGGGGATGCGGGAGTCCACCTCGCACGCGAGCGTCAGGCCCTTGCCGGCCGCTTGCACGGAAAGCAGGTCGCTGACTTCCTTCAGACACGGCCGTAGCGCGAAGGGTTGGTTGTCCAACTCCAAACAGCCGGCCTCGATCTTGGAGAAATCCAGCGCGTTGTTGATGAGACTCAGGAGATTGTCGCCGCAGGAGGCGATCAGACGAACCAACTCTTCCTGCTCGGGCTTTAATTCCGTGTTCAGGAGGAGTCCCGTCATGCCGATGATGCCGTGCATCGGCGTGCGGATTTCGTGCGACATCATCGACAGGAAGTCGCTCTTGAGTTGGGCGGAGTTGAGCGCCTCGTCACGCGCCTGCGCCTGGGCTGCCGCAGCGTAGCGTTGCGAGGTGATGTCGTGGACCGTACCCTCGTAATACAGGCAGCGGCCCCCGGCGTCGCGGACCGCGTGGATGCTTTCGCAAATCCAGACGGAAGTCCCCCCGCGGCGATGAATCTCACTCTCGAAATCATTGACGCGCCCTTCCGTGCGCAAGAGGCGTAGCATCTCGTCGCGGCGCTCGGGCTGTACCTGCAACGCACGGCCGAAATCGGCAGCCTCCGCCACGAACTGCGCGGGGGATTCGTACCCGTAGAAACGGGCCGCCGACGGGTTGGCATTGAGGTATTTGCCCTCGGGGTCGATCTGGAAAATGCCTTCGGCGATGTTCTCGAAGATGCCACGATAGTTCTCTTCCGCCGCCCGCAGACGGCGAAGCGCATGGTTGAGTTCGGCCGTGGTCAACTCGGCCTCGGCCATCTTGGCCAAGTCGCGCAGGGCGGCGCGCTGCTTGTCGTTGAACGCGTGCCCCTGTTGGTCCACGATGGAAAAAGTCCCCAGTGCGTGCCCGTCGGGCGAGAGCAGCGGCTGGCCGGCGTAGAACCGGAACCGTGGCCCGGCCACCACCAGCGGGTTGTCGTGGAAGCGTTCGTCGCGGCTGGCGTCTGCGACGACCAATGTGCTGCCGGGCGACAGGATCGCGTGCGCGCAAAACGACGCCGCGCGCGGCACCTCGGCCGGTTCCATGCCGCGGCGCGACTTGAACCACACCCGCGCCTCGTCGACAAGCGACACGAACGCCGTGGGCACGGAGAAAAGCTCGGTCGCCAGCCGGGTGATGCGGTCGAAACGCTCCTCGGACGGCGTGTCGAGAACGTGCAGGCTGCGCGTGGCCGCCAGCCGCTTGTCCTCGTCGTAGGGCGGCGGGGGCTGGATCATGACCGGACGGAACCCGCCAACTGCCCATCGACAACCCCCGCCAACGCCGGGAGCGAGCGCGTAGCCGCCGGCGGGTTGGCGGAGGGCTGCCCGGCCTCACCAAGCGTACCCCGCAGGACGTAGATCAGGCCCTTGACCGCCAGTTCAATGTACGAGAAGGGCTTGCCGATGAAGTCGTCGCCGCCACTCAAGCTCGACTTGGCGCGACTCTCAAAACCGCTCAGCGCCGTCACGAAGATCACCGGCGTCTTGGCGTGCAGCGGCATCGCGCGCAGTTTCTTGCACAGCTCGAAGCCGTTCATGCCGGGCATCTCTACGTCGAGGAACACAAGGTCATAGCGGTTGTCCTGCAAGAGCTTGAGCGCCTCGTCGGGATGGCTGACTGCGGTGGACTTCAGGCCCGCTTTTTCGAGCGAGTGCCCGATGACGCGCCGACTGATGATCTCGTCGTCCACGATGAGGATCTGCTCTTGCAAGGGCTGGCCGGTTTCGTGGATGCCGGCGTTGGTGAAGAGCATGGCGAGGAAATCCATCGCCTGCGTGAGCGTACGTTTGGTCGAAGGATTGAGGCCCTCGGGCTTGGTTTGGAACTCGCGCAGCATCGCCTCCAAAGCACCCGCCAGACGGGCCACCTTCTTGAAGCCTGCGATGGCGGCGTTGCCGGTCAGCGAGTGGACGCGGGTGTAGAGTTCGAGGAGCTGGACGGACTGCGCCTCGGCGTCGCCCTGGCTGCGCAGGAGCACCTGCAACAACCCGCGCAAGCACTTGACGAATTCTGGCGCGCCTTGGAGCAGCGACTCGCGGATTTCACCCTGGAATTCGTTGTCCTGGGCCGCGTCGCGCACCTGGGCGGCGGCGCGTCGCTCGCCTGCCCCGGGAGTCGGGATGGCAGCCGACACCGCCAGCGGCGGCAGGTCGAACTTGATCGACTTTGGCGCCGATGGCCCTCCGCCGAAGACCGCTTCGCTCGGGAGGAAGATTTCGTTGAGCGCCACCACCACGTCGCGGGGGGTGGCCGCCGCCTTGTTGAACAGACGCAACACGCCCGCCGCCTTGGCTTCCTCCTCTACATCGCGGGTGTAGATGTTGGTGAACACCAGCACCGGAAGTTTCTCGAACTTCTTCTGTGCGCGGGTCTTCTTGAGGATTTCCGAGCCTGACAACCCACCCGGCAGAAGCAGGTCGAGCAGGAGCGCATCAGGGTTCTGGGCGTAAATGTCGTGGAAGCCGGTCTCGCCGTCGAGCGCCACCTCCACCTCGTAGCCGGCCGCCTCGATCTGCTGGCGGTAGATGCCGACCACCGACTCGTCGGCGTCGATGATGAGCACCTTCTTGTTCAACGGCACGGGAGCCTCGCCTAGCCGGGGGGCGGGCAGAGAGGTCACACG
>CAXTQD010000017.1:0-30452 GCA_964246175.1 uncultured Chthoniobacterales bacterium | reverse complement strand
GGAGAATCGCCACGTCATGAGCAACACCGTGCGCAACGAGGTCGCCCCGAAATCGACCGCGTGGGGCTACCGGCTCGGGTCGATCTACATCCGCAAGGTGCATTTCCGCGATACGGGCATGATCCAGCAGATCGAGGCCAAGGTGGTCAACCGGCTGCGGCAGGTCACGAGCGCGATCCGCCAGGACGGGGCCAACCAGGTGAGCATCATCACGAGCAGCGCCGAGCGCGAGGCGGCCATCGAGTTCGCCAAGGCGGCGACGATGCGTCCGCAGATCGTCGGGAAGGCGCTCCAGGAGATTTCCAATGATCCAGAGGTCTCGGCGGCGCTCTTCGAGGTGCTGGAGACGCAGAGGACGCTAGACTCCAAGGCGGGCCTGACGCTCCTGCCTCCCGGCGCGGGAGGCGCGCTGCTCACGAGCCTGATGGCCTCACATGGCCGGGAGGGTGGGGGACCGCCGCCGGCGTCGCGATAACGTTCGCAGGCGCGGCGAGGCGAAACAGAATGTGCCGTCGCAATGGGTGGCCTTCCGACAGCAGCGGATGGTCAAAATCCTCCGTCGGGTCGCGCTGCATCCCGAGCCGTTCCATCACCGCGCGTGAACGGATGTTGGCGGGCACCGTGAAGGATACGATCTCCCGAAGTCCCAGTGTCTCGAACCCGTACGCCAGTGCCGCCCGCGCAGCCTCGGTCGCGTACCCCTTGCCCCAATGCGCCGACGCCAGCCGCCAGCCGATCTCCACACATGGGGTAAACGCCGTCTCGTACCCTGGCGTGCTCAACCCGACGTAGCCGACGAACTCCGCCACGCCCAGCACCTCCACCGCCCACAGCCCGAACCCATGCCGCTCGAAGCCCGCCTCGATCCGTCCGATCATCGCCCGCGTCTCCTCCCGGTCAAGGAGTTGCGGGTACCATTTCATCACCTCCCGGTCGGCGTTGATCGCCGCGAACGGCTCCAGGTCCGCTGGCCGCCACCGGCGTAAGCGCAGCCGCGGTGAGGTCAAAGTATCCATCAGGCAACCGTGCGGAACACCCCTGTCTCGTGACAAGAAAAATCCAGGTCTTGCGCGCCGCCGTCTGGCCGTTGCACATTGGCTGAATGTTCTCCTTTATGCACCGTGCCGGGCTTGCGGCGCTGCTCCTCTTGACCGCAGCCGGCTGCGGCAGCCACGCGGCCCCGCCGGTGCCGGAGACGTTCTGCAAGGAGTTCTCCGGGGAGCGGGCCTTCGGGCATGTGAGTAAGCTCGTCGCCTTCGGTCCGCGTCCGAGCGGCTCACCGGAACTCGAACAATCTCGCCAGTACATCGAGGAACAACTCCGCGCCGCCGGCTGGAACGTCGAGCGCCAGACCTTCACCGACCCGACCCCGCACGGAGCCATCACCTTCGTCAACCTCATCGCTCGCCCCGCCGATGCGAAGCCCGAGGAGGCCCGCGCCATCGTCTGCACGCACTACGACACGAAGTGGTTCGCCGCCCTGCGCTTCGTTGGGGCGAACGACGGTGGCTCGGGCACCGGCGCGTTGATCGAGTTGGCCCGTGCCCTCGCCCGCGACAAGGATCTCGCGCGCCGGGTGGAACTGGTGTTTTTCGACGGCGAGGAGGCCATCGTCAATTTCAACGTGCAAAGCCCTCCGTACGATGGACTTTATGGCAGCCGGCACTACGCGCACGCGCTCTTCGACGCCCACCACACCACCCAGTTCAAGGCCGGTTACCTGTGGGACATGATGGGTGACCGCGATCTCGACATCACGCTGCCATCTGACTCGCCGACCAAGCTCACGCAGAGGGTCTTCGCCGCCGCCGACGCGCTCGGCACGCGCGGGCACTTTGGATATTTCAAGGGGGGCAACATCCTGGACGACCATCAGCCGCTTAACTCGGTCGGAATCTCCACCATCGACCTGATCGACTTCGATTTCCCCGCCTGGCACACTCCCGCTGACACGCTCGACAAGGTCAGCGCCGAATCCCTGCAAACCGTCGGTCAAGCCACGCTGTACTCCCTCTGCAAGGAGGCGTCCGACTGGCGCTGATTCGTTCTGAATAGTGTGGGAATAACTTGTTGACAACCGCGCGCCGCCGCTGCTTGAATTTGCCCCGCTGCCCATGCAAATCCTCCCCCAGGACATCCAGTTGGCCGGCGACGAACTCGCCATTCGTTGGAACGACGGCGAGGAAAGTTACATCGGCCTCGAACGTCTCCGCCGCGCTTGCCCGTGCGCCGGGTGCTGCGGCGAGCCGGACGCGCTCGGGCACGTCGACAAGCCGCACGTCTCGTACGACCCGGCGCGCTCCTTCCGGCTGCAATCCTACGGGATCGTGGGCGGCTACGCGTTCCAGCCGACGTGGGGTGACGGGCATTCCACTGGCTTGTACTCCTTTCCGCTGCTGCGCCAGCTCGGCCAAGCGGAACCCCCTTCTTCTCCGGCATGAACTGGCGTCAGCGAGTCACCTGGACGTTGTGCGTGCTCTCGTTCGCGGGCACGGTGGCGCTCGTGGACTACGCGACCCGCGCGCGGCCCGACCAGGCGACCACGGCAGAGTTGTACTCCGTCGTGCAGCGGCACGTCCTGGCGTGCCGGCAGGCGGATTTCCCGCAGGCGTACCATACGGCGGCGAGCCGGGTGCAGGAGCAGTACAGCGTCGTGCAGTTCGAGACGGAGATGCGGCGCGAGTACCAGCCGATGGCGGGAACGCACCACGTCGAGTACGGCGAGGTGCATCGCTGGCGCAACGACGCGCGCAAGGCGGCGGTGGACGTGTTCTTCGTGGCCCGGGGCGGGGAAACCGTGGCGTGGAGCTACGTGCTGGTGTTCGAGGACGGCGACTGGAAGGTAGACCACGGCGAGCCGGCGAGCGGCTGGCCGCCGGGCAAGCGGCTAGGCGGGTTGCAGGTGTGACGCCGTGGCCTCTGCTCAGAGGCCATTCAAGAACTTCTCCGCTGATCGTTGCACGGTGCGGCGGTCGGACTCGCTGCGCTGTTCCCAGGTGTCCACCGTGCGGCGCACGCGCGGGTTGCGGCGCAGGGTGTCGGCGTGCCGGGCGTGGAAGTCCCAGTACAATGCGTTGAAGGGGCACGCGTCCGGTCCAGTCTTCTTGTCGGGTGAGTATCGACAGCCCTCGCAATAGTTGCTCATCTTGTTGATGTAGCCGCTCCCGGCCGCGTAGGGCTTGGTGGCGACGTAGCCGCCGTCGGCGTAGAGAATGATGCCGAGCGCGTTGGGCACCATCACCCAGTCGTAGGCGTCCACGGTCATTTCCAAGTACCAATCAAGCGCCTTGAGCGGGTCGATGCCGGCAATCAAGAGGAAGTTGCCCACGATCATCAGGCGCTGGATGTGGTGCATCCAGCCCATGTCCACCGCTTGCGTGATGGACTGTCGCAGGCAGTTCATCTCCGTCTCGCCGGTGTAAAACCATGCGGGCAGCGGCCGGCGGGCGTCGAAGAAGTTCAACTCCCGGTACCCCGGGCCGCGGTGCCAGTACGCGCCGTTAATGAACTCCCGCCAGCCCAGCACCTGGCGCACGTAGCCTTCCACGGAGTTGATCGGCGCGCGGCCGGCTTCGTACGCCGCCAGCACCCGCTCGATGCACTCGCGCGGGGTCAGCAGGCCGAGATTGATCATTGGCGAGAGCACCGAGTGGTAGAGCACTGGCTGATCTTGCGCGCTCACATCCTCATAGGGCCCAAAGCGTTCCAGCCGGTCGGCGACGAAGCGATCCAGCCACCGCAATGCCCCCGTGCGGTCCACCGGGAACCAGAAGTCCGCCGCCCGGCCGGGGTGGTCGGCAAACTCTCGCGCCACCGCCGCGATCACCTCGCGGGTGACCACATCCGGCTCCTCGCGCACCGGGACTGCCGGCGGTCGGTCCCCGCTGGCGGCGTACTGGCGAAAAGTCTGGCGGTTGAGCGGGTCGTAGTTGTACTCGCCGCCAACGGGCCGGGGCGCACGCTTGGAACCGGGCTCCGGCTTTTCCATCAACCAGCCTGTCAGCCGCCGCATCCGCCGGTAGTGCTCCTCCATGACGAGGTGTTCGCTGTCGCCCGCCCATGCGGCGAAGTCGTCGCGCTCGACTAGGAACTGCCGCGTCGGCACCGCGCGGATCGGCACGCCCAACCGCCGCTCGAACTTCGGCAAGGCCGCCGTCATGGCGAAATCATTGGGCGCGGCAAGGCGGATTTCGTCCGGGTGGTACTTCTCGACGTGGCGCTTCAGGCCAGCGGTGAAATCCGGCGTGTCCTCGAAGCGATGGTGGTCCACCCGCCAGCCGGCCGCCCGCAGTTCGGCGGCGAAGTGCCGCATCCCCGAGTACACCAGCACGAGCTTTTGCTGATGGTAGCGCACGATCTCGCCGCGCGCCTTGGACTCGATGATGAGCACGATGCTGTCGGCCTTGTCCGCGGCGGCCAAAGCGGCGTTTTCGGGCGAAACCTGATCGGCTAGAATCCAGATCGTCGTGGGCATCGCGGGTTTACGCACGGGCGGGACCTATGCGATGCTCCTCCCGTGCAAAAAAGCGACGACCCGGCCGCGCTCCTGGATGAATACCGCCGGCTCGTGCGCGTCGAACTGCCCGCCGCCGCCCGGGCAGGGCATTGGGTTCTGAAGTTCGACCACTGCTTCGCGCGGGTGATCCTCGATGGGGTGTTCGGCGGCTGCTGGTACGCCCACCTGGAGCGCGGCAGGGGACGTTCGGCCGAAAGCCAGCTTGGCACCGGCCAACTCGCCGCCGCCCTCCGGCTCGGACGCGGGATGCTCGCGGGCGGCGACGCGGAGGTGCGCCGCCTCAATGCCCAGAGCCTCGCTTGGCGCGGCAAGAAGTCGCTCCGGTGAAGTGAGGCGTCACGCCGCGGCTGCGCGGCGTTCGTTCCAAGGTCCTGATGGCTCTCCGAGCCATCAGGACCTTGGAACGAACGGCAGCTTGCGCTGCCTGCCCGGACTTACGCCCCCGCCGTGGCCGGCTGCGGAGTAGGTTCCTTGGCTTCGCCCGCGTGGTGCGTGTGGCTGCTGCGCAGGAAGGGGACGCGGTCGAGCACGGTCTCCTGGAACCATTCCAGCCACAGGTAAATAACCGGCGTCACGTAGAGCGTAATCAACTGCGAGACTACCAGTCCGCCGACGATCACCAAGCCCAACGGCCGGCGCGAACTCCCGTCCGCCCCGTAGCCCAACGCCAGCGGCACCGCGCCCATGAGCGCGGCCAGGGTGGTCATCATGATCGGCCGGAACCGTTCTACGCTGGCCTCGTGGATGGCCGCGCGCCGGTCCAGACCCTCGTCGAGGCGCTGGATGGCGAAGTCCACGATCATGATGCCATTCTTTTTCACGATGCCCATGAGCAGGAACAACCCGATGATGCTGTAGAGCGAGAGCGTCGAGTGGAACACCCACAGCGTGCCGAGCCCGCCCACGATGGCCGGCGGCAGCGTCGAGAGCACCGTCAGCGGGTGGACGTAGCTCTCGTAGAGGATGCCCAAGATGATGTACATCACAAAGAAAGCCGTTGCGATCAGCGGGATCAGCGAGGACACAAGTTGCTGGAAGACAAGCGCCTCGCCCTGAAACGTCCCGAGCACGCCGGGGACCTGGTTGAGGATGTCGGCGGAAGCGCGTTCGATGTAGTTGGTCGCATCGCCGTCGGCTGTGCCGGGCACGAGATTGTAATTGATGGTAACACTCGTGAACTGGTTGTAGTGGTTGACGGACTGCAAGCCGACGGTGGTCTGCGTGTCGGTGACGGCCTTGAGCGGGATGAGCGTCGTGTTGTCGTCGGCCTTGACGTAGAGCTGGTCGAGGTCGGTCGGCTGGTCGCGGGCCTTGTCGTCGGTCTCCAGGATGACTTGGTACTGGTCGTCGGCCTCCTTGATGAGGTACACGTAATTCTCCGAGTAGGCGCTGCGCAGGAGGCTCTCGATCTTGGAGGTGGACACGCCGTAGAGGCTGGCTCGGGAGCGGTCGATGTTGATGGCGAGGTTAGGCGTGCTGTTGAAGTAATCGCTCTGCACGGAGGCAAAGCCCGGGAACTGGCGCATCTTGGCGACGAGCTTGGCGGCGGCGGCGTACACGTCGGGGGCGTTGATGCCGCTGAGCGTGTAGGCGTAGCGGCCGGCGTTCTGGTTGGTCGCGCCGATATTGATCTGGAGCACCGGGCTTGGCTGGATCAACGCGATGACCCCGGGAATCTTGCTCATCTCGCTGGTCAACTGCGCGATGACCTTTTCGATGGGCGGACGGTCCTTCACATCCTTGAGGAACACGAGCACGATGCCTTGCGAACTCGACGCACGCCCGGCCAGGCCCGCGAGCGTCAGGTACTGCGCGACGGCCGGGTTGGCCTGGAGCACGGCGTTGACCTTGTCCTGATAGGCCTTCATCTGGTCGGGCGAGGAGCCCTCCTGCGCCAGGAAGATGCCGCGCGCGAACCCGCTGTCGCCCGCCGGCAACAGGCTGAAGGGTAGGGTCCGCCAGAGCAACACGACGCCGACCACGCAGCCGGCGTAGATCAGGGCGGTGAGCCAGGAGTAGTTCAGGAACCAATCCAGCGTGCGCCCGTAGATCCCGACCACCCAGGTCAGGAAATCGCCTACCCGGCGCTCGACCCAGGTCTTCTTGGCGGCGTGCCCGCGCTCGGCCAGGACGCGCGCGCACATCAGCGGCGTGAGGGTCAGCGAGACCAGGCCGGAGGCGAAGATGGCGACGATGATCGTCACCGAGAACTCCCGGAAGATGCGCCCCAAGAGCCCCGGTAGGAAGACCAGCGGGATGAACACCGCCGCGAGCGACAGGGTCATCGACAGGATTGTGAAGCTGATCTCGCCCGCGCTGTTGAGCGACGCCTGGAGGATCGTCTCCCCGGCCTCGGCGCGGCGGACGACGTTTTCCAGGAAGACCACAGCGTCGTCCACGAGGAAGCCGATGGCGAGGGTCAGCGCCATCAGCGTGAGGTTGTTCACGCTGTAGCCGAGCAGGTACATGCTCACGAAGGTCAGCAGGAGCGAGAGCGGCAGAGCGACGGCCGGGATCAGCGTGTCCGCCGCCCGGCCCAGGAACACGAAGATGACGACCACCACCAGCACGAAGGCGATGAAAAGCGTCGTCTGCACATCGTCCACCGAGGACACGATGCTCTGCGAGCGGTCGTACATGGGCAGGAGCCGGATGGAACCGGGCAGACCCGCGCGCAGTTCAGGCATCTTGTTGGTGACGGACTTGGCGACCTCCACGGCGTTGGACCCCGCTTGCCGGTTGACGGCGAGCACGACGGTCGAGCCGGGTGGATGGTCCTTGAGTTCGCGCACCCAGAGGGAGCGTGTCTGGCGCTCGTCTTGCACGCCGTTGTAGACGCGTGCCACGTCCTTGAGGAAGACCGGAGCGTCGGCCTTGTTGCGACCGACGATCATGTCGCGGTAGCCCTCGGCAGTATCTACCTGGCCGTTGGGCTGGAGGACGAAGGTGCGGTGCGTGCCGTCGAACTGCCCCGCGCCCGAGTACGCCGTGCCCGCCTTGATGGCCGTGGCGAGGTCGTCCATCGTCATGCCGCGGCTGACGAGCGCCGCTGGATCGGCCTTGACGCGGACCGCGCCCTTGACGCCGTAGACCTGCACCTGGCTGACGCCGGGCAGGATGGAGATCTGCTGGGCGACGACGGTGTTGGCGTACTTGTAGAGGTCGGCGTCGGTCAGCGTGTCGGTGACCAGCGCGAGGAGGATAATCGCCTGGTCGTTGGGGTTGGTCTTGGTGAAGGTCGGTGGGCTCGGCAGATCAACGGGAAGCTGGCCGGTGGCGCGCTGGATGGCGGCCTGCACGTCGGTCGCGGCGTCGGAGAGGGTCTTGCTCAGGTCGAACTGGAGCGTGAGTGACGTGTTGCTCTGGGTGGAGTTGCTGGTGACCAGGGTCAGGCCGTTGATCTGGAGAAACTGTTTCTCCAGCGGCGTGGCGATGTTGTTGGCCATCGTCTCGGGACTGGCTCCGGGATAGGAGCACGAGACGTTGATGACCGGATAGTCGACCGCTGGCAGATCATTGACGGCTAGCAGCTTATACGTCAGCAGACCAAAGGCGATGATCGCCAGAGAAAGGAGCACGGTCATCACCGGCCGGCGGATGAAGGGCTCCGAGAGGCCGCCGCTTTTCTGAATAAGCTGGCCGCCGGGAGTGTTTTCGCCGCCCGTCGGCGAAGTGTCGTGCTGCTGCGCGTGGGCGGCGTCGGGTGTGGCGCGGTCCACACGGGCGGTGTCCGGCGGAGGAGGGGAGTCGGACATGAAGAGGCCACCACCTTGCCCGAGGGACGGCGCACACGCAACTTTGACAATCGGTCGGGCCGTGGCTCAGTAGGGGCACCTTCTCCGCATGAAAAAATTTCTTCCTTCCGCCTTCACGTTCGCGGCTCTCGGCCTCGGCACGCCGCTCTGCGCGCAGTCGCCCGCGCCCGCCACCTCGCCGGCCGCGGCCCCTGCCTCGCCCAATGCGCCCAAGACCGACCTGGAGAAGACCAGCTACGCCATCGGCCTGGACATCGTCCGTACGCTCAAGCAGCAAGGCATCGAAATCGACCCGCAGTTCCTGGCGGCAGCGATCCGTGACGCGAGTTCGGGGACGACGCTGGCGATGACGCCCGACCAGATCACGGCCGCCCTGGGCCAGCTCCAGTCGTCTCAACAGGCCAAGCGCCAGGCGCAGATGGCCAAGATGCAGGAGTCCCGCAAGGCTGCCGGAGAAACCAACGTCGGCGAGGGCAAGAAGTTCCTGGACGAAAACAAGGGCAAGCCCGGCGTGACCACCCTCGCCGACGGCCTCCAGTACAAGGTCCTCACCGAGGGCACCGGCCCCGTGCCGAAAGCCAGCGACATGGTGACGGTTAACTACCGCGGCACGCTGATCAACGGCACGGAGTTCGACAGTTCCTACAAGCGCGGCGAGCCGGCGACGTTCCCCGTGAACGGCGTCATCAAGGGCTGGACGGAGATTTTGCAGCAGATGAAGGCCGGCTCCAAGTACCAGGTGTTCATCCCGTCGGACCTCGCGTACGGCGAGCGTGGGGCGGGTCAAGACATCGGGCCGAACGCAACGCTGATTTTCGACATCGAGTTGCTGGGCGTCAAGAACGACGAAGCGCCGGCGGCGACGCCGGCAAAGTAGTTCCCGCCGTGTCCGCGCGGCGTTCGTCGCAAGTAGGGTTGCCCCTTCCAGGCAACCCTACTTTGTCTACAGGGCCTCAGTTCTGCGCCGTCTTTGGCGCAGCCGGGTCGGGCTGCGGGTTGACCGCCATCCCCGGCGCGAGCGCCAACTGCCCGCTTGTCACCACCGTTTCCCCGGGCTTCAAACCCTCGGAAACCACGACGAGTTCACCCTGCCGCTGACCGGGTTTGACGGGGCGTTGTTCGAGCGTGTTGTCGCTCTTCAAGACGAACACGAACGGTCCGCGCTGGCTGATTTGCACGGTCTGACTCGGCACGAGGCAGGCGTCCTTGAGCGTGTCGAGGATCAAGCGCACGCGCACAAACGCTCCCGGTAGCAGCGCGTGGTCCGGGTTCGGCGTGACCCCACGCGCCTTGAGCGTGCCCGCGCCGGCTTGCACCGCCGTATCCAGGAAATACAGGTCGCCCAGTCGCGGCGGGACATTGGGGTCGGGCAGGTCGGTCTCGACCTTGAGCTGCTCCTGGGGATACCGGCGCACCTGCGGCAGGTCGCTTTCGGCAATCGTGAAGTCCGTGTAGATCGGGTCCAACCGCTGGATGGTCAACAAGACCGCCGTGCCTGAGCCGGGATTGACGACGTTGCCCACGTCCACCTGCCGCAGGCCGGCGCGACCGTCGATGGGCGAACGGATCGAGCAGAAGTCCAGGTTGACCTGGGCCGCTTCCACCGTCGCCTGGGCACTCTGGATTTTTGCCTCGTCGGTCTGGACGTTGGTCTTGGCGGTGTCGAGGTCCTGGGGCGCGACGACCTTCTTGGCGGAGAGGTCCTGCGCGCGGGAGAGGTTGATTTTGTCGAGTTCGAGTTGCGCCTGGTTCTGGGCGAGCGTCCCTTTGGCCTGGTCGAGCGCCGCCTGGTAGGGGCGGGGGTCGATCAGGAAGAGCGGATCGCCCTTCTTGATGTCCGCGCCGTCCGCGAACTCTCTTTTCACGATCTGCCCGCTGACCTGCGCCTGTACGGACACGGTTTCCAGCGCCACGCAGGTGCCGATCTCGTCGAGGTAGAGCGGTTCGTCGTGGGTGACGACCTGGGTGACCGTCACCAGCCGGGGCGGGGGTTTGGGTGCGGTCGTGGTTTTCGGTTGGCCGCAGGCGGTCAGTAAGCCGGCCGCCGCCATGCCCGCGACGGTGCGGAAGGGGGAGAGTTGCATGAGGAGGTGGTTCAGGCGCGTTTGAGGCGCTCGACCGCCTTCGCCAACGAGGCCGGGTCGCTGACGGTGAGGACTTCTGTGCCCTGACGGATGCGGCGGACCATGCCCGCGAGCTTGTCGTCGGGGCCGAGTTCGAGGAACAGCGTGCAGCCGAGTGAGTCGATCATGTACTCGATGCAGCGCGTCCAGTTGACGGTGCTGGTGACCTGCTCGGTGAGCGTGCGACGCGTTTCGTCGAAGTCGCCGGAAGGTTCGCCGGTGACGTTGGCGACGACGGGGAACTTCGCCGGTTGCAGGACGACGTGCATCAGTGCCTCGCCGAGCTTTTCGTACGCGGGGTCCATCAACCGCGAGTGGTACGCGCCCGCCACCTGGAGCGTGATGGCCTTGCGGACGCCGAGCCGCTTGGCCATCGAGAGGGCCATGGCGATGCGTTCCTCCTCGCCGGAGATGACGATCTGGCCCGGCGCATTGAGGTTGGCGATGTCCACATCGGTCTCGGCCGCGATGTCGCGCACGACGTTTTCGTCCGTGCCGATGAGTGCCGCCATCGCTCCGACGCTCTGCGCGCAGGCGTCTTCCATGAACTGCCCACGCGCCTCCACGAGCTTCAGGCCCGCGTCGAAGGGGAACGTCCCCGCCGCGGCGTGCGCGGTGAACTCCCCCAGGGACAGCCCGGCGGCGGCGCGGATGTTGAAGTGGCCTGCCTCCGCGAACAGCGCGGCCAGCGTGGCGAGGCCGTGGACGAAGAGCGCCGGCTGGCAGTTGGCGGTGCGGGTCAGTTCTTCTATCGGGCCCTCGTCCATCAGCTTGGAGAGCGGGCGGACGAGGACGGTGTCGGCTTGTTCGTAGACGGCGGCGGCGGCCGGATACGCCGCGCGCAGCTCGCGGCCCATGCCGACGGTTTGCGAACCTTGCCCGGAAAAGAGGAGAGCGATTTGATCGGCCATCACGGACTAAAAAAGAATTTGCGGTTTTGTCAAAGGGGGCAATAGTTTGTGCCCCTATGCCGAAAGCCGTCGCCCGCCGCAAAACCAAGAAGTCCGCCGCCAAGCGTTTCAAGATCACGGGCACGGGCAAGATCCTGTTTTCCCACAGCAGCCGCCGCCACATTCTCCAGAGCAAGAGCGCCAAGCGCAAGCGCCAGCTCGCCAAGCGCGGCGTCGTGCATCACACCGACGAGCAGCGCATCAAGGATTGCCTGCCGTTCGCATAAGGGAATCGAACCCCCGACACGCTTCCAAAATTAGCTTTCTGATTTCTTATGCCTAGAGCAACTAACGCCCCCGCCAGCCGCGAGCGCCGCAAGCGCGTGCTCGACCAAGCCAAAGGCTATCGTGGCCGCCGTTCCAAGCTTTTCCGTTACGCGAAGGACGCGACGATGAAGGGCAAGTACTGGTCCTACCGCGACCGCAAGACGCGGAAGCGTAACTTCCGCATGCTCTGGATCGCCCGTGTCAATGCCGCCGCCCGCGCCAACGGTCTGACGTACAGCCGTTTCATCGAAGGCATCACCGCGGCCGGCATCACGCTCGACCGCAAGATCCTTGCTGATCTCGCCGTGACCGAGGAAGCCGTCTTCCAGAATATCGTCGCCAAGGCCGTGGACGCCCTCAAAGGCAAAACCCAAGCGGCAGCCTAAAAGTTTCTGCAAAAGCCGCGTGAGCGGCTAGTCGTTTAAGGTAGGGTTGCCTCTCCGAGGCAATCCTATTTTTTTGCCCTCAACATCATGCTCGACCAGATCGACACCCTCTTCTCCCAGGCGCAGGCCGAGATCGCCGCCGCCAACGACGCCGCCTCGCTGGAAGCCGCCCGCGTCAAATTCTTCGGCCGCCAGGGCCAGCTCTCTCAGATCGGCGAGAGTATGAAGACGCTGTCCAAGGAAGAACGTCCCGCCGTCGGCAAGCGGCTCAACGAGGTCCGCCAGACCCTCACCGCCGCGCTCGACGAACGCGCCAAACTCTTCGCCGCGCAAAAGGAAGCTGACGCCCTTGCGCAGACCGACCTCAGCCTGCCCGGCACGCCGCTCCTGCCCGCCGGCAGCCTGCACCCCTCCACGCAACTCCTCGACCGCGTCGTGCAAATCTTCCGTCGGATGGGCTTCGCACTCGCCGACGGACCGGACATCGACGACGAGTGGCACTGCTTCGACGCGCTCAACACCCCCGCCGACCACCCGGCGCGCAACGAGCAGGACACGTTCTACCTGCCTGATGGCCGGCTCCTGCGCACGCACACTTCCACCGTGCAGATTCGCACGATGGAGACACAACCGCCTCCCGTGCGGATCATCGCGCCGGGAGCGGTGTACCGCCGCGACGAGGTCGACGCAACGCACCTCGCGCAGTTTAACCAATGCGAGGGGCTTTACGTTGATCAGGGCGTGGGGCTGGCGGACTTCAAGGGCACGCTGGAGTTTTTCTTCCGCGAACTGTTCGGGCCAGGAACGGCGGTGCGCTTCCGCCCGCATTACTTCCCGTTCACGGAACCGAGCTTTGAAATTGACGTGAAGTCAGCCGGCCTGCGCGGCGGCGAATGGATGGAGGTCGCCGGCTGCGGCATGGTGGACCCGGCAGTGTTCGAAGCTGTTGGCCAGGCGCGCGGCGACGACGCGTACGACCCGGAGGTGGTGTCCGGCTTCGCGTTCGGCTTCGGCTTGGACCGGTTGACGATGATCCTCACCGGCCTGCCCGACGTGCGGATGCTCGTGGAGAATGACGTGCGCCTGCTCGGGCAGTTTCGCTGATGAAGCGTCCCAAAACTCTCGCCCTCATCCTCGCCGGCGGCGCGGGCGGGCGGCTGGATATCCTCACCGAACACCGCGCTAAGCCGGCGCTGCCGTTCGCGGGGACGTTGCGGCTCATCGACTTCTCCCTGAGCAACTGCCTGCACAGCGGGCTCGCGGACGTGTGGGTCGTCGAACAGTACCAGCTCCACACCCTCAACGACCACCTCGCCAACGGTCGCCCGTGGGACCTCGACCGCACCTACGGCGGCTTGCAGGTGCTCCCACCGTCGATAGAAGACGAGGAGGGGCAGGGCGGCTTCGCCAAGGGCAACGCGGACGCGATCCACCGGCAGCGGCGGCTGATCCGCGAGTTTGCGCCCGACGAGATCGTCGTCCTGAGCGCCGACCACGTTTACAAGCTGGACTACCGCGACGTGCTCGACCTTCATCGGCAGCGCAAGGCAGAGGTCACGATGGTCACGACGCGCGTGCCGGCGGGCGATGAGGCGAGCCGCTTCGGCGTGGTGCAGACCGACGCAGAAGGCCGGGTGACGGATTTTGCTTACAAGCCGAAGGAACCGCGCGGCGACCAGATCACGGCCGAGGTGTTCGTGTACGACGCCGCGCCCTTGCTTGACACACTCGACGAGATCGTGAAGGAGGGCGGGGAGTTGAAGGACTACGGCGACGAACTCCTGCCGCGTCTCGTCAAAGGCGGCCAGGCGTGGGCTTTCCCGCTGGAGGGATACTGGCGCGACGTGGGCACGCCGGAAAGCTACCGGCGGGCGCACGCGGACCTCCTCGCCTCCGACGACAAGCTCGGTTTGGACCATCCCGATTGGCCGATCCTGACGTACGGCGCGCAGCACCTGCCCGCGCGGTTCCTGCATCGGGCCAAGGTGGTGAACAGTCTCGTTTCCCCGGGTTGCACGGTTGGCGGCACGGTGACCGACTCCGTGCTCTCACCCGGGGTGGTGATCGAACCCGGGGCGAACGTTTCCCGGTCCGTGCTGTTGCATAACGTCTGGGTCCGGACCGGGGCACAGGTTACGGGAGCCATCATCGACGAGGACGCCCAGATCGGTTCCCGGGCGGCGGTAGGCGGTGAGGGGGACAAACCGACCCTCGTCGGCAAGGGGGCGTGGGTGCCGGCGGGTGGGCAGGTCGCGGCGGGTGAAACGGTCCTGTCCACGTGAACTGCGACGGGTTGGCGCGTTGGTATCGACCGCTGGAACGTGCCGGCTTCGGGCGCGCGCTGGAACGTCGCCGCACCGCCTTCCTCGGCGAGGTCGCCACGGCCCGGCGCGTCCTCGTGCTCGGTGACGGGGACGGGCGCTTCCTGGCGGCGTTCCTGCGGAGTAACCTAGCCGCCGAGGTAGACAGCGTGGACAGCAGCGCCACCATGCTCAGCCTCGCCCGGGCGCGGGTGGGGGAGGCGGACAGGGGACGCACGCACTTCCACCAAGCCGATGCCCAGAACTGGCAGCCGCCCTCTGCGGCTCCCTACGACCTGATCGTCACGCACTTTTTCCTCGACTGCTTTACGGACGCCGAGCTTCACCCGCTCGTCGCCCGCCTGGGCATGTTCGCCGCCTCCGACGCGCGGTGGCTCGTCTCCGAGTTCCGCCAACCCGCCCGCGGTCCGGCGGCCTGGCACGCGCGGGTGTGGATCGGCGGATTGTACGCGTTCTTCCGCGTGGCGACTGACCTGCGCGTCCGGCGCTTGCCCGACCACGCAGCGGCGTTGGCGGCGGCGGGCTTCCGTTTGGAACGTGAAGCGCTCGCCCGCTGGGAGTTGCTCACCTCGCAACTCTGGCGGCGCGGCCCGGGTGGTTTTCCCGTTTGACGCCCCGGCGGGTCGGCGGTTAAGTTCCCGCGCCCCCGTAAGCTCCCGCCCACCGGGCGCTGCTGCCGGATCGTCGCCTGCGTCTCGAAAGAACCCTCGTGCCGGGGCCCGCAACCGCGGCCGGCGGCGGTTCCGACACGCAGGCTTTTTTGTACCCATTTTATATGCCCGAAGATCAACTCGCCTACGTCCTCGTCACGCCGCACTCGATCCGCAAATCGCGGACCGGTCCGATCCTCTCGCGCCTGCTCTCGCGCAGCGGCCTGGAACTCGTCGGCGCGCGCCTGTTCGCCCCGCACCAGGAATTGGCCCAAGCCTACGCCGCCACCGCCGTCAGCGAGGACGACCCGAACCCCCGCCACCGCGCCACGCAGGAGCACATCCGCGAGTAC
Source organism: uncultured Chthoniobacterales bacterium (assembly GCA_964246175.1). Lineage (GTDB taxonomy): Bacteria > Verrucomicrobiota > Verrucomicrobiia > Chthoniobacterales > SZAS-18 > CAHJWO01. Next base: position 15,131 of record CAXTQD010000017.1, on the reverse strand, counting down.
ATCCTCAACAACCTCGCCCCCGACGCCGAGGGTCACCGCCGCCGCTGCCTCATGCTCGTGCTCCGCGGGCCGGACGCCGTCAGCAAGGTGATGAACACCGTCGGCCACATCGTCCACGGCCGTTCCAGCGCCGAGACGATCCGCGACACCTACGGCGACTACGTCACCGACAACAGCGGCAATGTTACTTACTTCGAACCCGCCGTGCTCGCCGCCCCGACGGCCAAGGCGGTCGAGAGCGGCCTCCGCCTCTGGGCGCAGCACTCCGACGCCGACGGCGGCCTCCTAGACGACGTGGTCACGTTCCCGGTCGGCGAGAACGTCGAGAAAACGCTTGTCCTCATCAAGCCCGACAATTTCCGCTTCCCCAACGCGCGACCGGGCGGCGTCATCGACCTGTTCTCGCGCACGGGGCTGACCATCATCGGCTTCAAGGTCCACCACATGAGCGTCGCGCAGGCGATGGAATTCTATGGGCCAGTGCTCGGCGTGCTCCAGGACAAGCTCAAGGGTCCGGCCGGCAAGCAGGGGCGCCTCGCCGTCGAGAATGCCCTCGGGTTCAAGCTCCCGGACGAGGCCGAAAAACAGCTCGGCGAGATCCTCGGGCCGTTGAGCGGGCGCAACAACTGGGAGGAGCTGGTCCAGTTCATGTCCGGCAGCCGCACGGACGAGGTTACCGACCAGGCTGGGCGCGAAGCCCCGGGCAGCCAGATGTGCGTGGCCATCGTCTACCAGGGCGTCGACGCCGTGCGCAAAATCCGCGAGGTCCTCGGGCCAACGGACCCGAGCAAGGCTCCTCCCGGCTCCATCCGCAAGGAGTATGGCCAGACCATCATGGTCAACGCCGCCCACGCCAGCGACGCCAAGGAAAACGCCGTGCGCGAAATGAAAATTATCCGCATCGAGGAAAATAATTTCCGCGCCTTGATTGAGTCCGCCTATCGCGGTTAGGTATCCGCCCGCCCCTTTCGACCGACCCACTTTTTCGACCCGTCTCTATGGAACTCTCCGAGCGCGCTACCAACTTGTCGCCTTCCTTGACCTTGTCCATCGACAGCAAGGCCAAATCCATGATCGCCAGTGGCCAGGACGTATGCGGCTTCGGGGCGGGCGAACCTGACTTCGATACACCCGAGCACATCAAGCAGGCGGCCGTCGACGCACTCCACGCCGGGTTCACCAAGTACACCCCGAGCAGCGGTGTGCCGGAACTGCGCCAAGCCATCAGCGACAAGTTCAAGAACGATAATGGGCTCAACTACAAGCCGAGCCAGATCATCGTCAGCAACGGGGCCAAGCACTCGTGCTTCAACGCGATCATGGCAGTCTGCCAGCCGGGCGACGAGGTGCTCATTCCCTCGCCGTACTGGCTCAGCTACCCGGAAATGGTGCGCCTCGCCGGAGCGGAGCCCGTGTTCGTCGAAACCAAGGAAGAGAATGGCTGGAAAATGACGGCCGAGGACTTCGAGAACGCGATGTCCCCGCGCACGAAGATGGTTATCATCAACACCCCCGGCAACCCGACCGGCGCGGTCTACACCCGCGAGGAACTCGAAGCCATCGCCGCCGTGGCCGCGGAGGAAGAAATCCTCATCCTCAGCGACGAGATCTACGAGAAGCTTGTCTACGACGACGTGGAGCACATCTCCATCGGTTCGCTGTCACCGGAAATCCACGACCTGACGATCACGATCAACGGCTTCAGCAAGTCGTACGCGATGACGGGCTGGCGGCTGGGTTACCTCGGCGCGCCGGACGCGATTGCCAAGGCCATCGACTCGCTCCAGAGCCACAGCACGTCGAACCCCAACTCCTTCGCGCAAAAGGGAGCCATCGCGGCGCTGACCGGCGACCAGCAGGCGATCTCGGACATGAAGGACGAGTTCCAGGTGCGGCGCGACTACATGTACGACCGCATCGCCAAGATGCCCAACGTCACTGTGCCCAAGCCGGGCGGGGCGTTCTACATGCTCGTCAACATCGGCCGGCTGGGGCTGACCTCAACCAACTTCTCTGACCGCTTGCTCAGCAAAGCGAGTGTGGCGGTGGTGCCCGGGGCGGCGTTCGGCGACGACAAGACGATCCGGCTGAGCTACGCGACGAGCCTGGACATCATCAAGAAGGGCTTGGATCGCTTCGAGGACTTCTGCCGCAGCGTGTGAGCGGAAAGCTGGACGGTGGGATGAGTCGTGGGTAAGCTGCTCGTGCCATGCCTGCCATCCTCGAACTGCCGGAAGTACGTGCCCGGGTGGGCCTCCTGAGCGTGGAGGCTTATGAAGCGTTGGCGGATATGGGCGCGGTGAGTAAGCGAGCGGAATTAATCCGTGGAATCATCGTCGATCAGACACCCGAATCGCCGTTGCACCGCACCTTGGTGAAAAGGCTTTTTGTGCTGCTGCTAGCTTTTCAGCGTGCGGGATGATCATCTTTTCGGAGGACCCGCTCCGATTGAAAAACTCGGAACCGGAGCCCGACCTGATGATGGTACGCGGCGAAGGAGGGGAGTTCATCGCCAAGCATCCTACCAACGCCGAGTTGGTGGTCGAAGTCGCCTTCACCAGTGCCGCGCTAGACAGAGAGAAAGCCTTTCTTTACGCCGAAGCGAACATTCCCGAATACTGGATTGTCTTGGTGGAAGAACAATGCGTCGAAGCGTACCGCGAGCCGGTTGCGGGCATTTATCAGCAAAAACGCCTCTACCTGGCAAACGACACGCTCACCTGCGAGAGCGTGGCTGGTGTGCAGGTTGCACTAGCCGACTTGTTCGCCGGCACTCCGGCGTGACCACGGTTAGCTGAACGTCAGCTTCTTGACCCCTGCCGCCGCTGCCGCGTTGAGCACGCGGGCGATGTACTCCTGCCTCGCCTCCGGCGCGGGGCTGATGATAACCGGGTTCTGGTTGCCGAATTCCAGCATGCTCTTCAACTGGTCGCGCGTCTGCGGTAGGTCCTTGCTCGCGGGCGTGTCGTAAGTTGTGCCGTTGATCTGCACGGTGCCGTCGGCCGCGATGGCCACGACAATCGGGATCAGCGGTGTGTCGCTCTTCGCCGCCGACGTGTTGCTGGGCAGGTTGATACCCAGTTCCTTCTCGACGACCTGCGCGCCCGCCGAGGCCATAAAGAACAGCATCAGGACGAACACCACGTCCACAATCGGGGCGATCTGAAAGCCGATGTCGCCATCCTCGGAACCAACGGAGCCGGCCATAAGTTAAAAGAGGTTATTTGGGAGTTTCCTTGTCCACCACGGAAAAAGTGACGTTGGCAATTTGCGCGTTGGCGCACGCCAGCATCACGCCGCGCAAGTAGGCGTACTGAGCGCGCTTGTCGGCCCGGATGAGCACGCGCACCTGCTTGTTAGCGTTGTGGCGCTCCTGGAGCATGGGCGTCAGGTCGGCAGGCAAGACGTAATTCTTCCCGTTGACCCCGATGGAACCGACCTCCATTGCTGACCAAGCCACGTTGATTGTCACTTGGCCGTTGATTCCCGTTGCCTTGTCGGCGGCTTGGGCAGCGACGGCGAGGGTGATGTCCTGGTTGGATTGCAACACCTCCGTCGAGGAGATCGACATGAAGAACACCAGGAGCACCAACAGCACGTCAATCATCGGCGCGATCTGGAACTCCGGGTCCTCCTCCGGCTGCTCGCGTACGGCGTTCTTCTTGCCGCGGCTGGCGTTCTTGGCGCGCTGCTCGCTCATGGACTAAGCGGCCCAATCGAGAGTCGTGCCACAGTGCGGGCACGGGTTCTAGCCGGCGGTGATCGCGCCGTTGCACACAGGGCAATTGGTAGTCAGCGCCATCGACACACGGCGTGACACCGACTTGTCTGCGTCCGACGCACCCTCGCCGGCGGAGAAGTTTTCGCCGATGCGCACACCCTGAAGTTCCTCAAAAGGAATCTCCTCCACCAGTCCGTTGAGTCGGTCCTCGGCGTTGACGATGACGATCTGCGCGCGGTTGCGGAAGATATAGTACGCCACGAACGCAGGGATGGCGATGAAAAGCCCGCTGGCCGTCGCCAGGAGCACCTCGCCGATGGAGCTTGCCAGCGCGCGCTGGTCGTTGAGGCCGTTCTGGCCGAGCACCGTGAAGGCACGCATCATGCCGATGACCGTGCCGAGCAGCCCGATCATGGGAGAAATGACCCCGATGACCGACAGGTAGCTGTTCCGCGTGCGGAGAATCTGCGCCTCGCGCAAACCGTGTTCGGCGAGGGCGTCGTTGAACACGTCTTTGCCCCGGCCGATGCGTTCCAGACCGGCCTTGAGGGTGTTGGCGAGATAGTTCTTGTTGGCGTTGCAGATTTCCCAGGCTTCCTGATAGTTGCCCGAGGCGAGCGTCTGCTTGAGCGAATCGTACAGCGGCGCGGGCGCGAGGCGGTCATTGCGCAGGGTGAGGATGTTCTGGATGACGAAGGTGACCATCGTGATCGACGCACCCAGGATGCCCGCCCAGACCATGCGCCCAAGCGGGCCGCTCTCCCAGATCGTTTCGAGGATGCTCTTGGACTTGGGTGCAGCCCCCGGGGCGGGGGCAGCGTCCTGAGCGGAAACCCCGTGGCAGAACAACAGGAACATGCCTCCGAAAAGGAACAAGGTCCAGAAGAGTCGGTGGCGGGGATGATTCATGGAAACGTAGGGGAAAACGTGACAAATCTCGGGTCGAAGTGCCAGCGGGGGTGAACCTTGCGCGGATTGTTGAGGGAAGCCGTCGGAAAGATCAAGGTCCGCGTTCAGGGCACGGTCAGGTTCTTGTGGGCGGCGCGAAGCTCATCGGCGCTTTTTTGCGCGCGGCTGGCGAGCGGGGCATCCTGGTAGAAGAGCGTGACCACGCGCAGGTAGTTTTCCAGCGCGCCCTGATAGTTGGACTCGCGCTCTTGGAGCTTGGCCATCAGGTAGCACGCCTGGCCGTAGGCCGCGCCATCGGTGCGGGTGACCTCGGCCGGCGACTTGAGCGCGGCCTGGATGATGGCGTCGAGTTGGGGCTTGGCCTGCGCCCCGTTGTTTTTGGCAGAGGCGATGCGCGCCTGCGCCACGCTGAGCTGGAGCCCGCCGCCAGGGGCTTTGGGATAATAGCGGCGCAGGCCGTTGAAGGCCGCCTCGGCCTTCGCCACGTCGTTCTTTTCGAGGTAGATGCTGCCCAACGCGGCGAGCGTCTGCTGTTCCCACTCGGTCGGCAGACCGCGGAACGCCTCGTCGAGGGGCTTCAGGTCCGCCAGCGCCCGGTCGTAATTGCCGGCGGTGTACGCCTGGATGCCTGTCGCGTAAGCGGCCGGGGCGGCGGCATCAATACGGGCGACCTGCGCCAAGGGCACACTGGTCTTGCCGTTGGGAATGTTGAGCAGGATGGCATCTCCCTGCACGCCGGTGATGCGACCCTCGTCGGGTGTGGGGTTGCCTTGCCGGTAGATGCGGGCTGGAAGCTCCTGTTGCGCGCGGAGCCCAGGCGTAACGCCGACGCAAAAGGCAACGGCCAGCAACGCCACGCAGAGTGGGGTTCGGGGGAAAACCATGGGCGGAGCGGGACATTACAGGAACGGGCGGCCGGGACGCAACGGCTTTCCGCGCCCGCTCTTTCCGCTGGAAAACCGCCCGGCCGCCACTAGAGTGCGCGCTACTTATGATGGTGAACCTCATGCGCTCCAATCAGCGCTGGCTGATGATCATCGTTTCGGCGTTGGTCCTGATTTCCTTTCTCTACTACTTCAGCGCCAGTTCGCGCATCGACCGCACGGGGGCCAGCGACCGCGCCGGCACGATCTACGGCCGGCCGGTGACGATCACCGAACTCCAGCGCGCCGACCGCCAGTTCCGCACCGCCTACGAACTCGGCCTCACCCACGTCGTCTCACCTGAACTGCAAGAATCCGCCCGGTCCGAGAACGACGTGCTCATCAACCAACTCGTCATGGAACACCAGGCCCAGGCGTTCGGCATCCTGCCCACCGATGATGAGGCCGACGAGGCCGCCCAGAAGTTGCCGGTGTTCCGTGGCGCCAACGGACAGTTCGACCCGGAGGTGAAGAACGCCTTTGTCGCCGACAAGCTCAACCCGCGCGGGTTCACGGAGGGCCAGGTGCTCGAACTGGTCAAGCGCGACCTGCAATACGCCAAGCTGCGCGAGGTGCTCGATGCGTCCGTCTTCGTCACGCCGCAGGAAGTGCGCACGACCTTCGAGCAGTTTTTCTCCCGCACGGAAGCGAGCGTCGTGCGCTTCAAAGCCGCTGATCTGCCACCGGTGGCCGAGCCGACCGACGAGGACATCAAGAAGGCTTACGACGCGAGCAACGGCCAGTACCAGCAGCCCGAAAAGCGGAAGGTCCAGTACGTGCGCTTCGCCCTCGACGACGCGCAGAAGAAGCTGACCGGCCGCGAGCGTATGGACGTGCTCAAGCCGCTGAGCGACCAGGCCGTGGCGTTCCTCGAAAAGCTCAACGACGCCAAGGGCAAGGAGGACTTCGCCGCCCTCGCGCAGGCAGCCGGCCTGGCGGTCAAGGAAACGGGGGAGTTCGAGGAACAGGACACCGTGGGTCTGCCGGAGGCGAGCATCGCCGGGTTTGCGACGGCGGCGTTCAAGCTCTCCCCGCAAGACCCGGACAGTCCGGTGCCGCTGCGTTCGCCACTCCAGAACTCGGACGCCTTTTACGTCCAGCACCTGAGCGGGGTCACGCCGGCGCGGCCGTTGACCCTCGACGAGGCACGGCCGAAGATCGTTGCCTCCCTGAAGGAAGAGAACACCCGCGCCGCCGTCGCCGCCCACGCCGAGGAGGTGCGCACGAAAATCGCGGACGCGCTCAAGGCCGGGAAGGGTTTCGCCGACGCCGCCAAGGAAGCCGGTGCCACCGCCCAAGACCTGCCCGGCTACGCTTTGGCGGAGCCGCCGCCCGCCGGCGCGCCGCCGGACCTCCCCGCGTTCCCACAGGCGGGCACCGAACTAGCTGCGGGCGATCTGAGCAAGTTCTTGCCGTCAGCGGACGGTGGTGCGCTGATGTACGTGCGCAGCCGCTCGGGCGTGAACGAGGCGCAGTTCGACGCGCGTAAGGACGTGATCGCCCTACAACTCCGCCGTCAGAAGCAGCGGGCTTCGTTCGAGGAATGGCTGCGGGCCAGCAAACAGGCGGCCGACCCGCGGGTGCTCGTGCAGATGCGCGGCTGACCTCCCGCCGATGGACGTGCAGGATACCTTCGACGAGGGCCACGGGCACCTCGCTTTAGGCGAGTTGGAGGAAGCGGTCGGCAAGTACCGCGAGTGCGTGGAGGCTGACCCGGCGTTCTTCGACGGCTGGCATGCGCTGGGCATGGCGTTGATGAAGCTTGGCCGCTACCCCGAGGCCATCGCGGCAGGGGAAAAGGCGGTTGAGTTGCGGCCCAATGATCAACTGGGCTGGTCGAGCTTGTCGCTGTTCTACGTGCGTGCCGACCGCATCAAGGACGCGGAAGCCGCGGGGGCGAAGGCGCGGATTTTGTCTTGGGGCGGCAAAGTGGTGAAGGACGACGGCAGCCGCCCGCTGGACGCGCTCTTGAAGCCAACGGACGGAAACGGCGGGTAGGTTTGACGTTCCCGCTACGTCGGCGCTTGAAGCGTGCGAAGCCTTGGCGGATGTTGCTCATCCGACCGTGAGCAAGTTTTTCATCACCACCGCCATCGACTACACCAACGGTGCGCCGCACCTCGGCCACGCGTACGAAAAAGTGCTCGCCGACGTGCTCGCGCGCTACCGTCGGCTCAAGGGCGAGGAAGTTTTCTTCCTCACCGGCGTGGACCAACACGGCCAGAAGGTCCAGCAATCCGCCGCCAAAGCCGGCCTGGAACCGCAAGGGTTCGTGGACGGGATCACGGCGAAGTTCCTCGCCCTGTGGCAAAAACTCGAAGTGCGCTATGACGGCTGGGCGGCGACAACCGACGCCTGCCACAAGGAGCAGGTGCGTACGATCCTCCAGCGTCTTTGGGACGACAAGGACCCGGCCACCGGTGAAAGCCGCTGGATTTACAAGAGCACGCGCGGTGGCTATTACAGCGTGCGGCAGGAGCAATTTCTCACCGAAAAGGAACGCGGCACTGATGGGCAGTTCGGCTCGGAGTGGGGTGAGGTCGAGTACCGGGAGGAGGAAAATTATTACTTCCGCTTGGAAGGCAGCCGCCAGTGGCTGCTCGACCTCATCGACCGGCGCGCGGCCTCGGGTCGGCCGCTGGTGGTGCCAGAGTTCCGGCAGGCCGAACTGCGCAACGCCGCCGAGAAGATCGCTGGCGACCTGTGCATCTCCCGCCCTAAGGAACGGCTCTCTTGGGGCATCGAACTGCCCTTCGATCCGGGGTACGTGACCTTTGTGTGGTTCGATGCGCTGGCGAACTACATCACGTTCGCGCCGGGCTACGACCCCGCCGCGACACGTCCGCCGGAGGCGTTCTTGGCGTGGTGGCGCACCGCCGTGCACGTCATCGGCAAAGATATTCTCATCCCGGCGCACGGCATTTATTGGCCGATCATGCTGCGCGCGCTGGGCTTCGCCGACGACGAGATGCCGACCTTCCTCGTACACGGCTGGTGGAACAGCAGCAGCGGTGAAAAGTTCAGCAAAAGCCTCGGCAACGCTGTTGATCCCGGCGAATTGGTTGACCGCTACGGTGTGGAGGCCGTTCGCTATTACCTGATGAGCGACATCGCCACGGGACGCGATGCGGATTTCAGCGAGGAGCGGCTCGCTGGCCGGTACAACGCCGACCTCGCCAATAGCCTTGGCAACCTGCTCAACCGCTCGCTCAACATGGCGCGCAAATACCGCGACGGCGTTCTGCGCGTAGCCCCAGTGTTTGATGGCTTATCAGCCATTGATGGATACGCAGCCGAAATGGACGGTGCGCAGGTACAGGCTGGCTTAGCGCGCGCGGCGCAGTTCGCCGTCGCGTGCAACCAACTCGTGGATGCCGCTGCTCCGTGGAAGCTCGCCAAGGACCCTGCGCGCGGAACGGAACTCGACGCAGTGTTGTACCAGCTAGCGGAATCGTTGCGTATCATCGCCATCCTCGTTTCCCCGGTGCTGGCGAAGGCTGCGCACGGGATCTTCAACCAATTAAACTGGAGACCGGAACTCGCCGGCGACGACCGGCGCTTCCGTCTGGAAGATGCCACTTGGGGCGGCTTACCGGACGGCCACACGCTCAATGCGCCGACGCCGCTGTTCCCGCGGTTTGAGACGAAGCCGGTGGCACCGTAGCCGCAGCCCGTTCGACCGCCGCCAAGAACGCTTCCACGTCCTGAAAGTCCGGCTGGACCTCCGCTGCGCCGGCCAAGCGAAGCTTCTCCTCGGCAGCATCCTGTCCGATGCCGACAAAACCGTACCCGAGGGCTTGCGCGGCCCGTACATCCCAAACACCATCTCCGACGTAAACCACACGCGAAAAGACGCACTCATGCCGCTGCTCGGCCCGTTGGCGAGCCGTACGACAAATATCTTCCCGCGCGAGCGCGTCATCCGAGAACGCTCCCAGTACGCCTTCTACCCGCAAGCCAGCCGAGTAGAGTAGAAGCCGCGCGATTGCTGCCCAGTTACCGCTAGCGAGCGCCACGGCGTACTTGCTCGGCGAATCCAGCAGCCGCGCGAGGAGTTGCGCCGCGCCAAGCACAGGCTTGATCCCACCGGCTTCCGCAATCCCGGCGCGAACAGAGGCGGTAAGATATTCTTGAAAGCGTCCAATCTCCTCGTTCGTCGGAAGCCGTCTGAGGCGTGTCTCGATGATTTCGCGTAGAACCCCGGCACCAGTGACATGCCGGTAGCTGGACCAGTCGTGCTTGATACCATTCAGCTCGAACGTAGCTTCAACGGCCCTTAGAAAAGCCGCCGCATCGAGCGTGGAGGACTGTGTCAGCGTCCCGTCGACATCGAACAGGATCAGCCGCCTTACATCCACGTTCCCGATGCGATAACAGCGTTTTTGGGCACAACCACCACACCGTCGCGGATGTAGAAGTTATCCCCGTCGTAGTTGTCGGGCTTGCCGTCAGGGGTGATCACTACGTTGTCACCGATGCGTGCATTCTTGTCGATGATCGCGCGCTTGATGACGCTGTTGCGCCCGACGCCGATGGGCGGCGTGCCGCTGGGAAGGTTGAGCGAGAGCGCGCGCGGGTCGCCTTCGTAATAGTCGGCTCCCATGAGTACCACGTCGCGTAGTTCCGCACCGCTGTTGACCACGCTGCGCACCCCGATGACGCATCGCTCCAACCGCGCGTCGGAGATGATGCACCCGTCAGAAATGACAGCGTTACGGATTGTCACCGAGTTGATCTTGCTCGCTGGCAAGAACCGCGCCCGCGTGTAGATCGGCGCTTCGCGGTCGAAAAAGCTGTAAGGCGGCACGATGTCCGTCAGCGCGAGATTGGCCTCGAAGAAGGCCCGGATGGTACCAATGTCTTCCCAATATCCTTGGAAGATGTAGGCATGAACGCGGTATTTCTCGATGGCATCCGGGATGATGTGCTTGCCGAAGTCCGCAAAGTCGTTGGCTAGCAAGTCGATAAGCACTTGGCGGTTGAACACATAAATGCCCATGCTCGCTTGGAAGAGTTCCTCGTCCGCACCGCGTCCCATTTCCGAGAGCAACGTGCCGGGAATCTTCAACTCGTCGAGCAGCGCCGGGTCCTTCGGCTTTTCCTGGAACCGGAAGATACGCCGGTCCGGGTGGCTGTGCATGATGCCGAATTCGCTCGCCTCCCGCCGTGCCACCGGCACGGTGCCGAGGGTGATGTCCGCGCCGCTGCCAACGTGCTGGCGCAGCAGATCGCGGTAATCCATGTGATAGAGCTGATCGCCACTCAGGATCACAAAATATTGCGCCGGGTGTTCAAGGAAATAGCGCAGGTTCTGACGCACGGCATCCGCAGTGCCCTGGTACCAATTGACGTTCTCCTGAGTCTGCTGCGCGGCGAGGATTTCGACGAACGAGCGCCGGGTCCCGAGGTTGTCAAACTTGTAGCTGGCGGCGATGTGCTGGTGCAGACTCGTTGTGTTGAACTGCGTGAGCACATACATCTGGCGGATGCCGCTGTTCAGGCAGTTGGAGATCGGGATATCTACGAGCCGGTACTTGCCGCCAAGCGGCACAGCAGGCTTGGCGCGTTCCTTGGTCAACGGGTAAAGCCGGGTGCCCGCGCCGCCACCCATGATGATGGCGAGCGAACGTTTTGCGAGGTCATCGGGGGCGATTTGCATGGGGGCGAGGCGGTAAAAAGGAGGGGCTTGCGGCCGTGCCCCCTTGTTACGATGGTGCGCGCCGTGATGGTCTTACGCAAGTGGCTGCCCCCGGTGATTTGGATGGCGCTGATCTTCGGTGGTTCGACTGACGTGCTCTCGAGTGAACACACCTCGCGCTTTGTGCTGCCATTTTTGCGTTGGCTGTTCAGCGGCCACTTGAGCCCGGACCAACTTGACTGGGCACATCTGTTGATCCGCAAGGCCGGCCACGTCACCGAATACGCCGTGTTGAGCGTGCTGTTCTGGCTTGCGCTCTGCCGACCGCGGCTCAACCTCGACGCGGAACCCAACCCCCGTGGCCCCTGGCTAGCGGTGTGCTTGGCGGTGGTGCTGGCTGTGGGCTACGCGGCGTTAGACGAGTACCACCAGTCATTCACCCCGTCGCGCACAGCCTCTTGGCACGACGTGGTCATTGATGGCGGTGGAGCGATCTTCGGTCTGACCTTACTCGGCTTAGTCAGACTCGGACGGGGCCGTTGGACCGCCCGACGCAAGGATTTCATGCAATCAGCCTAAGCTGGCTGCACACCTTCGCCGGCCGGATAGATCTTGAAAATCTGGTCCAGCCGGGCGATCTCAAGAATCTTCCTGACGCTGTCGCGGATCGCCACCAAGGCGAACTCTCCACCGTAGCTCTGGATGCGCTGCATGGCGTCGATGAACACCGCCAATCCCGAACTGTCGATGTAGCTAACCCGGCTTAAGTCCAAATGGACACGCGGAGACTTCCTGGCGATCAACGGGTTAAGCCGATCCATGAGCTGCGGGGACTCGTGAAGGTCGATTTCACCCTCTAGGGGGACAACCTCGGCGCGGCGTTCGGGAGCGGTGGCGTCGGTGTTCATAAGGTGGACAAAAGGAATCGCGGCCCGGCCGGTGCCCGGCGGTGTGGGCAGACGCCCGGGCACGCACCTTTATTCAGTCGCTTCCTCGTCCGCGTCGTCGTCCTCGGCGGCCTCCGCGGCCTCCGCTTCCGCTTCCGTCTCGTCGAGCGGCTTGAACTTGCGTTTGCGCCGGGCGGAGGGCAGCGGAGAGAGCGTCATGTTGATGGAGCGGCCCGCGTGCTTGGGTTCCATCTCGACGGCGCTCATGCCGTTGAGGTCTTCCTTGACCTTCTGCATGAGTTGGTCGCCGAGTTCTTTGTGCGCCATCTCGCGCCCCCGGAACTGGAGCTGCACCTTGACCTTGCTGCCCTTGTCGAGGAACTCCTCGGCACGGCGCACCTTGGTCATGTAGTCATGCGCGTCGATATTGACACGGAACTTTACTTCCTTGAGCCGGGCGACGCTGTGCTTGCGCTCCTTCTCCTGCTTGGCCAGTTCGTAACGGTACTTGCCGAAATCAACGATCTGGCAAACCGGCGGCTGGGCGGTCGGGGCGATCTCGACGAGGTCGAGACCAAGGGAGTTGGCGCGGCGCAGCGCGTCGGAAGTGCGCATGACGCCGAGCTGTTCTTTCGTCGAGGCCATGATCACGCGGACTTCGCGCGCGCGGATGCGGCCGTTGACGTTAATGCGGTTCTGCGGTTGGAAGGCCATTCGGGTTCGCCATTCCCGCGGAATCAACCTTGGCGAGGAACGGCTTAATGCTGCATCTGGGTGTTGAGGTTACGCTGCTGGAAAGGCGGGCTTCCGCCTTCCAAACCCGCGTGCTGGCACGGGATGAGGCCATGTTTACCAAGAACTCCCTCGCCCTGCAAGGCAAAAAGTTAAATGCTGGCAAAGATGGGTCAGTCCGCCGCCAGCGCCGCGTCAGGCGCGGACCATACCGCCAGCGGCCGGAAGGGCAGGGCAGGGGCATTGGCGGCCGGGGAACTGGCCAACGCGCCGACGAGCTGGAAGCTGCCTTCGCGGCTAGCCTCAGTGTCCGTGTACAGGACCAAGAGCCGCGCATTGGGGTTCGGCGCGTCGTGGGGCCGGGCGGGACGGTCCATTCGTCCTGGAAGATTACCCGTCCGTCTACGCCGAGCGCCACCCCGCGCCACGCGTGCGCCGCGTGGTTGGCATAGAGCGCGCGGGGGTCCACGACGGTGTGCGGTCATTCGTCCGCGTCCGCGAAGCGCACGAGCGGCACTCGCGCGCCCAGGATTTGCGGCGCGCCGTTGAAGCGCAGGATGTTGTGCGGGCCCCCGCCGATGCGGAACACCCGCCAGCGGCCGCCGTCCGGGCGGCCGTCCCACAGGTTGACGCCGCGCGACTCCAAACTGTGGTAGTCCTGCATTCCGAGGTCTGCCGCCCAGCGCACTCCGCCGGCTTCCAGCACGAACGCGCCGCCGTCCAGGTGTCCGTGCGGCGCGGCGGGGCAACCGCCCTTGACCGCCACGAACGTCGCCTGGGGATCATCCCAAGCTGACCGATGAACACCCACCGGCACCGGACCTCGCGCGCGCTAGTGGAGCGGAGGAGGTGCATCAAGTTTTCCCACGCGTGCGGCGAACTCCGGCCGCCACCACAGCAGCGCCAGCGGCACCAGCCGGTCGGAGACTTTTTGCCCGGCGTGCAAGAATGCCAGGTTGCCGTGGAGGAGCGACGGCTCGTCGAGTCGCCGCGCGAACCAGAACATCGGCACGGAGAACTCGGGCCTTTCCTGGGCGTCCGAGTAGTTGAAAAACCGTCCTGTCGGGCTAGTGGCCTGAAGCAGGTAGCGCGCGCTCGCCAGGAACCCGGGCGCGTCCGCGAGCCCGCCGTCTTGGCCGGGCGCGGTCGTGAGCGCGTTGATGAGGGCGACGTGGAAACCCGTGCCGTAGCCCCAGTACATCGTGCCTTCGGCGTACGCGCCGTCGGGCGCGTAGGCGTGGGCGGCACGTGGAACTTTTTCGATGGCCCGCGCGACGAGGGTAGCGGCGAGCGCGGGCGGTTCCTCCGCGACCGCAAGCGCGCCAGCGGCGATGCCGGCGTGGCAAACCTGTGTCCAGTTGCTCCCGCCGCGGACCCAGTGCGGTTATGCGGTGCATCGGCCGGCAGCGATGTTTGCAGGCCTTTTTCGAGGATGGCCGAGGAAATCCGGGTGCGTTCGTCGGCGCTGAGTCGGTCGTGGAGCCAGTCGTAGCCGACGGCGAGGGTGAGCGTCATTTCGGCCGTGTCGAGGTAGCGCGTAGGGTTCCAGTCCTCGAACACCGCGGCAACCAGCATCTCCTCCACGGCCCGGCGCGCGTGCGGTTCGCTGTTCTCCAACACGGCGACGAGTCCCAGGTGCAGCACCCGCGCGATGACCCCACGCGAAACTTCCAGCAGCCGGAAGCCGGTCACCACGCGTTGCAGCGGCGGCAAAGGCAGGAACGCGTCGGCGGCGTCCCGCACGACGGTGTAGAGCTTGGCCAAGATGGTATCTTCGTCGGAGGCGACTTGCGCGCGGAGGGAGGCGGTCCGTTCCGGCGCGAGGAACAAGCGGGGATGTGGCGGCAGGCGGAGCGGTTCGGGGGCATCGGGCATCCCGGGAGAGCAAACCCGCCGGGCAATGGTTTAGCAACCGGCGAAAGTTTCTCCGGACAGGCCGCCACGTGGCCCCGGCGCGGACCTGCCAGCGGCGGATTGACGGGGCGCGAGAGGACGGGGAGATTGCCAGCCCGCTTTATGCCCGCCAAACCGAAAGCCCTCACGGAAACCCAGTTCCTCGCCCTGCTCGACAAGGTGCTCGCCAAGGTCATGTCCGACCTGACCGTGCGCTCAAAGATCCAGGACGAGGTTGCCAAGGAACTTCGCCTCATCAAGAACCTTGCGTCGTTCACCAAGTACGCCGAGGAAGCAACGGTGCCCGACACCGCGCCCGCGACGGTGGCCGAACTCCAGGACCAGCTCGCCGCGACTTTCGGCGAGGATGCGACCGTGTCCGTGACCCCGGCCGACGCAGACGGCGGCAAGCTCGCGGTGGAGATCAC
>CAXTQD010000016.1:18031-30636 GCA_964246175.1 uncultured Chthoniobacterales bacterium | reverse complement strand
GCTGGGGATGTCGCGGCTGCCCAGGCCGTAGCCGACTTTTTCCACGGTCAGCGGCGGCATCGGGCCGAACCCGGCCGCGAACTCCGCCGCGATGGCCGCACCCGTCGGGGTGATGAACTCGAACGGCTCGTCGATCTGGCCGACCGGGATGCCGCGGAGGATTTCCAACGTCGCCGGGGCCGGGATCGGGAAGCGCCCATGCGCGCAGTCGATCCAACCGCGCCCGTCGGCCAACGGTCCGCATAAGACTTTTTCCACGCCGAGTTCCTCGATGCCAGCGCACGCCAGCACGATGTCGGCAATCGAATCCAGGGCGCCGACCTCGTGGAAGCCGATTTCCTCCACGGGCTTGCCGTGGATTTTGGCCTCCGCCACGGCGATGCGGTGGAAAATGCCTAAGGCGTGCTTTTTGACGAAGTCCGACAGATCACTCGACTCGATCAACGTGCGGATTTCCGCATAGGAACGACCATGTTCGTGCTCATGCTCGTGATGATGGTGCTCATGGCCGTGATCGTGATCATCATGGTGGTGCTCGTGCTCATGTTCGTGCGCATGTTCGTGCGCGTGCGCCTCGGGTTCTTCGTCCTGATCGTGCGTGTGGGTCGACCCCTCGTGGATGCCGAACTTGACCCCTTCCACGCTCTGCTTCTGCTGCCGCTCGAAGTGCATGTGGAAGTCGCCGATGTCCAGCTTTGACAACTCCCACTCGAACGACGACGGCTTGACGCCCAGATCGCACAACGCCCCGACGGTCATGTCGCCGCTGATGCCCGAAAAACAATCAAGGAAAAGGACTCGCATAAAGGTTCTCGCGGCCGGAACGTCCAGCCCCGGCATGATAGCAGAAGTTTTCCTCTGCGAAGCGTTTTTAGCGCGCCACCCGGAACTCCACCCGGCGGAATCCACCGCCCAACTTCCGCTCGTCGTTGTTCATGCCCAGTTCGTACGGTGACCGAGCGTCCAGAAACCGAAACGCCACCTTGGCGACCCCCCGTCCAGCCGCCGCGCGCCATTGCTCTGCGGCGATACGGACCTTGGCGGGTTCATCGCCGAGCCTGAGCGGTAGGGAGACGGTCGGCAGCGGCGTGCCGTCGAAGAACACCTCGACGCGCTGGGCGGTCGCGGTGAGGCTCCACCCGTCGATGAGCAGGTCCACGCCTGCCGCGCCCTCGGTTGGTAGCGGCAGCGGGTGGAACTGGAGCAATCCACACGGCTGGTCCGCCCAACTCGTCTCCCCGCTCGGCGCCCATCCCCCGCAGGCGTAGCATCCCCAGTTCCCGTCTGCGGAGAAGTGGATCATGCCGCCGTCTGGCTCCAGGTCGGCGAGCGGCAGGGCCTCGACGCCATACCCTGCTACCGCCGGCACGATCCTCCAGTGGCCGACCACCTCGTCGGAATACGCGTCCTCCCATGAGAAGGCGCGCCGGTGACCGAACATGGTCTTCCAGTTGTCGTTGACGCGCGGCCGGTAGCCGAGGCGGTCGAGTTCCAAGACGGTGCCGGTGGCTGTTCCCCAACCGTCCCAACCGTGCCAATCCACATAGCAGACCTGTCCTGGGTGCAGGGTCGCCTCGGCGGTCTGTGCGGTGAGGGCGACGAGCGCGTCGCCCCCAGGCTCGACGACGCCCAAGTTCTCGAACGACGCCGCCTCCCACCAGAACGCGATTCCCACGCTGCCCACCAGCGCCGCCGAGATCACCGCGCGCCCCGGTGCGGCTATCCATGCCTGCAAGCACATGGACAACGCTGCCGCCAGGCCCAACGCCGCGCAGAAGTAGATTGAGTAGTTGAAGTACGCGTTGAAGTAAAACATCTCTCCATCCTGCCGCATCCCCCACAGCAGGGTCAGGACAAACGCCGTGGCTGCCATGACGCCGAACCAACGCAGAAATCCATCCCCCTGCCTCTTCCGTACCAGGGCGGACAACAGCGGTGTTCCGACCAGCGCCGCCGTCCAGCCGAGGTAAGCCCGCGCATGTCGTCCGATGAACGCCATCATCCCGCCGACGGTGTAGCGACCGAAAAAATCCTGCACAGGATCATACTGGTCATAGCCGCCGAACGTCACGAAGTAGCAGAACGACCGGGCAAGCTTGTGGAGCGGTTCGTGGTGTCGTCGCAGGTGGGCCAGAATCCGGCTGAAGTTGCTCTCGTTCCCGTGCGTCACGTCGATCAGCAAAGGCAGGATGAACACCGCCAGGATACCTGCCGCGATGAGGTGCGCGCGTGGAAATTGACGCCAAGTCGCTGACCGGTGCCGCACGAGCAGGCTCCCGTACGCCAGCGCCGCCATCGGGACGACGAAAAGCGGCTGCGCGACGTAGTTGTGCACGAGCCAGCCGCCGGTGAACGCGAGGAGCGGCAGTTCACGCCCACCGCCCGCCGCGACCGACGATGCCGCCACCACGAAACACAGGAACACCAGGATCAGCGGGCAAGCGGGCCACGTCGCCACGAAGGCCGGGGCCAAGCGCGCCGCCGCGCCGTAGTGCCACGCAGCGAAAAAGAGTGCCAGCGGCAGGAAAAACGCGGCCCCGCCCCGCTGCGCGCCGAGTCGTTGCGCGAAGACGGCGAGTGCTAGGCTGAAAAGCACCGTGACAGCGAGGCAAGAGCTGATGATCTGTCCGTTATATGGGGTCGGCACCGCGTGCAGCCAATCGTAGAACACGCTCTCCCCGAGCGCGTAGACGTAGAACAGCACTGGCCCCGGGTGGTAGAAGTCCCACCGTGAGTAATGCCCGTGGATCACCGCGCCGGACTTTGCCTCGCGCACGAAGAGGGAGTTGGACGCCGAGTCGCCGCCCTCGTGCAGCGGGGTTTCCAGCAGGAGATGCCGGTTGTCGAGCACCAGCAGGCTCGCGAGCAACAGCCCGAGTGCAAGGCCCCACCCGTACACCGACGCGGACCGGTAGCCAGAGGGTGACGGAATGGCAGGCACGCCCCTTTCTATCCTCCGGCGGCCAGGTTGTCCACGGGATGGCTGCGAGAGCAGTGGGCCGAGGTTCAGTTTGCCGGCATGGTGATTTTGATCGACGGATCGTACTGGTACGTCACCACCGAACTCCGGTGGACCCGCCGCCCGGCACCCGCGTGCGGGCCAAGCTTCAACTCGCCGTCAACCTCGCCCTCCACCCGCAATGGCCGGTGGTCCGCGTCGG
Organism: uncultured Chthoniobacterales bacterium; assembly: GCA_964246175.1. Lineage (GTDB taxonomy): Bacteria > Verrucomicrobiota > Verrucomicrobiia > Chthoniobacterales > SZAS-18 > CAHJWO01. Next base: position 27,475 of record CAXTQD010000016.1, on the reverse strand, counting down.
CCACCCACACGCGGGCGTTGGCGCGCATCCCGAGCACCAGCGCATCGACGGCGTAGACCGACGCCGGCTGGCCATTGACGGCCTCGTGCCCGGCGAGCCGCACCCCGGTCGCCATTTGCAGGAGCGCGCCCGGTGTCGCCATCTGGCGCGCCATGGCAACGGTCGCGGCCACGTTGCCCCGCGCTTCCGTGAACGGGCCGGAAGCCCCCTCGCGCGCGAGGATGGTTTTGCCGTCCGCATACACCTCTGTTCCCATCCCGGTGCGGAGATGCAGCAGGTTCGGGTTCACCACTTCCATGCTCAGTTCGGCGGCGGAACTGCCGGCGTCGCTCACCGTCGCGCGGTAGGCAGGGGCCTGCCGCATCGCCTCCGCGGCTTGCCGCAACGCCTCACGGCCGTCCTGCGCGCGGGCGGTGGTCACCACCAAGAGCACGCCGATCAAACCAGGGAGCAGTCGGGTCATGGGATTTAGTTGAACAACGGTCCGATGGCCGGGCCGCCGGTCTCGTTCCAGCCGCGCGGGCGGGTTGTCTTGAGCCAGTCGACGGCGCGGTGGCTGAGCAGCGTGCCCAGTTGCTTGGGCGTTTGCACAGGCAGGTCGGCCAATTCGACGATTTGTTCGTCCGGCGTGCCGCCCGCCTTGCCGGCACCGCCGCGCTTGCCTGGCTTGAAGGGCTTGTACTTGATATAAACCCGCTCGGCTGCCTCGGCGGTGAGAAGATGAATCTTCGCCTTGGGCGGCACGCACTGGTATTCCTTGTTGAGGATCGCGCCGCCGAACGTGAATCGCTTCACGTAGGTCGCCGACGGCGTCGAGTAGACCAGCGTGTAGACCGCATCGCGCCCGAACAGCGCAAAGTGGTGCAGGTCACGGTCCACGAAGAGTTTTTCCGGCGGCGGGATGACCTTGTAGCGCCCGTCGGCGGCGACCGTCAGCACGCGGTCCAGTTCGGACGCACGGAACGCCGGCTCCAAACCTTCGCCCTTCACGCCGTGGCCGAGGTAGCCCTTCACCGGGTCGTAGGCGATGGCGAGGTTGCGCACGGCCACCTGCCGCGCGTCGGCGTCCTCGAAGGTCGCCGTCTGCGTCAACCGCGGGTACTGCTTGCCGTAGGTTTTAAGTAGGTTTTTGAGGTAGCCGATGGCGTGACGGGTCAGGCCCTTGAGGTTTTTTTCGGTTTCGTCGAGTTGGAGCAAGAGGTCGTCGATGTCCCGGCGGTTCTGCGCCATGTCGAAGGCCGAAATACGCTTGATCCGCAGGGCGAGCAGGCTCTCCACGTCGTCGGCCGTCACGTCGCGGCGCAGTTGCGCGCGGAACTTGCCCACGCCGTCGAGCACCGCCTTTTGCACGGCCTCGTAGGTCGTGCAGCGTTCGATAGCCTTGTAGAGCCGGTTCTCGATGAAGATTTGGGCGAGCGTCTTCTGGTGGATGCTCTCCTCCAGCTCCGTGCGGCGGAGTTCGAGTTCCTGCTTGAGCAGAGCGAGGAGTTGGACGGTGTTGGCGCGCAGGATTTCGTCCACGTCCATCTCGACGGGACGGTCGCCTTTGATGACCACCGGGCGCGCGGAGATGGATTGCTCGCACTCCGTGAACAGGTACAACGCGGCGGTCGTCTTCTTGGCGTCTTCCCCGGGCGCGAGCTTGATCTCGACCTCGACGCCTTCCGCCGTGAAGTCGTCGATGGACTTGATGCGGATTTTCTTCTTGCGCGCCGCTTCCTCGATGGATGCGATGAGAGAGTCCGTCGTCGTGCCGGCGGGAAGCTGACGGATCACCAGCACCCCGGGGACGTGCGGCTTGGGTTCGATGAGGGCGCGCACCTTGATCTTGCCCGTGCCCCTGGCGTAGCCCGAGGCGTCCATGATGCCGCCTTGCGCGAAATCTGGCAGCACCTCGAAGGGCTTGCCCTGCAAGATGGCGATCTGCGCTTCGAGCAGTTCGCAGAAGTTATGCGGCAGCACCCGCGTGCTCAGGCCGACCGCGATGCCGTCCGCGCCGAGCATGAGCAGCAGCGGCAGCTTGGCCGGCAGCGTGACGGGTTCCTTGTTCCGGCCGTCGTAGCTGGGCACCGTCTGGGTGATCTTGTCGTTGAAGATCTCGTTGCGGGCGAGGTCCGTCAGCCGGCATTCGATGTAGCGCGAGGCCGCCGCCGGGTCGCCCGTGAAGATGTTGCCGAAGTTCCCCTGCCCTTCCACGAGATAACGTTTCTGCTGAAGCACCACCAGCGCGTCCGCGATGGACGCATCGCCGTGCGGGTGGAACTGCATGCAGTAGCCGACGATGTTGGCGACCTTGATGAACTTGCCGTCGTCGTTGCGGTGGATGGAGTGCAGGATGCGCCGCTGTACGGGCTTGAGGCCATCCTCCAACGCCGGGATGGCGCGGTCGCGGATGACGTAGGACGCGTACGAGAGGAAGTTGCGGTCCATCAATGCCCGGAACGGCGGGTCATCAGGCGGGGGGGCATGGACGGCGGCTCCTTCCGGCGGCACGCCATCCCCACCTGTGCCGTCGCCGAACTCGGGCAGAGGTTCGTCGCCCGCGGTAGGCACCGCGTTGGCATCGAGCAAGCCGTCGGCAGGCAGCGGGTGCCTGGCCTCGTGAGCATGTCCGTTGCCGTTGAACGGACGATCACCGATGGGACCAAGGGGCAAATCACCGGAACTAGACGGACGGGAAGGAGGAGGACGCTCAGCCATGCAAAAAACGCAAGATGTTGATGGGAACGTCATACATTTACTACATGTGGCGCAAAACCTCAACCTCTAACCTTGGCGAATCGGCATGTTCCAGGCAGAATTTTTCCTGGGCACGGAAGCCGCTCCCCCGAGGCTGATACATTCACCTGATGAACGCACCGCGCCTTTTGTCCCTCGTGTTCGTGGCTCTGGTTGCAGTGGCTCCTGCTGCCCGCGCCACGTCGCTCGCCAAGGTGGAAGCAGAATCCATCGACAACCGGCACTTCCTGACGGAACTCGCCCGCGCCGAGCGCGACCACAACTACCATCCCCTGCTCGCCGAGTGCGACCGCCTGGTGGCCGCGCACCCGCAGGACCACGAGGCGTACCGTCGCCGGGCATTGGCCCGGTGGGGCGCGCGGCAGGATGACGACGCGTTGGCCGACTTCAGCCATGCCGCCGAACTCGCCCATGCCCATCGGTCTCCCGCCCGCGTGTTGGCGGTGCTCTACTACGGGCGCGCCCTGATTCGCCGTGAACAGCGCGACACCGCCGCGGAAGCCGATGAACTCGACCGCGTCACCCGCACGGACGCCGGCTTCACCGATGCCTTCAACGATCTTGCCTGGATTCGCGCCACCAACCCCGACCCCGCCCTGCGCAACGGTCGCCAGGCCGTTACCCTGGCGCGACACGCCTGTCAGGTGGTGCCAGGTTCGGTCAAGTACCTTGACACTCTCGCCGCTGCCTACGCGGAGGCTGGCGATTTCAAGCACGCGGCCGACGCCGAAAGGAACGCGATCAAAGCTGCGCAAGTCGATGCACGCACGGCCGGTCAGCACCGGGACTTCTTGGCCGGCGCTCAAAAGCGGGTGGAGCTATTCGCCGGCGGCGGCCGGTACTATGAGAGTTCCAAGACACGGGCGACGCTGGAACGGGACTGAGCGGACGCGCTGCCCACCTTGGCCGGAGGTCACTTCCCCTCGTAGATGTCCATGATCTGCCCGAGCAGCTTGAGCGCGTCTTCCTTTTTGCGGGTGAAGCTGTTGCGGCCGATGATTGACCCGAACCCGCCGCCGGCCTGGATGCCGCGCACCTGTTCGAGCAAGGCATCGTCCGCTTCCGCCGCGCCGCCGGAGAAAATCACGATGCGCCGCCCGTCGAACGTGCATTTGACGACGTGCGCCACCCGCTCGGCAATCGTGCCGATGGGCACCTGCTCCTTCTCGTAGACCTTCTTGGCGGCTTCCTGTTCGAGGTGGGCGCTGGGCAGCTTGACCTTGACGATGTTCGCACCCAGTTGTGCCGCGATGTGCGCCGCGTAGCCACACACGTCGATGGCCGTTTCTCCTTCTTTGCTCAGCGCGCTCCCGCGTGGGTAGCTCCAGATCACCACGGCGAGGCCGTTGCGCTTGGCTTCCTTACCGATGGCCTCGATCTGTCCGTACATCTTGCGGGCGTTCGTGCTGCCTGGATAGATGGTGAACCCGACCGCCGCGGCACCGATGCGCAGAGCGTCCTCCACGCTGCCGGTGATCGCTTGATCCGGGTCTTTCTCGTCGCCGCCGAGCAGATCGTGGTCGTTGACTTTGAGGATGAGGGGTAGCTCTCCCGCGAACTCCCGTGCGCCCGCTTCGAGGAAGCCGAGCGGGGCGGCGTACGCGTTGCAGCCGGCGTCGAGCGCGAGCTGGAAGTGGTAGAGCGGGTTGTAAGCCGGAGGATTCGACGCGAACGAACGTGCCGGGCCATGCTCGAATCCCTGGTCGACCGGCAGGATCACAAACTTCCCCGTGCCTGCCAACCGGCCGGTGTTTATGATCCGGGAAAGGTTGGCGAGCGTGCCGGGATTGTCGCTGCCGTACCAGGAGAGAATTTCTTTAGCGCGTGGGGTCATAAATGCTCAATCGCCTGAGGGCACCGCGTGAGAACCCGCCGGACCCGCGCCCACGTTCACCGGGTCGGTCCCTGGTTCGGTGTTCTGGGTGGCTCCAACCACTGGCTCCGTCGGGTAGAGGGAGGGACGGTCGCGGGCAACACCCTGCGAAGGGCTATTCGCCGACACGGGGCCGGAGGACGGTAGTTGGCCGCGGGGGATGGGGATGTTGGACCCCGTGATCGTATGGCGGTCCTTGAAGTAGTCGTGCGGCGCGACGTAGGCGACGTGCCGTTTGTCACCGTCGCGCCGGGCCACGTCGTTTTGTGCGCAGCCGACGAGCGTCAGGGCTACAAGGAGGATAGTAAAAGCTGTTTTCATCGAATGATCGGGTGTGAGGAACGCCGTCTTTGTATCGATGCCACAGGGGCCGATTGGCTGTACGTTTACCCGGCCCCGAGCACGAACCGCTCTACGGCGTTGGCGAAACCTTCGTCCTCGCTGGAAGTCGTCACCTCGTGCGCCGCAGCCTTCACCTCGTCGCTCGATTGTCCCATGGCAATCGCCAGCCCACCTTTCTTGAACATCGAAACGTCGTTGGGCATGTCGCCAATGGTGGCGATCTCTTCGGGACGGAGCTTGAGCATCCGCGCGAGGGCTGCGACCACGCCGCCTTTGTTCGCGTCAGGATGCGTCACGTCGAGGTAATAGGGCTGGGAACGTGCCGCGGACACCGACGACTTTCCACGGTCTGCCGCATCGTCTTCGCGCGAGAGGTCCCGCTGGGGCGTACCCTTCTTCGTGCCGACGCTCGCTTGGAACGCCGCTTGCACCGCTTGCTCGCACTTGGCGACGGCGTCGAGGTCGTCGCTGACACCGACGATCTTCGCCACATCGTCGGTCTTGCCGTCGTAGGTTGTGACCACCGTCGGCGGGAACTTGACGGTCCATTCCTCACGGTCGACGTGCGCGCCGTGGCGTTCATGGACGAACCAATCGTTGCCGCGGTAAATCCAGACGCCGAGGTGGTGTTTCTCGATGATCTCGATGACCGCTTCGACCACGTCCTTTTTCAGAACGTGCTGCTCGATGATGTCCAAACCGGGCGGCTTGGCGAAGAGGCCACCGTTGAACGCCGCCACCGGCGTCGTGATGCCGAGCGGCTCGATCAACATCGACATCCCACGCGGCGGCCGGCCGCTGGTGACGGCGAACTCGACGCCCGCCGCGCGCATCTTTTTGACGGCCTCCTTTGCCCGGTCCGTGAGGATTTTTTCCTTCGTGACGAGCGTGCCGTCCACGTCCGCGAGCAATAGGCGCGGGCGTGGGGGTTCGGGGTCTTTTTTCGGGTCGGCCATAGAACAGCATCGGCACGACGACGCCTGCCGGCCGTCAGACCTTGGCGGTGAGGGATTCCAGCTTTTGGAGGATCGCCTTCTTGGGCACCGCGCCGATGAGCTCGTCGCGCTTCTCGCCGCCCTGGAAGAACAGCAGCGCCGGGATGTTGCGGATGTTGTACTTGGAAGCCAGGGCGCTGTTCTGATCCACGTCCACCTTGGCGACGCGCACCTTGCCGCCGCTCTCGCGGGCGATTTCGTCGAGCACCGGGGCGATCATCTTGCACGGACCGCACCAGCTCGCCCAGAAATCCACCACCACGGGCACCTCGGATTGCAGCACCGCACGGTCGAAGGACGCTTCGTCCACATGGAGAGATTCGTTGTCAGCCATAAGATTTTAGGGAGTGCTTATTCGCACATTGGCGAACTATCAAACTTCCGCCTTCCTAGCCGGTTTGTCAAACGCGCGGCGCGGCCGCCCTTTAAGCTGGGCAGGGCCGGTACCGTCGGACTCGACCACTTTCCGGCGCGAGAAAAGTTGTGACGTTTTTTCCGTGCGGCCCGTAAGGTTTCCCATGGTCCAAGTTGATGCGACGAACGCCCCGGTCACCGAAGATTTGATCGTCCTCGGCGCGGGCGCGGCCGGGCTGATGTGCGCCGCCGTGGCCGGACGGCGCGGGCGGCGGGTGCGCGTTCTGGAGCGCGCCGAACGCATCGGCAAGAAAATCCTCGTCTCGGGCGGCGGCCGGTGCAATTTCACCAACCTCCATGCCGGGCCGGACAATTATGTTTCCGCCCAACCCGGCTTCTGCCGCTCCGCGCTGGCGCGCTACCGGCCGGAGGACTTCGTCGCCCTGGTCGAACGCCACGGCGTCGCCTACCACGAGAAGAAGCTGGGCCAGCTTTTCTGCGACGGGAGTTCGCGTGAGATCGTCGACCTCCTTGCCGCCGAGTGCGCCGCCGCCGGGGTGCGGATCGAGACGGGGCGCGACGGGCGCGAGGTCACGCGGGACGCGGACGGTGTTTTCGGTGTCCGGCTCGGCGGCGAGACGTTGCGCGCCCGGTCGCTGGTGGTGGCGTGCGGGGGACTCTCGTGGGCGAAGCTCGGCGGCAGCGATCTCGCCTACCGGGTAGCGCGTCAGTTCGGACTGCGGATCGTCGAACCGCGCCCGGGCCTCGTGCCGCTGACGTTTGCGGGCGAGTCGCTCGCCTTTTGCGAGGAACTCAGCGGCGTGTCCCTGCCCTGTGCCGCCCGCGCCCAACCGGCCGGCGGCGGCCCGGCGCGGACCTTCCGCGAAAACCTTCTCTTCACCCACCGTGGCCTGAGTGGGCCGGCGGTGTTGCAAATCTCCTCTTACCTGCCGGGCGAATTGCACTTCGACCTCCTGCCCGACGCACCGCCGGACGAAGGGTGGCTCGCCGCCACGCACGCCGCCGGCCGCGACGCGCTCCTGCCCAACGTGTTAGCCGAACGCCTGCCCAACCGCGTCGCGCAGGCGTTTGCACGCGGGCTCGGCGACGGGTCGCGTCCACTCCGGCAGCACGGACTCAAACCCCTCGCCGCCCTCGAACGCACCCTGCGCCGCTGGTCTCCCCCGCCTGCGGGCACGGAGGGCTACGCGAAGGCGGAGGTCACCCTCGGCGGCGTGGACACGCGCGACCTGCACAGCAAGACGCTCGAAGCGCGCGCCGTGCCAGGACTCTTTTTCATCGGCGAGGCGGTGGACGTGACCGGACAACTGGGCGGATTCAATTTCCAATGGGCTTGGGCCAGCGGCCACGCCGCGGGCGAGGTGGCCTGATCCTCAAAACCACTCCCCTGCCCGTCCACGCGACTCTAAATGCAGCAACGCACGCTTGCGATCGGTCCCGCCGCCGTAACCCGTCAACCTGCCGCCCGCGCCGACCACCCGGTGACACGGCACGATGACCGACACCGGGTTGCGCCCGTTCGCCAGACCGACCGCCCGCACCGCCGCCGGTTGGCCGATCCGCCGGGCGAGTTCGCCGTAGGTGATCGTCTCCCCGTACGGGATGTCGGGCAACGCCGCCCAGACTTGGCGTTGGAAGGGCGACCCGGCCAGCGCCTCGCGGTCCAGCGCCACGTCGAACGCCGTGCGCGTCCCGGCGAAGTATTCCTCCAACTGCTCCCGCACCGTGGCGAACGGACCGTCGTCGCGCGTCCAGCCCGCGCGTTCTTCCGGGCGGGGGCCGTGGCGGTGTTCTTCCATGTAGAGCCCGGTCAATCCCCGCGCCGTCCCGCGCAGGAGGATCGTGCCGAGCGGAGAGGCGATCTCTGTATAATAGGGATTATAATAGAGAGCTTGGTTCATTTAGAAGCGATAGATTGGCCGAGCCCGTGCCAGAGCCGCACGGCAGCGTAGGCGCGCCACGGCCGCCACGCCTCGGCGCGGGCGAGGACCTGTTTTTCGCCAAGATAGCCGGTCTGGCCGGGAGGGGTCAGCGCCTTGCGCAATCCGAGGTCGGCCGACGGGAACGCATCCGGGAACCGCAACACCCGCATGGCGACGTATTGCGCCGTCCATTCACCGATCCCACGCACGCGCCGCAAAGCCGCCACCGCCGCGCCGATGTCCGTGCCCGGGCGGAAGTCCAGCTCCCCACCCATTGCCGCCGTGGCGAGAGCGCGCAGCGTCTCGGCCCGGGCGCGCGTGATGCCGAGGGCAGCGATCTTTTCCACCGAAGCTTCAGCCAACGCCGCCGGCGTTGGGGCGAGGCGGCTGAGAATGGCGAAGGGTGTCTCGACCGCCGCCCCGAACCGCGCCGCCAGCCGGCCCGCGAGCGTCGTCGCACCGGCCACGCTGATCTGTTGACCCAGGACGGCGCGCACGGCGAGTTCAAACGCATCCCATCCGCCGGGCACGCGCAGACCGGGATGTGCGCGGATGGACGTTGCCAGCAAAGGGTCCGCTGCGAGCGCCGCGTCGATCCGTGTGGGGTCTGCATCGAGGTCGAACACCGCGCGCAGCCGGCTCAGCAGTGGCCAGAGCACTTCGCTTAACGCCGGTGGCGCGTGGACGTGCAAGGCATTTTCGCCGTGCGTCGTCTGCCGGACCAGAACCCAGCCAACCTTGTCGCCGAGCGACACGGTGCGTCCGTAGACACCAGCTGCGGCGTCCGCCCACTCGACACCCGGCACCACGCGGCGCACGAGGTAGTGAAGGAACTCGCGCCACGCCAGCGGCGGCCGGTACGCAAGCCGCAGCGTCAACGCATCTGCGGGCACCGTCGGCCCACCGCCGGTCCACCGGGGCGCGACCTGTCCTGCGCGCCGGAGCGCCGTCGGGGCGAGCCCGTAGCGTGATTGGAAAAGCGCGTTGAAACGCCGCAGGCTGCGGAAACCTGCGCCGAACGCCACGTCGATCATCGGCAGGCGGGTTTCTTGCAGGAGTTTCTTGGCGAAAAGGAGCCGCTCGGTCTGCACGATCTCGACCGGCGTCACGCCGAAGGCGCGGCCGAGCAGTCGGCGCAGCTGCCGGTCGCTGAACCCTGTCGCGGCGGCGAGGTCAAACGCCGACGCACCAGCCGCCC
>CAXTQD010000016.1:0-18021 GCA_964246175.1 uncultured Chthoniobacterales bacterium | reverse complement strand
GACGGCGCACCGTGGGGGTTCACGGCGGCGGGGGCGAGTTCAGGCCGGCAGCGCAGGCACGGGCGGAAGCCGGCGCGCGCGGCCGCCGCGGCGGTGTCGAGGAACACGCACGAGTCCCGCCGCGGGGTGCGCGCCCCGCAGACCGGCCGGCAGTAGATGCCCGTAGTCTTTACCCCGACGAAGAACAATCCGTCGAAGCGGGCGTCACGCGCCGCGAGCGCCTGATAGTGGTCGAAGCCGGGTTCCATGTTCGGAGGACACGGTAGCCACACCTCCGGCAGCGCGCTCGCCGTTTTCGGCCAGTGTCAAGGGCGGTGTGGCTGGAAACCACGTTGCGGTGCGCCTGGGCGGCGCGTTGCGACGTGCCTTGCGGGCACGTGGTCGGAAAGAACCTCTACCAGCGTCACCGTCAGGCGACACTGCAACGCTCCCACCAAGGAGGCATCACACCGCCGCTCTGCGGGCCATGCGTGTTTGTCCGTCGGGGCACAGATCGAGCAGCACGCAACGCGCACACTCCGGCCCGCGGTAATAGCAACACCGCTGCCCGTGGAACATCAAGATTTCATGGTCGTCGTAGACCATTTGCGCGTCCCACTCGTCAGGCAGCATCGCTTCCAGGACGGCGTGCGCCGCCCCCACGTCGAGGCTCATGGGGATCAGCCCGAGGCGTTGCGCCACGCGGTGGTGATGGCTGTCTACGGGCAGCGCGCGCTGGCGCAAGCGGCTGAAGATCATCACGGCTGCGCTGGTCTTCGGACCGACCCCGGGCAGGGTTTCCAACCAGTCACGTGCCTCGCGCACGGGCAGGGCTCCGAGGAAGTCAAGCGACAGGTCGCCGCCACGCTTCTCGGTGATGAGCCTCAGGATCTGCTGGATGCGCGGGGCCTTCTGCTCGGGCCAGTTGCACGTCTTGATGGCGTCCTGCACGTCGGCGGTGGGCGCGTCGCGCACGGCGACCCAATCGGGGAAGCGGCGGCGGAGTTCGTCGTAGGCCGCGCCAGACTCCGAGTTGCGTGTGCGGTGGGAAAGCAGGGAGGAGACAATCTCGTCGAGCGGGGCTACTTCGTGAAAGTGCGCCACGGGGCAGCCGTATTCCTTGCACAGCCGTGCGTGGACGAGGCGTAGCTTTTTACGCTTGTCGTCGGCGGGCGGGGTTCGGGCCACGGGCGGCGGTTCGGCCGCGCCGAAAAGGTCGTCCTGGGAATAAACTGCCATAAGCAAGGGGGAACGTTCCCTTGTAACGCTCCCCCGCAGAACGTCGGACGCCCGCGAAGCGCCGCGGGTCTGTAGCGGCTGCTGTCAAAACTGACAAATTGTTACATTCTCTCCTTGCGCGTCAGGAATTCTCCTCACAGCATCGCCGCGCTTTCTGACCCGTCAGGGTGCGCTGGCAGGGAAAGGAGGCAAAAAGAACGTCGGACTTTTCGGCGCGAGCAGGTCAGCCAGAGGTGGTCACCATCCGGAGGGAGGCAGAGCCGGGAAGCACGCACAGGGCAGCGATTGTCACAGGCATCGTTTTTCTCCAGAAATTTACTGAACCAACTCCATGAAGATCACGCGCAAATCCTTCCAGGCATTTTTCACCCGGGTCAGCTTCGCGGGCCTGCTGCTCGTGGCCGGTGCAAACGTCGTGCAAGCGCAGCCCGCCGACGCCGCGCCCGTCGAGAAAAGCAGCATCCTGGACGAAACCACCATCGACCGGCTCTTCTCTTGGTCCGGTCCGCAAACCTTTCGCCTACACGGAGGCTGACGCTTGGTCCCCAAGCGCCGCCGTTCCTATCACCAGCACGCGTGACCAGAGCGCCTCCGACCATATCGCCCTTCTGGACTCGACGATGCCGTCCTCCTCGCCGATCACGAACATCGGCCCGGTGTTCTCCGCCGCGACCAGCGCCACGCTGACGCCGGTGGCATCGACGTACAACTATTCGACCGCGCCCTGGAGCGGCGGTGGCCGCGACGGCCAACATCACGTTCGCCCGCAACCTGTTGATCGCCAATCTCGCCAGCCCGGGCCTGGATTACTTCGGCGGGGCTGCCGGCCTGACCATGAACGGCAACATCGACATGGAGCACAGCCTGACGATCTACGCCGGCACGACGACGGCCACCGGCGTGGTCATCAACGGCGTCATCAGCGGCCCGGGCACCTCGCAGGGATTCACCCCCGGCACCAACGTTACGCTAAACGGCAACAACACCTTTACCGGCGGCGTCAACACGCAGGGCGATACGTACACCCTCGGCTCGGACACCGCCTTCGGGAACGGCGGCACGATCTACCTCTCAGAAAGTAGCGTGACAAGCACGTTCCAGGGTTCCGGCACGGCACCCCGCACGATTGCCAACCCTTGGGTTCTGCCAAATACGGCTGCTTTCGCGGGCACAGCTCCGCTGACGCTCTCGGGCAGCTTCAACCTCAACGGTGCGCGTACGCTGGCGGTCAGCAACACGGCGCTCACCACGATCAGCGGCACTGTCAGCAACGGCGCACTCACCAAGACCGGCAATGGTGCTTTCGCGCTCAACAGCACAATGGGCAATACCTTCACGGACGGCTTCACCAACACGGGTGCCGCCGGCGCCATCTATGCCAACAACACCAGCGGCTCCGCCTTCGGCGCGGGTGCGGTGAACATCGGTGCGGCGAGCACGACGAACTACAGCACGCTGGCGGGCAGCTTCTCGACCAGCGGCGCGGTGACGGTCGCCGCCGGGTCTCGCCCGGCAACGGCACTGGCCTGACGTAGTCCACGGCGGGCATCGGTTCCATCGGCCAGATTAACTTCGGCGCCAACCTGACGCTGTCCTCCGCTCCCACCAGCAGCCTGTACATGGAAATCGGCGGTAACAACGCTTCGGGGAACTTCGACCGCATCACGGTCGCAGGCACCTTCACGCTCAACGGCACGGTGTTCATTGCCACGACGGGCGGCTATACGATCCAGAACGGTGATACGTTCACCGTCGCCACGGTCGCCGGCGGCATCACCCAAGGCACGTACACGTTCAACACGACGAACGCATCCCTCGGCGCGGGCGTGCCCCTGACCGAGACGGTCAGCGCGAGTACCATCATCGTCTCCGCCGTCCCCGAACCGGGCACCTGGGCAGTTGTCGCTGGCGGCCTGGGCATTCTTGGCAGCTTACCATTCGCTCGCCGCCGCAACCGGCGCGCCTGAAAAGGCCCGCAGCCAGCATCATTTACGGGAAAGGGCGGTCCGCGCGGACCGCCCCCTTTTATTCACTTGTTCACTTTCCCCTGAAGCATCAACGATGCCCAATTGTCATTCCTGCCGCCCTTGTAGAGGAAGACAAAATTTTCACCGCAGAGAACCAAGGATTTTCTTCGCCGCCCGCGCAAAAAGTGCTTGAGAACGATACCCTGGTTAATCCAAGCTGTTGCGTAGTTCTTTGAATGATCTTCTATATGTGGTATGTTTATCAGGCTGTCCCTCGGTGAGGAGGCGCCGTACCATCCCATATGTAGAAACGTTCACGGAAGAGGGGCTTCGAGCAGAATTTGAAGCTCCTTTTCGGTGAACTCCAAGACTGCTTGAAGCAGAGGAAAAATGCTGACGGATGGCCGCGAGGGACCTTGGGTTTTGACCGCAGTGCCATCCGCCCTCGGTGGGAAGTCGTACCGTCTCTCACCTAGACTTTTTTTGGTGCCGTAAAGAAAAAAGGCAACATCCTTCCCCGCGGAGAAAACGTCCTGCCGATCATCCAAAACGACGCCCGCTGTTTTCTCCAAAATTGCCCTAACCGACGAGAATTTTTACGATGACCTTGAACGAAAGCCAGACCCAACTCGACCTACTGCCCGCCACGGCGCCCGAAAGCGACCGCTTCCTCGTTCGTAAGCGCGACGGCCACTTGGAGCCGTTCAACGACGCGCGCATCGGCCTTGCGCTGGAGAGCGCCTACAAGGCTGAACTCGGCCTCCCCAAGGACAGCATCCTGCCCGCCGACGTGGCCACCAGCGTTGCTTACCTAGCCAACGCCGTCGCGCAGAAAGCCCTCGAACTCGCCGCTGACGGCCGGGAACTGGAGGTCGAGTTGATCCAGGACCTCGTCGAGAACGAACTCATGCGCTCAGGCCAGCACGCCATCGCGCGCTCGTACATCCTCTACCGCGAAGAGCGCAAAAAGGCCCGGGTCCTGCGCGGCCAGCAGGAGGCTGCTGCGCTCAACGTTCCTGCCCTCAACTGCACCTTGCCCGACGGCACCACGGAGCCGCTCGACGTGCAGCAGGTCCGCCGCAAACTCATCCGCGCTTGCGCCGGCCTCTCCGACCGCACGGATTGGCGCGAACTCGCCGAGGAGACCCTTCAAAACCTCTATGATGGTGTGACGTGCGAGGAGATCGACAAGGCGATGATCTTCGCCGCCAAAGCTCGCATTGAGCGCGAGCCGGCCTACAGCTACGTCGCCGCGCGGCTCCTGCTTAACATCATCTACCGCGAGGTGTTACCCTTCGGTGAGGCTGACGACAACCAGAACGCCGCCACGCTCAACACCCGCCATGCCGAGCACTTCGTCGATTACCTGAAGAACGGCGTCGAGTTGGGCCGGCTCGACAGCAGCCTCTTGCACTTTGACTTGGCGCACATCGCCGCCGCCATGCGCCCGGAGCGTGACAATCAGTTCACCTACATGGGCTTGCAAACGGTGTACGATCGCTACCTCATCCACAACCGCGGCCGGCGTCTGGAGACGCCGCAGTATTTCTGGATGCGCGTGTCGATGGGCCTCGCCGTCCTCGAAACCGCCGAGCAAAAGAACGAACGCGCCATCGAGTTCTACGAACTGTTGTCGTCGCAGCGGTTCACGAGCAGCACGCCGACGCTCTTCAATTCGGGTACGCTGCACCCGCAGCTTTCGTCCTGCTACCTGAGCACGGTGATGGACGACCTGAACCACATCTTCAAGGTCATCAGCGACGACGCCAAACTCTCCAAGTGGGCCGGCGGGTTGGGCAACGATTGGACGAACATCCGTTCCACCGGCGCCACCATCCGCGGCACCAACGGCGAGTCGCAGGGGGTCGTGCCGTTCCTGAAGGTCGCCAACGACACGGCGGTTGCCGTCAACCAGGGCGGCAAGCGCAAGGGCGCGATGTGCGCGTACCTCGAAACGTGGCACCTCGACATCGAGGACTTCCTCGAACTGCGCAAAAACACGGGCGACGAACGCCGCCGCACCCACGACATGAACACGGCGAACTGGATTCCCGATTTGTTCATGAAGCGCGTCATGCAGAACGGGCACTGGACGCTCTTCAACCCGAGCGACTGCCCCGACCTGCACGACCTCTACGGTCGCGCCTTCGAAGAACGCTATGCCGAATACGAAGCGATGGCCGAGCGTGGCGAGTTGCCGCTACACCGCCGCATCGAGGCCGTCACGCTGTGGCGCAAGATGCTCACGATGGTCTTCGAGACCGGTCACCCGTGGCTAACCTTTAAGGACCCGTCGAACATCTGCTCGCCGCAGGACCACGCGGGCGTCGTCCACTCCTCGAACCTCTGCACGGAAATCCTCCTCAACACGAGCGAGGATGAGATCGCCGTTTGCAACCTTGGTTCCATCAATCTCGCCGCGCACACAAATGAATACGGCATCGACGCCGCGATGTTGGAGAAGACCATCCGCACGGCGATGCGGATGCTCGACAACGTCATCGACATCAACTACTACCCCACCACCGAGGCGCGCACCGCGAACATGCGCCACCGCCCGGTGGGCCTCGGGCTGATGGGTTTCCAGGATGCGCTCTACAAGCTGGGCGTGCCGTACGCGAGCGACGCGGCGGTGGAGTTTGCGGATCGCAGCATGGAACTGATTTCCTACCACGCGATCCTTGCGTCCACGGACCTTGCCCGCGAGCGGGGCACCTACCAGAGCTACCCGGGCAGCAAGTGGAGCCGCGGCATCCTGCCGATGGATACGCCTGCACTGGTCGAGCAGGAGCGCGGCGGTTTCATGGAAACGGACCGTTCGTCCACGCTGGATTGGGACGTTGTGCGCGCCGCCATCAAGGAGCATGGCATGCGCAACTCCAACACGATGGCCATCGCGCCGACGGCGACGATCTCCAATATCAGCGGGGTCAGCCAGTCCATCGAGCCGATGTACAAGCATCTCTTCGCCAAGTCGAACCTCTCGGGCGAGTTCACGACGCTCAACGTCTATTTGATCGAGGCGCTCAAGAAGCTGGACTTGTGGGACCCGGAAATGTTAGATGATCTCAAATACTACGACGGTGTGTTGACCGAGATCGAGCGCATCCCTGAAGACGTGAAGGAAGTCTTCCGCACGGCGTTCGAGATCGAGCCGCGCTGGCTGATCGAGTGCGCCAGCCGCCGTCAGAAGTGGATCGACATGGGCCAATCGCTGAACCTCTACCTCGCCGCGCCGAACGGCAAAAAGCTCAGCGACATGTACTCGCTGGCCTGGCGCAAGGGGCTCAAGACGACGTACTACCTGCGCACGCTCGCCGCCACGCAGATCGAGAAGAGCACGGTTGATGTCAACCGCCGCGGCGCGCAGCCGCGCTGGATGAAGAACAAGAGCGCGAGCGCCAACGTGAAGGTCGAGCGCGGTGTCGGCAGCGTGAATCCCTCACCCGCCCTGGTTCCGGCTGCGCCGACACCCGCGGTTGTCACCGCCGAAGCTATCTTACCCGCCGAGGGGTCGCTCGACAACATCGCCGAGCCGGCAAGCGCCAAGATGTGCAGCCTGCTCGACCCGACCTGCGAGGCTTGCCAGTAAAGCTCATCCGTCACCACCACCCGAATCCACACCACCTGAAGTAACCGCCATGGCCAAGAAAACCACCGCCGCCGCCAAGAAAACCGCCGCTATCGCCATCGCCGCCAAGAGCAGAAAGGCTGCGCCGGCCAAGAAGGCGCCCGCCTCCAAAAAAGCTGCTCCTGCGAAGAAGGCTACACTGGCCAAGAAGGCTGCACCAGCCAAGAAGAGTGGCGTTAAAACCGTGGCGGCCAAGGTGCTAGCGACCAAGGCCAAGAACGTCGGCCCCAAGGTCAAAGCCGCGGCCAAGACTGTCGGCAAGAAGGCGGTGGTGAAAGCCAAGTCCACCGCTGCCAAGGTCAAGGCTGCCGTTAAACCCGCTCCTAAAGCAAAGGCCAAAACCGCGCCGAAAACTGCTGCCAAGCCCGCGGCCAAAACTGCGGCTAAAACTGCGCCGAAGACCGTCGCCGCCAAGAAGCCTGCTCCCAAGGCCACTAAGCCCGCTCCTAAGCCTGCGGCCAAGGTCAAGACATCCACTCTCTCCAAAGTGGTGAGTGCCGTCACCGAACCCGTCACCCACGCCGCGGCGGCCGTCGTCGACGCGGGCGCGTCGGCGGTCGATAAAGTCACCGAAACGATCAAGGGCGACGAGTCCAAAGCTTCCTAACAATTCTCCAATTTCCGGACGGCAGCGCGCGGTTCGTATTTGGCCCGCGCCACTTCCTGGATTAGATTCTCTTCCGCACCCGACGCTCCGCCGGCCCGTTGTTGCCGTTCGCCGGCTGACACCGACCATCCTCCGCTAACTCTCCCGATCCATGTCCTGCTGCAACTCCACCGATTCTCGCCCCGAACTCCACGACCTCGCCAAGCGCATTGATGCCGACGACAAGCGACTCATCAACTGCAAGGCCGTCGATGTGAACCAGCTCATGCCCTTGAAGTACACCTGGGCGTGGGAGCACTACCTGAATGGCTGCGCGAATAATTGGATGCCCACCGAGGTGTCCATGCAGCGCGACATCGAGCTGTGGAAGTCCAACCGGCTCAACCCGGACGAGCGGCGCGTCATCATGCGTAACCTCGGGTTTTTCTCCACGGCGGAGAGCCTGGTGGGCAACAACATCGTGCTGGCCGTCTTCAAGCACGTCACCAACCCCGAGTGCCGCCAGTTTTTGCTGCGGCAGGCGTTCGAGGAAGCCGTGCACACGCACACCTTCCATTACATCGTGGAAAGCCTCTCGCTGGATCAGCGCGAGATTTTCAACATGTACCACGAGGTCAACTCGATCCACGACAAGGACGCGTTCGAGATGACGCTGACCGCCGACATCATGGACCCGAACTTCTCGACCGACTCGGTCGAGGGCGTGCAGAAGTTCCTCAAGAACTTGATCGGCTTCTACGTCATCATGGAGGGAATTTTCTTCTACTCCGGGTTCGTGATGATCCTGTCCTTCAAGCGGCAGAACCGCATGGCGGGCATCGGCGAGCAATTCGAGTACATCATGCGCGACGAGAGCACGCACCTGTCCTTCGGCGCAGACCTCATCAACGGTATCAAGGCCGAGAACCCGGCCGCGTGGACGCCGGAACTCGTCGCCGAGATCGAGGGCATGATCACGAAGGCTGTCGAACTCGAAATCGCCTACGCGCAGGATTGCTTGCCCAAAGGCATCCTCGGGCTGAACGCGAAGCTCTTCCGCGAGTACGTGCAGCACATCGCCGACCGGCGGTTGGAGCGCATCGGTCTCGTGCCGAAGTATGGTTCGAAGAACCCGTTCCCGTGGATGAGCGAAACCATTGACCTCGGCAAGGAGAAAAATTTCTTCGAGACGCGTGTGACCGAGTATCAGACCGGTGGCGCGTTGACTTGGTGACAGGTCAGGAAAGATTGGCAGTGTTGGTGTGCGGTGTGTTGAGTCGGTAGTGTTGCGAAGTGAAGCGGGGCACCTGTCTCCTCCGGGTGGAGGGCGGCGGATGCCCCGTTTTGTTTACGGACGGTTCGTCGGGATGGCAGAGGTAAGTTGGTCACGCAGTTGGGTGTCGTCCAAACGTGGCAGCCACGTGGAGAGCGACAGACGGTTTTCGGACACCAGTTCGCACACCCGTCGTGCCCAGGGCAGCAGGAGCGGACCCGCCAACCGCTGCGACCATTCGCGGTATTCGCGCAGGGCGTACAGGCACATGATCCAGGCGTGCGATCCCTGGTAAACGTCACCCTCGTCGCTGACAACCAAGAGTTGCTCGCTTGGATGGAACCGCTCGATCCCCGGGAACCGGCAGCCCGTCTCCGGCGCGTCGAGCGGCAGGAAACGCAGTTCGACGAAGGCGGGCTGCGCGCCTAGCCAGCGGCGGCACCGCCGGCAGAGCGCGCAACTTTCGTCGTAGAGGACGTAGAGCGCCTTCATGGCTCACGCGTTGACCACGGGCACGCGGCCTTGGGGCGGGATGGGCGGCGGTACGCTGCCCAGCAGCGCGCGGCGGCGCATCTTGGAGAACACCGCCAGGTTGAAGAAGTGCATCGCGCCGAGGATCAGCATGACGAAGCCCAGCTTCGTGCTCAGGGCCTCGAAGACGCCTTGCAGGTTATCGGGCTTCTCGCCGTACTTCAACGCGAGGCTGACAAAGCCCACGTTGATTAGGTAGAAGCCGACGACGAGCAGGTGGTTGATGGAGTCTGCCAGCGGTTCGTTGCCGAGGAAGGCGTCCACCAAGAAGATGCGACCGTTCTTGTGCAGGGTACGGGCGACCCAGACCGTCAGCGTGATGCTGATGGCCAGGTAGACGATGTAGGTCCAAACGGTGGGTGTCATGTGAGTTGGGTTTCTTATGTTTGTTTAGTTCCTGTATTTTCAGTATTCACTGAAAAATCTTGCTAAAAAAAGACGCGGTCGGCTCATCTCAGAAACTTCAGCGCCCACGGGACTACTTTGCTCTGCTCGGAGGCGGCGATCTTGTCGCTCATGCTGTCGGCCAAGGTCAGGAAGTCGCTCAGGCCCTTGATCTGTGCGTTAAAGGCGTCCGCTTCTGTCCCATGTAAACCACGGGTACGGGCGGCGCATTCTTGGAGGACGCGCATCGCTGGGCGCAGCTCGCGGCGGCTGCGTTCACGGATGACGATGCAGAACATCTTCCACACGTCCTTTTCGGCCTCGAAGAACTCCTTGCGCTCCCCCTTGCGGATCACGCTGCGGATCAGGCCCCAGCTCGCGAGTTCACGCAGGTTGCCGTGGGCGTTGCCGCGGCTGATCTTAAGTTCTGCCATGACCTCGTCGGTCGTCATGGGCGCGGGCGTGGTGATGAGCAGGGCGTGAATTTGTGCCATCGTGCGGTTGATGCCCCAGGCGCTGCCCATCGCACCCCACTGGGTCACGAACTCGTCGCGCGCTTGCGTCAGCGCGGAAGGTTCGGCCTGGACATCATCTTTCATGTATTTTCAATTTTTACTGAAAATACAACAGAGTCAATGATCTTTCTTTGCCGCTTGACATGATTCGATATTTGTCGAATCATCGAAATAACAATGAACGGCCTCTTCCGCGCCCTCGACGACCCTACCCGCCGGCGCATCCTGGACCTGCTCGGCCAGCGCGACCTGCCGGCGGGCGAGATCGCCAGGGAGTTCGCCCTCGGCAAGCCCACCGTGTCACACCACCTCGCGCTCTTACGGCGCGCGGGGCTCGTCTCCTCACGCAAGGTCGGACAGTCGGTGGTCTACCGCCTGGAGGCCACCGTGCTCGACGAATGTCTATCGTGGTTTCTCAACCTGGTCGCCCTCGCCAAAAAACAACGCCGCTCCACCCATGAAAAAAGCCCTGCGACTTCTCCGCCTAGAAAGTCTCCAACTCATCGTTCTGGCTCTCCCTTACCTACTGGCCGCGGCGCTGTGGGATAAGCTGCCCGCACGGGTTGTCACGCACTGGGACATGCACAATCATCCAAATGGCTGGATGCCCAAGGCGGTGGGCCTACTCGTCCCGCCGACGATCAACGTCGTCGGCACCACACTCTTTTTCTTCGCGCCACGCATCGACCCGCGCCTGCGCCGCCGTGGGTCGGCCGCGATCCCCGCACAACGCCGCGCGTGGCGGACAGCGCGCCTCGGGCTGAGCGGATTCATCACGACAGTCTGCGTGGTGGTCGTCGCCGTCGCAGCCGGCTGGCAACTGGACGTGGGCTGGGTTTGCTCCATGGGCGGACTCGTCCTCCTTGCCATCGTCGGCAACGCCATGGCGAATCTGGAGCCCAACTACCTGATGGGCATCCGTACGCCCTGGACCCTGGAAGACCCTGCGACTTGGCGCGCGACGCATCGCTTTGGCAGCCGGGTGATGGTCTTCGGCTCGGTGGCTCTCGGGCTGGTCGGACTCTTCCTACCGGGCATCATCCTCTCCGCATTCTTTGCCGGGTTTATCGCCCTGTTGGCGCTGGGCGCATTCGGCTACTCGGCGTGGTTCTACCAGCAACACGCCGCCCAGTGATAGTCCGGGTGAGCGACATCATAGGTTACTCACACCAACTGCTGCCGCCGGTTGCTCGGCGATGTTCCTGACCGCCTCGTCGCCCAATCGGCGGTCGGGCACGAGGTAGCTGCGCACGTAGTCAGCCACGGCGTCCTTGAGCGGGGTAAGGTCCACGTTCTTGCAATACCCGCGCAGCTTGGTCAGGTCGGCTTGAGTGTAATACTGGTACTTGCCCCGGAGCGTCTCGGGCATCTCGATAAACTCGATCTTTGGCTCTCGGTCCAGCGCCTCGAAGATCGCCGTGGCGAGCTGCACCCAGGTGTGCGCCTGGCCGCTGCCGACGTTGAACAGCCCACCGGCCGTCGGGGTTTCGGCGAGTTCGAGCGTCAGGTTGACGGCATCCTTCACGTACAGGAAATCACGCATCTGCTCACCGTCGCGGTAGTCGGGGCGATGGCTCTTGAAGAGCCGCACCGCTCCCGTTTCCACGATCTGCCGGTACGCCTTGTGCACGAGCGAGCGCATGTCACCCTTGTGGTCCTCGTTGGGGCCGTAGACGTTGAAATACTTCAGGCCCACGATGCCGTCGAGGAACCCGTGGCGTGCGGCGTACACGTCGAAGAGGTGCTTCGAGTAGCCGTACATGTTCAACGGCCGGAAGACGCCGAGGTCCATCTCCATGTCGCTCATGCCCGCCGTGCCGTCCCCGTACGTCGCCGCGGACGAGGCGTAGACGAAGCGCGCATCGTGTGCGAGCGCCCAGCGCGCGAGGGTCTTGGTGTACTCGAAGTTGTTGCGGACCAGATAGGCCGCGTCGCGTTCCGTCGTGGCCGAGCACGCCCCGAGATGGAAGATGAGTTCCACGTCGTTGAACGCCGGGTCGCCTGCCTCGATGCGCCGCAAGAGATCATCGGCTTCGAGGTAGTCGTTGAAGCTCAGCGGCGCGAGATTGCGCCACTTTTCGTCCGTGCCCAGGAAGTCGGCGACGAGGATGTCGTCCACGCTGCGCTGGTTGAGGTCCCAAACGAGCGCGCTGCCGATGAAGCCGGCCCCGCCGGTGACAAGGATTCTGCTCTGCGTGAGGTCAAAAGCGTTCATGGCTGAAAGGGGGAAGCAGCGGACGCACCACGGTTAGTCTATGCTTTTAATCGTTCTGCGCGATAGAGTAAATTGCGTTCGGGAACCTGCCGGTTGCTCAAATCCATATCGGCTCCCGGAACTCACCCGTTCCTGGGACGACCTGGTATTTGCGCAAGAGACGTGCAAATTCTCGGATCGCCTGCTTCTCCGCCGCGCCGAGCCGAAAGCGAATGTGCTCCGTCAGGTAATGCCGGCTCAACTCGGGTGGATAGCGATGCTCCGCCGCGACGATATCCTCCACGTGCCGCTGCCCCTCCGCTCGCCATTCGCGCAGGCGGTCGGCTAGGACTCCGGGTTGCGCCGTGCCGGGCTGCACGAGCCACGCCGCGAACACGAACGGCAGCCCCGTCGCCTCTCGCCACGCCGCACCGAGGTCAAGGTACTGGTAGCGGTCGCCGTGCGTCTGCCGGAACTCGATGGCCGGGTCGCCGATGACGAGCGCGCCCTCGCCGGGTGGCAGTTCGGCGGGCAGCCCGGTGTCGGGGAACGGCTCGCAACGGGGCGTCAATCCATGGAACTCCGCCAGAAGCACACGCTGGAGGTTGTAGGACGTGCGCGAGTCGCGGTCGAGATAGAGCGTGCGCAGTTCGGCGAGTGGACCGCAATGCGCGACGAACACGCTGAACACCGGCCCATCGCAGGCGATTGCCACGTCGTCCACCACGAGGTAGCCGGGGTGGGCGAGAAGTTCGAAGATCGGCGAGAGCGCCACGTCGAGTCGCCCGGCGCGCAGCCCATCGGCGAGGCTGGCCGGCGTCTCGAAGGAGACCTCCGCGTCGTGTCCGTAGATGAGCGGTTTGGAGTTGAGGTAGCGCACGCAGCCGATGCGCGGCTCTGCACGGTGGGGCATCAGTGTTTTCGTACCGTTCTGCTACTGCCAAGGGTCCCGGAAGGTCAGTGTGGACCCCCACTGCCGCAACTCACTCAACGACGGCTGGAAAGAATCATCGGCCTGCCCGGACAGAAGCGCCGGTGCCTTGGCCGTGGCGGCATCCGCCTTCTTCTGATTCTCCCGCCACTCGGGCGACCAAGTCGGGCCGCTCGCGCTGACGAGTTGGGGATTGTAGTCCGAGCTGTCCAACTCCGGGTGAGTGATCTTGAACATCGCCGAGACGAAATACCTACCGTCGTTCGACAACCCCTCGAAGAGGTACTCCAGCGAGGAGCTATCAGGATACTCCTCCACGCCGCTCGAAAAGGCAGCGACGAAGAAGATCCCGCTGCCCCAAGGGGCATCGAAATACTGCGTCTTGGCGCGGAGGATCTGGATGGCGTTCGGGATCGGGTACACCGGGACATCCAGCCGGTCGAGGTCGCTTTCGCCGCGGGAGGATAACCGCTGGCGCAACTTTTCGACGATGGGTCGGATCGTCGGGTACGGTGCCTCCCCCACCTCGTTGATCCGGTAGACACGCACGTTGTAGTCAGAGCTGTTTTGGTCGTTGACCCGATTTCCGAACGCGACCTGGATGAACAGCGGATGGTCGGGGACAAACGGCCCCTTCCATCGGTCGGAACGTTTACCCGGCACCCCCAGTCCACCCTGGACGACGGCGACCTTGCCCGGGATAAGAAATGGAGCGAACGTCACCACCGGTAGCTTGGTTCCGGGAGGTTCCTTGGCACCCGCGGGACAAACCGCCATGACCACCAGCAAGCAAGCGAGACGGGTCATGCTGGGCGACGCGTGCGATCACACGCTTGCCAAAACCGCCTCGGGCCGGGTCGGCACCATCGGGGTCACACCGGTGTTACGGTGGGTCGAAGCGATGCGGTTGTAGTGCGAATCGCGCTGCATCGGCTCGCGTCCAGCCTCGCGGATGGCTTTTTCCAAAGCCGCGACTGTCTGACCCTGCGGGGTTTTGGAGCCGGCCATATGGAAGATTTTTTCTTCCATGATCGTGCCGTGAAGATCGTCCACGCCGTAGCCGAGCGCCACCTGCGCTAGCGGCAATCCCATCGCCACCCAGTAGGCCGTGATGTGCTCGAAATTATCGAGGTAGATCCGGCTGACGGCGAGGTTGCGCAGTTCGTCAAAACCCGTGGTCGGGCGGATGTCGCGCAATTCTCTGGTCACCCCGTCCGGCACGAACGCGAATGGGATGAACCCTGTAAAGCCGCCCGTCTCGTCCTGCAACTCGCGCAACCGCTGTAGATGTTGAACGCGCTGGGCCATCGTTTCGACATGCCCAAAGAGCATTGTGCTCGTGCTCCGGCCGCCGAGTTGGTGCCAGGCGCGGTGCGTGGCGATCCATTCGTCGGAGGTTTCCTTGCCGCGGCAGATGCGGTCGCGCACGCCGTCATCGAGGATTTCCGCCCCACCGCCGGTGAGCGAACCTAACCCGGCAGCACGCAGGCGGAGAAGCGTCTCTTCCAGCGGCAGCTTGAACACCCGGTTGGCGAGGTGCTGGATCTCGACCGCCGTAAAGCATTTCAGATGCAGTTGCGGGTCGAGTGCCTTGAGGCTGCGCAGGAGTTCGAGGTACCAGTCAGCCTTCAGCGACGGGTGCAGCCCGCCGACCATGTGAATCTCGGTGATCCCTTGCCCCAACGCACCGCGAACCGTTTCGACGATCTCCGGGATCGCCTTCTCAAACGCATGCGCGTCGCGCTTCTTCGCCGCAAACGCGCAGAACTGGCAGTTCAGGATGCAAACGTTCGAGTAGTTGATGTAGCGGTTGAGCAGGTAGGTGGCTACATTACCGTTCTTACGCTCGCGGATGATGTTAGCAATTGCCCCGAGCGCGTTGAGGTCGTGGCTCGCGTAAAGGACGAGCGCGTCGGCATCGGAGATGCGCTCACCGGCGGCGACCTTTTCGTGAATCGGCCAGAGTTCGCGCGGCAGCAAGGCAGCGATCACGCCGGCCTCCTTGTGAAATTTTTCACAAGGACAAAATCGCACAACGCCGCCGGTTTGCAAAACCGTTCGCGGGTCGGCGGCGATTGATTTCCGCGCAACCTTTCGCACGGCAGCCGGTTGGTATAGGCATGTCCACGGTCGTCACCCGGCTGGCCGCGTTTTTCCCGTTCATGGACTCCAGCCGTCCCCTGTCCTCCCAATCAAACGAACCGAGCCCCCACGCCGCCGCAGCCGGCAGCGGCCTCACCGCCGACGAGCAGGACATCATCTGGATGATGCGCGTGCGTGGCGGCGACCGGCTGGCGTTTGAGGAGCTCGTCGAATGCCACCAGCAGCGCGTCGTTGGCACGGTGGCGCGGATGCTCGGCGCGGACTCGGCCGACGCGGAGGACGTGGGCCAGCAGGTGTTCCTGCGCGTGTGGCGGTCGGCTGCCCGCTACGAGCCGACGGCGAAGTTCACGACGTGGCTTTATACCATCGTGCGCAACCTCGTCTTCAACGAGATGCGCCGCCGCAAGGGTCGTCCCACCACGAGCCTTGACGCCGCGGCGGGCGATGGCGAGGGCGAGCGCACGGTCGGCGAAGCGTTCGGGCACCTGGCAGACCCTTGTGCCCCGGCTCCCGATGCCACCCTGCTCGAAGGCGAACTCCAAGCCGCCATCACCGAGGCGATCGGCAGCTTGCCCGAGACGCAACGCATGGCGCTCGTCCTACGTCGGTACGAGGATTTGTCGTACGAAGAAATCGCCGAAACGCTCGGTCAGACCGTGCCAGCGGTGAAAAGCCTCCTCTTCCGCGCACGTACGCTTCTGCGCGAGAAGTTGGGCCGCTACCTCGACGCTTGATGCTTCCCCGATAACGCTCGACGCCGGAGTGTCCTCCAGCTACATTGCGCGCCGATGACGACCGAACGGCGCGAGGAGATGGTGTTGGCGATCCGGCGTGACCTGTTCGACCGGTTGGGGAGCTTCCAGGGGCTCAACTTTGACGTGGCCCGTTACCTGCCGCCGATCCTGGCGCGGGAGAACAACTTTTTCGCGCCGCGTTCCCGTGCGGAACTCGATCCTGACCTCAAACAGATCATCCCGTACGTCCTGCTCGTCCACGAGGGTCGTGTGCTGTACTACGTCCGCGGCAAGAAGGGTGGCGAGAAGCGCCTGACCGCCAAGGGTTCCATCGGCATCGGCGGCCACCTCAACGATGCGGACGAGAACCTGTTCTCCTTTGACCAGCGTTCGTATCTAGCTGGGGTCAAGCGCGAGGTCGACGAAGAACTTTTCGTCCAGAGCGGCTACCAGAACCATATCCGTGCCCTGCTCAACGACGATTCGACCGAGGTCGGGCGGGTACATCTGGGAATCGTCCACGTTTTTGAACTCGACGGCGCACACGTGTCCAAGCGCGAGGCACAGATCACGCAGTTGGCTTTCCTGACGCCCGAGGAACTCCATGCGCGCCGGGACGGACTCGAAACGTGGTCGCAGCTTTGCGTGGATCAGCTAGACAAGCTCTTGCAACCCGCGCCGGTGTAGCAACGGCACATCCCTTCTCACCGCGTTTGCACGGTGGCTGGCAAAAGCGGCTCTCCGAGCCATGCGGGCCTTAAAACAAAAAAGGACGAGCTTTGCAGCCCGTCCTCTCTGTTGGGAATTGACTCTCGTCCGAGCGATCAACGCGAGTACAGCTCGACGATGAGCTGCTCGTTGACGATGGGAGCAATCTCCTCGCGCGAGGGGATGCGCGCCACCGTGCCGCTCATTGCGTCGCGGTTGACGGTTAACCAATCGGGTACCGGCACGATCTGGGTCAACTCAAGATTGCGCGTCGCCAACTGGCGCGACTTCGGCTTCTCGCGCACCGTCACCACGTCGCCCGATTTCACGTTGAAGGACGAGATGTCCACCTTCGTGCCGTTGACGGCGACATGACCGTGACCAACCAACTGCCGCGCACCACGCCGGGTGTTGGCAAAACCGAGGCGGTAGACCACGTTGTCGAGGCGCGTTTCGAGGAGTTGGAGCAGCGTTTCGCCCGTCACACCGCGGCGGCGGAGCGCCACCTCGAAGTACCGGCGGAACTGCCGTTCCATCAGACCGTACATGTAACGCAGCTTCTGCTTCTCGCCTTGCGCGATAGAGAACTCGGACTGCTTACGGCGCGAGCCCTTGGGGCCATGCACGCCGGGCGGATAATTCTTGCGCTCCAGGGCCTTCGACGGGCCGAAGAGCGGCACCCCGTAGCGGCGGGAGACTTTTGTTTTGGGACCAGTGAACCTTGCCATAAAACTAGATCGGTAAAGCGGAAGGGTAAAACGTCAGACGCGACGCTGCTTGGGCGGGCGGCAGCCGTTGTGCGGCACAGGCGTCACATCCTTGATGACGGTGACTTCCAAGCCGATGGCTTGCAGGGCGCGCACCGCCGACTCGCGGCCAGCGCCGGGTCCCTTGACGCGGACCTCGACTTCCTTGAGGCCATGGCCCATCGCCTGACGGCTGGCGTCCTGCGCGGCCATTTGCGCGGCGTACGCCGTGCTCTTGCGCGAGCCCTTGAAGCCGACCTTACCGGCCGACGACCAGCCAATGACGTTGCCGTTGAGGTCGGTGATGGTCACCGACGTGTTGTTAAACGTCGAGTAAATGTGCGCAATGCCGATGACAATGTTCTTGGCACCCTTGGCACGGACGATCTTCGGCTTCTCGACCTCGTTGGGATCGAGCGAAAGGTTGTCGGCCGGCTTGGCCGTCTCAGCAGCCGTGGAACCGGAAGCAGGAGCGTCCTTCTTGGCGGCACCCTTCGGAG